>JANOKA010000274.1:0-6676 GCA_031418995.1 Sphingomonadales bacterium | reverse complement strand
CAACGCGCGGTATTTGATGGACATATTGAGCGAGATCGAAGGCGACACAGTCGAGCTGCATTTGGCAGACGGCAGCGCCCCGACGCTGATCCGCGAGAATGACAAGAGCGCGGCGTTATATGTATTGATGCCGATGCGGGTGTAACAGTTTCGCCCAAAGTGGTACTTTGGGCGAGATGATGTCGATAATGTAGGGCCTATAATTACGCCGCCTTTGACTGCTCCACGGCCTCGCACTTCAACCGAATACCGAGAGCGGTCATCACCTTCAACAGCGTTTCCAGCGTAGGATTGCCGTTTTCAGAGAGCGCAGTGTACAGGGCTTGCCGATTGACTCCGGTTTTTTCTGCAAGTTTGGTCATGCCTTCGCTGCGGGCAACATCGCCCAGCACGGCCGCAATATAAGGTGGGTGACCACTTTCAAATGCGTCGTTGAGAAATTCGACCACATCCCCGGCTTCGGTAATATATTTCGCCGCATCGAAGGGCATTTTAACTAGTTTTGTCATCTACAAACTCCAATGTCCTTAAACTCCGAGGTCGGGCAGTCCTCCAGAAAATTCTAGATCGTCTTCGCTAGCTCCTTAGCTAGTTTTATCGCTCGATCCTGATCGCTTTTGTCGCTTCCAAATAGTAATATTACGATCACTTGTTCACGTATCGTGAAATAAACGCGATATCCCGGCCCATGATCGATCCGCAACTCGCTCACACCGTCACTAACCGTTTTCCAGTCGCCAAGCAGCCCAGTTTCGATACGCCTGATTCGCATAGCAATGCGTTTCTGCGCCATTCGGTCACGAAGCCCGTCGAGCCAGTTTTGAAACTCGATAGTTCGTTCAACGCGATACATTGTCGTTTGTATGCGACATGCTGGAGTGGATGTCAAGGGCGGCGCGGGTGCATGTGATTGACGTACCCGACGTGCGCGCCATCCGCAAAGGGCTGGGCCTTTCACAAAGTGATTTTTCCAGCACGTACCGCATTCCACTGGCCACGTTAAAAGGATGGGAACAAGGCCGCCGCCAACCCGACGCCACCGCATCCGCCTATCTAAGCGTCATCGCGCATTTGCCGAGGGAAGCGGGATGTGTTGGGGGGGTGATGGTGGGTTAGAGGGGTTCCGCCCAATGTGGAGCTTTGACGAAAAGCAGTTATTTATGCGTTAGCTTTAGCAGCTTTTCTAGCGGCAGCAGAAAACGCTTTTTTCACCATAGCTTTTGCTTCTTTCGGTGGATCTCCATCCAATGTATCCCGCTTCAAAACGCCGTTGGTCAACATGGAACGAATGCTATCATCGGTAACTTTTACACTTGGAAAAAGTTTGCGAAATTCCCGTCTTAATGATGTCACCACTCCATCCGACTGAACAAGTTCAGCGATAACGTAGCGGTTCATTATCTGAGCTTGCCTGTGATATTCTGCCAAGGAGTCTAACGAAATACTTTCACGGCAAAGCATAAATAGCAAAGAAAGATCATCATTTGAGCGCGAAGATAGCTCGCCCATATCAAAGCTGAACACTTCTTCATGACTGACAGGCTGTGAAAATTTAACTTTGTGAATTTTCCATTCAATTGCGTTAGTAAGAATAATCCAGTCAATGCCTTCATGCACTCCATAATTTACGGCTTGACGAAGGTGGTTATCATTCAAGTTTGTGCCTGCTGATTTAACTTCAGCCAAGTAATGAATTTTTCCTTCAACCCGAATGGCAAGGTCACAAAATGTACCTTTGATTTGTTGTTCACTCGTCAGCTCAAGATATTTATCATATCCAAAAATCTCCGTAAGCATATCCTTGATGACAGTTACTGTATCTGCTTCAGAAATGTCCCGTTCGCGAAGTTTTCTCACTATAGGTTGGTATTTTTTTAGTCCCGCAATCAAACGGTCATGCGTTTTTTTAGGAATTTTTACAGCAGACATTGATTGGCCCCCTAGAATTTAGAAGCATTATTGCCAGTCATATTCTAGTTACGCAAGTCTCTGAATAGATGAAGAGCCCTTAGCTAATCCCCCTCAAATCCGCTCCATAACCCGCTGCACCGTATCTGGCTCTTCCGCAATCATGGCTAGCAATATGCGCGCTGCGCGTTCGGGTTGGCGGCGGCCTTGTTCCCAATCGCGCACCGCAGACACGCTGAAGCCATATGTGCGGGCAAAGCTTTCCTGCGTATGTTTGGCCTGCGCACGGATTGAGCGCACGTCGACATTGGCGGGAACATGCGCGGTAAAGCCATCGCGCTTTCCGGCACGGTAATCGCGGACATCATTCAGCCCTGCAATCAAATCGCCAAAATCTTCATCGTCCATCACATTAACGCCCATCGCATTATCGTTCATTCCGAATTTCCTTTGCCACAGCCTTCACTCCATCCTTTTGTGATGCGGAGAGATTTGCCTGTTTCGTTTTGTTCAATATCGAGATCAAAAATACGGGCTCATCATCCGTCATATAATATGTCAGCACACGATAACCGCCCGACTTACCCGTCCCCTCACGCGGTACGCGCACTTTACGGACACCGCCGCCGCCAGAAATTACGTCCCCGGCCTGCGGGTTGGCCGCAATAATATCAACCGCACGTTGCCTGTCGGCTTCGCTCATCCCCGCTTTTGCGGCAGCAGCAAGGAAAGTAGGCGTTTCGACAACCGTATGCATATCCCGCATTAATACGGCATTGCCGTAGTTATGTCAAATATGAAATAGGGCGCTCCGATTTGAAGCGACAATTCTGATAGGTTGCATTTAATACTATATCTCCATCCTGCCCCCACAGCCATGCAATTGGTTTCACGCGAAGCGCGCGACAGGGTATCTATGGAATGCGGCATCCGCCCCAAAATCCCACGTTGCAATATAGGAAATGGTCTGTCAGCCACGCGCGATGAACCGTATTCATACCTCTGCGGCATTACGCCGCCATATCCATGAGCGGGCGCGAACAGGCGCTTTGCCAAGCCCCGTGCCGCGTTCCGGTTAGCCAGACAAACTATACACTATGTTGACAGTTTCCCCATACGAGTTGGCACTGTTTGTAAACTTAGCGGCCTTGCGGGTGGGCCAGCATGTGCAGCACCGGACGGGCGGCGCGGCGGATTTATTCCGCCGCTTCCATCATTTCCACGCTTTGCGGCCCGCGAATAAGGCCGCCGGGCGTCGGCCCTTGCATCACGCCATCCCGAAACGTCACGACGCCCGATTTGATCGTGGCGACATAGCCGTCGGCTTTTTGCAGCAAGCGTTTGCCGCCCGCAGGGAGGTCGAATGCCAGCCATGGCTTGCCCAGCTTAATCGCGGCCATGTCGATCACGTTGACGTCGGCCATATATCCCGGTTTCAATATGCCGCGATCGTTCAGGCCGTACAGCCGTGCGGTGTCATAGCATTGGCGTTTGACCGCGTTTTCCAATGTGATGCGCATTCCGTCGCGGTCGCGGACCCAATGTTGCAGCATGAATGTGGGGCTGGCCGCGTCACAGATTGTGCCGCAATGCGCGCCGCCATCGGACAGGCTGTTGACGCAATCATCGCTGATTTGCAGGTCTTCCAAAAAGTTCAGATTGCCGTCGCGGTAATTCAGGATCGGGAAATAGATGAAGCCCTTTCCATCGTCCTTCATCAGCAAGTCATAAGCATATTCATCCGGCGATACCCCCGCCGCGGCCGCACGCGCCATGATGCTTTCGTCCATCTTCGGCTCGTAATTGAAATCGTCATCCATCTCGAACTGCACAGGCCAGCCGCCTGCAACGATGCGCAAGAAATCGGCAATGTCGCTTTCGGGGATAACGCTTTGCTCGGCCAGAAGCTGCGCCTTGAATGCGGGATCCGACAGGCGCGCATATTGCTGATCCCACGGCAGCGCGTCAATTTCTGCCCAAGCAGATTTGAATTTGAAAGGGTGGACCGTGCCCTGCCACGCCATGATGATGCCGTTTCCGCGCAGCGCAATCTGCGCCACGATATTGGCGCCATTATCATTCTGTGCGCGCATCTCGCTAATCTGTTCCTCCAGCGGCAGTTCCTTGGCAATGGACTGCAGCGCGGCAAAGGTAACGGGCAGACCTGTTTCGCGGCTAAGCGCGCCCATCCAGCCGAATTCATTCCATTCGCGTTTCATATCGCTGGCCATTTCAAACACGCCATATCCGACGCGGCCCATGGCGCGGCCAATCGCGATCAATTCTTCGGGTGTGGCGGTGGTTCCGGGGACCAGCTCCCCGTCGATGGATTTATGCAGCACGGTGCGGCTGGTGGAAAAACCCAAGGCTCCGGCACGAATGCCTTCCTCCACGATACGCGACATTTCGGCAATGTCATCGGCGGTGGGAATTGCGCCCGGCATCTCCCGGTCGCCCAGCACATAGGCGCGGACTGCGCCGTGCGGGACATGCGTGGCAACGTCAACGGTGCGCGGCAATTCTTCCAATGCGGTCAGATATTCGGGGAAAGTTTCCCAGTTCCATTTCATCCCCTCGGCAAGAGCTGTTCCAGGAATATCCTCCACGCCCTCCATCAGGCTAATCAGCCATTCGTGGCGGTCGGGGCGTGCGGGGGCAAAGCCGACGCCGCAATTGCCCATGACGACGGTGGTGACGCCGTGCCAGCTGGACGGAGCCATTTCGGCGTCCCATGTGGCTTGGCCATCATAATGCGTGTGGATGTCGACAAAGCCGGGCGTGACGATTTTTCCGCTCGCGTCAATCTCTTCGCGGCCCTTATTTTCGACGTTACCAACGCGGGTGATAAGGCCCCCGTCAATTGCCACATCGGCGGCAAACGGCTTTGTACCTGTGCCGTCAACCACCAACCCGCCGCGTATAACCATGTCATGCATTTCGACTCTCCTCGATCTGTTGAGGTAGAGCGTAGCATGTTTAACCGAGCGATTAAAGCGCCGCGTTTGGCAGTCCTATTCGGCGGGTTCGGCCTGTGGAATTTGGGCGCGAACACGCTTTCCGGCCATCCGCTTTGCCCATGCGAACAATTGCGGTATCGGGGCGTTGCGGCCCATCCATGCGCTATATTCAACATAGGCTGGATCGGCCATCAAATGCTTTTCCTCGGTCTTGGCGCGCCAATAATATATCCCGCTGACAATGGCGATAATCGCGGTGTTGCGGATCATATCGGTCATACTGCCGCTGGTCACCAGAAACGGCATCGACGCCAGCCACCAATACAGGTTCTTGCTGAGATAGGCGGGATGGCGCGTCCAGCTATAGGGGCCATGGGTCAATATGCCGCGATTGGTCAAGTTGGAAAAACGCGGACCAAACGCCACAGTGGCCCATGCGTAAATTCCGGTCAGGATCACCAAGATCGCGCCCCAAACATACAAAAGCACCGAATGGCCTGCGAACCAATAATCCCAGTCGCGGGTGTTGATGTGATAGTTCAATACGCCGCTATCGTTCATCAAAATGAACGGCGGATAGCACAGCAATGCCGCCATCCAGCCTGCCAAATAGGGGTTTGCGGTGCGGATATGTGCGTCCAGCGGCTTCATGGTGACCATGTAACCGACGGTGGCAAACTGGACATCGACCAGAAACATCAGGCCAATCAGGCTGTTGGCGAGCAACACCGGATTGCGGGTGATACCCGAAAAATCCGTTGTCACCGCGCTTTGAAATCCGCCCGGTACAATCGAAATCATGAACGCCAGGAAAAAACCTTTGACGGCCCAGGCACGCATATGATGCAGGATCTCTTGCCTGTCCCAATCATCACGCCCCGCGAGCCACGCGCCAAAATGCCATGCGCCATCGCGGCGGTTGACCAGAAACCGGTCGAGCCAAATGATATAGGGCACAGACAGCAGCACCATCGGAATGATGGCATACTGGAATATCTCCATCGAAAACATATACGCGTCGCGCCAGTAGAACCGGAACATGCAATATATTGCCGCGATCAACGCCCATGTCGCCCACAGCCCCGCGATCTTGACGATGCTGTCGTCCAGAACATCTGCAACAGCGCGCTTTTGCGCCCAGTTTATACCCGTTGAAGGGCGCAGATGGACCTTGTCCTTGAATATCGACCACCCGATCATCGGCAGACCGCACAATGCAACCGCGATCAATGCGGAATACGGCCCATCGGCAGTGGCGGGATATTTGCCGCCAAATTCGGTGAGCATGGGAAAGTGGATAGCCTCTGCGATCACGCCAAAATTGCGCGCGACCATGACAGCGATGAACAAGCCAATCATACCGCAAACCCCCGCACCATGGCTGACAGCGGATTTGGGCCGTGGGTCGGCGGTGGCGGCGTGCGGCGTTTTCACGCCTCCGCATTTAACGGCAATTGGTTAAAAAGCCGTGAGGGTTAAAGCTGTCCGCGTTTGCCGAGTAATTTCAGCCGCAGCGCGTTCAGTTTGATGAAACCCTCAGCGTCCTTTTGGTCGTACGCACCTGCATCATCCTCAAACGTCACAACCTTTTCGCTATACAGGCTGTTTGGCGATTTGCGGCCCACAACGCTGGCATTGCCCTTATACAGTTTCAGCCGCACCGTTCCTGATACCAAAGCTTGGCTATGGTCAATGGCGGCTTGCAGCATCTCGCGTTCCGGGCTGAACCAGAAACCGTTGTAAATCATCTCGGCATATTTCGGCATCAGTTCATCCTTCAGATGCGCCGCGCCCCGGTCCAATGTAATGCT
>JANOKA010000273.1:0-3053 GCA_031418995.1 Sphingomonadales bacterium | reverse complement strand
TTCGGTTTCGCCCTGCCGAAATGCCATGGCTTTGAATGATCGGCCGTCATCGCCCGACACGATGGCGCGCACATGATCCTTGCCCACGATATCGCATTTTACCACGCGCACCGGCCCTGTAACAATACGCGGCCCGGGCCATCCCATGCCGTAGGGGCCTGCGCCCTCCATCGCGTCAATGAAGGCAGGATTCAGGCCGCCCGGGGACAGCACGGCATCGACCAGCAACGCCTGATCCGACGATGCCCGGCCAATGTCAGCGGACAGGCGTTCGTCCAGCCAATCGGCAAGCGCGTCCACTTTTTCTGCATCTATCGTCAGCCCCGCCGCCATCGCGTGGCCGCCGCCTGCGACCAGCAACCCCGCATCCCGCGCTGCGATGATGGCTGCACCCAGATCGACCCCAGCAATGGACCGGCCCGATCCCTTGCCCACGCCGTGTTCGTCAACCGCAATGACGATTGCGGGCTTTCCAGTTTTTTCCTTGATTCGTCCGGCAACGATACCAATCACGCCGGGATGCCAGCCATTTCCGGCCAGCAATATGACGGCGCGGTTGTGCTGCGCAGGCAACATCCGTTCCGCCTCTTCTTGCACTGCAGCTTCAATTGCACGCCGTTCTTCGTTCAAGACATTGAGTTCAGCCGCGATACCACGTGCTTCTTCATGATCCAGCGTCGTCAGCAACCGCACGCCCAGATCGGATTTGCCCACGCGCCCCCCTGCGTTAATGCGCGGCCCCAATGCAAAGCCAAGGTCGGAACATATCGGTGCACGGGTCAAGCGGCTGGCCTCGATCAATGCGGTCATGCCAATGTTGCGCCGCTGTGCCATAATCTTTAACCCCTGCGCTACAAACGCCCGGTTCAGCCCCTGTAGCTTTGCCACATCGGCAACCGTGCCCAGCGCGACCAGATCCAGCAGCTCCATGATTTTGGGTTCGGGGCGGCCTTCAAAAAATCCGCGCCCGCGCAAAGTGCGGATGATCGCCGCGCCCAGCAGGAACGCGACGCCCACAGCGGCCAGATGGCCATGCGCCGCTGCATCGTCTGTTTCATCCAGACGGTTCGGATTAACCAGCGCAAAGGCAGCGGGCAGCACTGCGCCGCATTTATGGTGATCGACGACGATCACTTCCAATCCCGCCGCTTTCGCCTCCGACAGCGCATCATAGGCCATTGCGCCGCAATCAACGGTCACGATCAACCGGCTGCCGCTCTCGCCAATGCGCACCAAAGCCTCTCCGCTGGGGCCATATCCTTCCATCAGTCGGTCGGGTATGTAATAACCAGCATCAAGACCCAGCATGCGCATCAACCGGATCAGCAACGCCGCGCTGGTTGCGCCGTCGACATCATAATCGCCGTACACGGTCATCTGTTCGCCCGCTTGCACCGCATCGGCCAAGCGCTGTGCTGCGGCGTCCATGTCTTGGAATATCGACGGGTCGGGCATAAACCCGCGAATGGTTGGGTCACGGTGACGGTCCAGATCATCGCGCGCCACGCCGCGCGCCATCAGCAATTGCGTGACCAGATCATCGGGCGCAAAACCGGGATCACGCGCGTCCACGTCCACGCTGCGCCAGCGCCATGCCTGCCCCGTGATCGAGCTGGTGATATTCAGAACCGAATTGGTAATTTTACTGCGCCTTTTCAAATGCGACAGTGATGCCAAGCCGTACCTCGTCCGACACAAACGGTACGCCATATCCCATGCCGAAATCGCTGCGCTTGATCGCGGTGGTGGCCTCGAACCCGACGGTGTCCATTTTGTTATACGTGTTGGTTCCCGCGCCGGTAAATTCCGCGTCCAGTGTGACCGATTTTGTGACGCCGCGTATGGTCAGGTCGCCCTCAATCAACGCGCCGCGTCCCTCAGCGGTTACTTTGGTCGACACAAACCGCACCGATGGAAACTGCGCGCTATCAAAAAAATCCTTGCCATTCATATGTTCGGTTAATTTGGCGCTGGCATTGGATAGCCCTGACAAAGGAATAGTGACATCAACCTTGGCCGCATTCAGATTGGCTGGATCTATGGTTAGCGTTCCGGTGACATCGCCAAACACACCAAAATAATCGTTAAAGCCCAGATGATTGACGCGGTACCCGACCAAGCTGTGCAAGGGATCGGTTTGATAGGTCCCCGCCGTTACGCGGCCTGCATCCTCTTGCCCGGGCAATAGCGGCGCGGCGGGTTTATCTTGCCCAGTATTTTGTCCGGCATCTTGCGCTGCAATCGGCGCGATGATGGCCAGCGAAAAAACGGCCAATGCAGCCAATGGAATGATACGCATGTTTCTACTCCTTATATCAACTGCCCTGTCATCTTGTCTTAGGCCCGATTGGCAATGGTGCAAATACGAAGGTGCAAACGCAATGATATAAACAACGTTTGCGTTTTTTTGCAGCGCCGCCATGTTGCATCTATGACAAAGACGCTACTTATCATCTGGGACAGTATGACCGGAGGCGCGGGCGCGCTGGCAAGCGCTGCAGCAGACGGCGCAAGCGATACAGGGGAGGCAGACGTGCGTTTGGTCCATGCCAGCGATGCTACGCCCGAATTGATGATCGCAGCCGATGCGTATATATTTGTATTCCCGGAAAATCTGGCAGCGATCAGCGGCGTGATGAAAGCGTTTTTCGACCGCTGCTATTATCCCTGCCTTGGACAGATTGAGGGCCGCGCCTACGCTATTATCGTATGTGCAGGGTCCGATGGGTCGAATGCCGTGCGGCAAGCGGAGCGTATTGCCACCGGATGGCGACTGAAAAAAGCGATGGAAAGCGCGATTGTGTGCACCCATGCGCAAAAACCCGAAGCGATATTAACGGCGAAGAGTATCGGTGAGCATGATCTGAACAACGCGCGGAATATGGGTGCGGCCATGGCATCGGGTTTGGCGATGGGTGTGTTCTAGGTGGTGTTTACATTTAAAAGCCAATTCTTGAAAAACAGCAATGTCATTCCCGCGAAGGCGGGAGCCGAAGACGACCGAAGGTCAATCCATCACCTGAGCTTTTGTTTTAAGCAAGGTAGTGGTATTG
>JANOKA010000272.1:0-3831 GCA_031418995.1 Sphingomonadales bacterium | reverse complement strand
ATTTTTATGTCGTCACTGCCGCAGCCTTCGGCATTTTCTCAATTGCCAAAATCGCCTTTACCGGAGCGCAAGTCTGATGCCTGAAGCTTACAAGATTATTGATCATAGTTATGACGTTGTTGTCGTGGGCGCGGGTGGTTCCGGCCTGCGTGCAACCATGGGCGCTGCTGAGGCTGGCCTGAAAACGGCGTGCATCACCAAAGTATTCCCGACGCGCAGCCACACTGTTGCCGCGCAAGGCGGCATCGCAGCCAGCCTGGGCAACAACACGCCCGACCATTGGACGTGGCACATGTATGACACGGTTAAGGGTTCGGATTGGCTGGGTGACCAAGACGCGATCGAGTATTTGGTGCGTGAAGCGCCGCAAGCGGTGTATGAACTGGAGCATGCAGGCGTTCCATTTTCCCGCAATGAAGACGGCACAATTTATCAGCGCCCGTTTGGCGGCCATATGCAGAATATGGGTGAAGGCCCGCCGGTGCAACGCACCTGCGCTGCTGCCGACCGCACCGGTCACGCGATGCTGCATGCGCTCTATCAACAGAGCCTGAAATATGACGCGGATTTCTACGTCGAATATTTCGCCATCGATCTGATTATGGAAAATGGCGAATGCAGAGGCGTTATCGCCATCTGTATGGAGGATGGCAGCATCCACCGTTTCCGCAGCCATTCGGTCGTGCTGGCCACGGGCGGATATGGCCGCTGCTATTTCAGCGCGACATCGGCGCATACGTGCACTGGCGACGGCGGCGGTATGGTGCTGCGCGCTGGATTGCCGTTACAGGATATGGAGTTCGTCCAGTTCCACCCCACGGGCATTTACGGCGCTGGCGTCCTGATTACCGAGGGCGCACGTGGGGAGGGCGGGTATCTGACCAATTCTGAAGGCGAACGTTTTATGGAACGCTATGCCCCTTCGGCCAAGGATCTTGCCAGCCGCGATGTTGTATCGCGCTGTATGGCGATGGAAATCCGCGAAGGACGCGGCGTTGGCCCTAACAAGGATCACATTTATCTGCATCTGGATCATATTGATCCCGCCATTTTGGCCGAGCGTTTGCCGGGCATCACTGAAACAGGCAAAGTATTCGCAGGTGTCGATTTAACGCGGCAACCTTTGCCCGTAACGCCGACGGTGCATTATAATATGGGTGGGATTCCGTGCAATTATCACGGCGAAGTCGTTAATCCCGCAAATGGCGATCCCGACGCGATTGTCCCCGGATTGTTCGCGGTGGGCGAGGCCGCATGTGTATCGGTACACGGCGCAAACCGTTTGGGTTCAAACAGCTTGATCGACTTGGTGGTGTTTGGCCGCGCAACTGGGCTGCGTTTGAAAGAAACGCTGAAACCCGGCACGGCGCACCGGCCATTGCCAGCAGACTCGGCTGATCTCGCGCTGTCGCGTCTGGACCATTTCCGCAATGCAAAAGGTTCATTGCCAACCGCGAAAATCCGGCTGGAAATGCAACAAACGATGCAGAAACACGCCGCCGTGTTCCGCGATAATGAGCTGCTGTCCGAGGGCGTAGCGCAAATGGACAAGGTGTATGCCAAGCTTGCCGATGTCAGCGTGTCCGACAAAAGCCTTATCTGGAACACCGACCTGATCGAAACGCTGGAACTCGACAATCTGCTCGCGCAGGCCATGGTCACAATGCACAGCGCCGAAGCCCGCAAAGAAAGCCGCGGCGCACACATGCACGAAGATTACGAAGCCCGCGACGATGTAAACTGGATGAAGCACTCCACGTCAACATTCGAAGGCTGGGGCGGCAAGGGCGGCGCGGTGAAGTTGGACTCGCGTCCCGTGCATGAGTTTACGCTGACCGATGAGGTGGAGTATATAAAGCCGAAGAAGCGGGTTTATTGATGAAGCGTTACGCATTTCTGGCAACATCCGTGCTTTTGGGTTGTTCGTTTCCATTGGATGCACAGCAACCTCAAGACAAAAGAGTTGAAGCTGCGCTTGCATTATCAAGAGAAACTAAAGCGACCTATTCGTTGTATTCAATTAATAGGATAACACTGGACGACAAAACAATTGAAGAATGGGCAGCAGAATTCCATTCAGAAGACATGCACCGTGTTGAAACACCGCGAGATCGCATAATAGCTGATTGCAGGGCTGGCACTGGAACTGCTCTCAACCTAGCAACCGGCCAACGGTCGTCCGGGCCTCAATACGCCAAAGCTGCTTGCGGAGTAAACGCCAACATTCCCATTCTCTCTTCTCGGTTTCTTGGCAAAATAAAGACAAAGTTTGGAACGGCAGAAAAAATCGAAATTACAGATAAATACCAAATTCGTGGCTATTCCATTTTATCAAATGGTGTATTGGCTGAAGCGACAATTACCGTGCTAGGGCCGCCAAAAAAACTAAAATTAACTAACTGTCCCATTTTAGTTACGAAACAATTGCCAGAACGTGATATATTTTCAATCGCATCGTTGGATAAAAGTGTGGTTCCGGTCAGCATTAAAGAACGCACTAGATGCTAAAATATATTCTTGATTTTGTTGCAAACTGTAAACGCCGATTAATCGGCAAGCCGCTCGGGAATGTCAGCTTGTTGGTGTAAGACGCGAATAATTTCTATCCCTCCGTCATGTGGAATATAGAAAATCAGATGCGAACCGGACCGCAATTTACGGTATCCTTGCCGTATATCTGAATAGTCTGAACCGATTTCGCTATACTGCAACGCCAAAATCATCACCCTGTCAATTTCAATTACATAGCTATCGGCAGCAGCTGGGCCATGGACACGCGCTGAGTAATTCCAAATTTCGACTAAATCGGCTCTCGCTTTTGGACTGATATTGATCGTTGATTTCACGCGACGTTACGATGTCCGGACCGGCGTATTTTCAGAAATTTCTCTAAGTCCCATGGCTCGGCGTTTCCGCTATTTTCGCCTTCTATGAGTGCTTGACGTAACGCTTCAATCTTTGCCTCACGTTCGGCTAATAAACGAACTCCCGCGCGCAAGACTTCACTCACGGACCCATATGCGCCAGACGCAACTTGCTCTGCAGCGAACTGCTCTAGTTTGTCACCTAAAGCGACTGATGTGTTTTTTGTTACCATGAGAGTATTGTTACCAATATTTGGTAACATGTCAATTCAGCTGCGACAAAACGCTCGCCGTAATCTCCAAACTGCGCCGCCGTTTCGCATGCTCAAACACCGACCCTGTCACGATAATCTCGTTTACAAGTGTCCGTGCCAGAAACGCCGTGACGCCTTCTGCGACCTTATCCGCCCCGCCAATCGCGCTACATTCCAGCACGCCGTCCAGTATCGCGGCATGTTGCGGTGGCAGGCTGGCTTTGTATCCGGCAATCGGCGGCGGTGTTTGACCGGGGTTGCCTGTGCGCAGGCGGACGAAGCTTTGCTGCATCGAACTGGCGAGATATTCGGCTTCCTCATCGGTGTCGGCGGCAATGATGTTGAACGCGGCCATCGCATAGGGGCGTTCTAACACGGCGCTGGGACGGAAATTGTCGCGGTACACCTGTAACGCCTGATCCAGCAATTGCGGTGCAAAGTGACTGGCGAAGGCATAAGGCAATCCCATCGCCGCCGCCATTTGTGCTCCATAAAGGCTGCTGCCCAAGATATAGAGCTGGACCTTTGCGCCCGCGCCCGGTGTGGCAATAATTCCTGCTGGATCATGATTTGCGAAATAGCTTTGCAACTGCATCACTTCGCGCGGAAAATCATTGCCGTCGCTGCTGAGGTGACGCCACAATGCCTGTGCCACGCGCTGATCACTACCCGGTGCGCGGCCAAGGCCCAGATCAATGCGACCGGGATACAGC
>JANOKA010000271.1:0-6523 GCA_031418995.1 Sphingomonadales bacterium | reverse complement strand
ACGCCAATGGATTAAGGCTTTAATGCACCGTACCTAGCGTTGTTTCGACACTTAGCAGTATCACCAATCGTTCAATCTGACGCCAACGGCAAAATTGCAGGTGATTGCCGATATTGCGGCTGGCCTCTGCACGGTCGGCGGCTTCGATACCGGCCGCTTTACCAAAATTCGCGATAAGTGCTTCTGCTTCAACTACATCCTTTGGTACGACATAAAGAGGCAAATACATAGGTTCGCTTTCCGCTATTGTTATAGTTTGCAGTGGTTGGTTTAAGGCAATCATCGCTGCAAAAATGGTTATGACAGCAAAGGATTTTACATTTGTCAAAACGCTTGGTTACCGCTGCGTTAGCTATTTTAAAAATGCTTGAGCCAAATAGATTATGATGCTTGCGCAGGCGGCGGTTAAGGTGGCAAAGACGGCATATGAAACAACCTGAAAAAACCAAAACAACAATCGGCGGCGGCATTTTTATTGCGATAGGAATGCTTGCTGGCGCGGTATGCGGCATTTATGTGGGGCAGCCATCGGCAGGCATGGTGATCGGATTTGTATCCGGCGGTCTGGTTGCCTTGGCGATCTGGGCGGTCGACAGCAAACGTGGTAAAAGGAATTAGATCGTGAACAAGCATTTCCGCAATCTTTCCATCATAACACTGCTCATTATGATCGGCATCGGATATTGGGCCACGCGGCCAGATGTCGCGTTATTGCCAATGGAGCAGGTGACGGGGCCAAAGCCTGCCATTACCAACCCCCGCAAACAGACGATTCCGACGATCAATGTTGCCAGTGTTGACCGCTGGAAAGACGGCGAGAAACCCACGGCGGCCTCTGGATTGAAGGTCGAACTTTTCTCACAAGGACTTGACCACCCGCGCAACATGTATGTCCTGCCCAATGGTGACATATTGGTTGCCGAAACAAATAAACAGCCAAGCAAAGGCGGCGGTGTGACCGCATGGGTCGCCGACTGGATGATGGATAAAGCAGGCGCGGGCGTGCCGTCGGCGGACCGGATTACGTTGCTGCGCGATGCCGATGGTGATGGCAAAGCGGAATTGAAGACCGTGTTCATTGACGGCCTGAAATCGCCATTTGGCATGGCGTTGATAAAGGACCGCCTGTATATTGCCAACACCGACGCCGTGGTGGCGGTGCCGTATAAAGACGGTGATACCAAGATCACTGAAAAGCCATCGAATATTTATAACCTGAATGCGCAGGCCCCCAATATGCATTGGACCCGCAACCTGAGGGCAAATGCTGATGGATCGAAACTGTATATCTCCGTTGGGTCGAACAGCAACATTGGCGAGAACGGGCTGGACGCAGAGCGCGGGCGCGCCATGGTAATTGAATTTGACATGGCAACGCGCAAGGGCAAGCCATTTTCGGTTGGCCTGCGCAATCCCGTTGGCTTGGATTTCGATAGCAAAGGCCGCCTTTGGACCGTGGTGAATGAGCGCGATATGTTGGGGTCCGATACCGTCCCCGACTATCTGACGCTGGTCGAGTTTGCATCCGATTATGGGTGGCCCTGGCATTATTGGGGCGGATATACCGATAAGCGGGTAAAGCCGGAGCGTGAGGAAAAACGCCCCTATGAACGCCGCCCTGACTATGCCCTTGGCCCTCATGTTGCGGCATTGGGGCTGGCATTTGCCGACACCGCAAAACTGGGTGAACCGTTTGCCAGCGGCGCTTTTGTGGCACGGCACGGATCATGGAACCGCAAGCCTGCATCGGGTTATGATGTCGTTTTTGTACAATTTGACAATAATAAGCCTGTAAGAAAGCCTGTGCCCGTCTTGACCGATTTTCTGGATAAAGACGGCAATGCGCAAGGCCGCCCGACAATGTTGACGGTTGCCAAGGACGGCGCATTGCTTGTCAGTGACGATGTCGGCAACCGGATTTGGCGGGTTACGGCGGGATGATGGGTTGATTGAAGGGCGCTGGCCGGCTGGACGTACTTCGACAAGCTCAGCACTACGGTATTTATTTAATAGCACCGCAATCACATAGTAAATTTGTTTATACTCTCTAAACACTTTCAAACCATTACCCCCGCTCGTCCCGCCAGTTCCACCGCATAATGCCAAGCTATACGGCCTGATCTGCCGCCACGGGCATGGGCGAAAGCGAGCGCATCAGCACGGTCCCACTCTAGCCCGAAATGCGCGGCATATGCGGCCACCATGGATAGAAATCCGTCCTGATCGGGATATTGGAAACCGAGTTTTAACCCGAAACGGTCCGCCAAGGCCAGTTTGTCATCTGCGGCATCGCGGGCATTGATCGCTTCATTCTCTGCCACATTCCGGTCCACGATATTCCGGCGGTTCGACGTCACATAAAGCCGGACATTGCCGGGCCGTGCTTCTGCACCGCCCTCCAGCATTGATCGCAACTGGCGCGGGGTATGGTCGTCGCCGTCAAAGGCGATATCGTCGATAAACAAGATGAAGCGCCGTGTACTAAGCGCCAATATGGCAAATAAAGCGGGCAGGGTGGCAGCATGATCGGCGGCGGCCTCCACCAAGGCAACGGGCAGCTTATCCGCTTGCAACGCGGCAACCACCGATTTGACCAATGCCGATTTCCCCATGCCCCGCGCCCCCCATAACAACGCATCATGCGCGGCATATCCAGCGGCATGGCGATGGGTATTTTCAGATATGGCATCGCGTTGGCGGTCAACGCCAATAATCAAATTTATAGGTAATGGCGAAAATTGCGAAACGACTGACATAGCATCGCCATTCCAGTGGTAGGCGGCGTGTGCGTTCAGGTCGGGCGCGGGCATAGGCGGCGGTGCAATCCGGTCGAGAGCGGCAGCAATGCGCAAAAGGATTTGGTCGGTTTCAGATGGCATTTGGTTCCCTAACTTTACAAACATAGACGACACGTCCGGGGGAACTGTCAACATAATGTATAGTTTGTATGGTTAGGGTCCGAACCTTAGCTTGACCGTGCGCGGGGCTGTTTTGATGGTGCATATGAAATGGGCGATTTCATCATTTTGGTAATCACTTTGCGGTCAGGGCCGTGGCTGATATCAACCACACCGCCCAACCGCAGCCGGAATGTCGTAACGCCGTTCAGGGCACGGTCCATGGCATAATCAAACACCAACGCCCGGCCCATCGCAATGGCACTATCCCACGCCGCACTGAAACTTTCGGCGCCTTCCCGTTTGCGCAAATTATACGCCGCCATTCGCGTCATCCCCACCATTCGCGCCGCTGCCTCCACGGTTCCTGTCGCGGCCAGCGCAGCCAGGAATTGCTTTTGCCGGTGCGGTGTCCAGCCGTCATGGCGTTTGCGCGCCATGGGTACAGGGGTGAAATCGGGGGTTAGGTCTTCATAGTCAAGTTTATCGGTCATTTGGGCAGAATACCAAAGGAGGATATTTGTAGGAAAGGGGTATTTTGGGTGGTTTAAATAGAATATACCTAGGCCGTTATTGCGCGCGAAGCGCGGCAATCCAGAGCGTGCATAAACTAACCCTGGATTGCCGCGCTTCGCTCGCAATGACGATAAACTTGGGCAGCTCTTATGTCTTACGCCGCCAATTCGCCTGCATCCAATGCATAAAGCAGCTCCGCCCCCGCCATTGCACTGCAGGCAAGAGACAGCGCTTCGGGAACCATAACCTCCAGATAATAGCGGCAGGTCACGACCTTGGCTTTCAAAAACGCATTGCCCGCATCCGTCGCCAATCCGGCCTGCGCCGCGTGCAATTGCTTCAGCATCAACCATCCCGCCGTCGCTACTGACATCATGGTGGTATAGGCGTAGCTGCCTGCTAATTTATCATCCACAGATGCAGCCAGCATCCATTCGGTGACTTCGCTGCATGCGCCAGCCAGCGCGCGCAGCGCCGGAACATCCACGGCATCCGCGCCAATTCTTGCCAGATGGTCGCGGATCACGCTGCCGCCGCCCATGCCGAGTTTACGGCTCACCAGATCGGCGGCCTGAATGCCGTTTGTGCCTTCGTAAATTTGTGCAATGCGGATATCGCGGTAATATTGTGCTGCGCCGGTTTCCTCGACAAAGCCCATGCCGCCGTGCACTTGTATGCCCAGGCTGGCGATTTCGCTGCCCATATCGGTGCCATAAGTTTTGGCGAGCGGCGTCAGTAAATCAGCCATTTCGCGTGCACCGTCTATGCTCAACGCGGCGCGGTCGACTTGCCCGGCGGCATAATATAACAGGCCGCGTATCGCCTGTGTTCCGGCCTTCATGCGCAACAACATGCGCCGCACATCGGGATGTTCGATAATCGCCACGGGGTCACGCGACGTGCCATTTGCCCGCGCCGATTGTGTGCGTTCACTTGCAAACCAAAGCGCTTTTTGTGTAGCGCCCTCGGCCACTTGTACGCCTTGCAGGCCCACATTGATCCGCGCATTGTTCATCATCGTGAACATGGCGCGCATGCCGCCAAATTCCGGCCCAATCAATTCGCCAATGCAATCGCCGACATCGCCAAACTGCAATACACAAGTCGGCGATGCGTTGATGCCCATTTTATGTTCGATGGAAACCACTTGCACATCATTTTGCGCGCAAAGTGAGCCGTCTTCGTTCACCTGAAATTTCGGGACAAGGAATAACGATATGCCTTTGGTGCCTTCGGGCGCATCCGGCGTGCGCGCCAGCACAAGGTGAACGATATTTTCGGCCATGTCATGATCGCCGAAGCTGATATATATTTTCTGACCCTTAATCTGGTACGTGCCATCACTGCGCGGTGTGGCGGTGGATTTCAGCGCACCGACATCGCTGCCCGCTTGTGGTTCGGTCAGATTCATAGTGCCGGACCATTCACCCGAGGATAGCTTGGGAAGATATGTTGCCTTTTGCGCGCCGCTGCCGTGGTGGAATATGGACTCAATCGAACCGACCGACAATATCGGGCAAAGTGCAAACGCCATGTTGGCCGCACCTAGTGAATCAAGCGCCATCAGCGCCAATGAAAACGGCAATCCCTGTCCGCCAAATTCGGATGGCGCGTTGATTGATCCCCATCCGTTTGCGACGTAATTTTTATACGCCGCCACATATCCGGCTGGCATGACGACTTTGCCGTCCACCAATTTGGCCCCGACGGTATCGCCAATACGGTAAAGTGGCGCAAATTCCGCTGCGGCAAACGCGCCAACGCCCTCAACAATTGCCTCGACCATATCAGGTGTGGCGTCGGCAAAACGTTCATGTGCCGCCAGTTCGTCGATGCCAGTGATATGGCGCAGCACAAACATCTGGTCTTGCGTGGGGGCGGTAAAGCTCATGGGAGAATTTAATCCTGTGTTGATACGTTTTGACGGCTATAGCGAGAACCTATGACAGGCACAAATCCGCAACGGAATGGCCGCATTTGCGGTAGCGATTTGATGGCAATTGCCGAAGCAGCAGCGATTCTGCGCGGCGGCGGCATTGTCGCGGTTCCCACCGAAACGGTTTATGGCCTTGCCGCCGATGCCAATAATGCCAGCGCAGTTGCGCAAATTTACCGCACAAAGGGTCGCCCTGATTTCAACCCGCTAATTGTGCATGTAGCGGATATCACCGCAGCACAGCGGTTGGCAGAATTTGACGCGCGCGCCGAAGCTTTGATAGCGGCGTTCTGGCCCGGGCCATTGACGCTGGTGCTGCCTTTATTGCCTGATGCTCCGATTGCAGCGGCGGTGACGGCAGGGCTTTCCAGTATAGCGATACGGTGTCCGGCGCATCCGGTGATGCGGGCGTTGCTGGATGAAAGCGGGTTGTGCCTTGCGGCCCCGTCGGCCAACCGCAGCGGTCATATCAGCCCGACCCGCGCTGCACATGTGTTGGCCAGTCTGGGGGATGCCGCGCCGATGATACTGGACGGCGGCGCATGTTCGGACGGGCTGGAATCGACTATCGTAGCTTTGCGTGAAACAGGATGGCAGATTTTGCGGCACGGTTCAGTGACGGAGGATATGTTGCAGGCGGTATTGGGCGAGCCGGCAATTGCAGTATCGGATGCCATGATCGAGGCACCAGGGCAAATGGCCAGCCATTACGCCCCGTCAAAGCCGTTGCGACTGAATGCTGATACCGCAGCGCAGGGGGAATGGCTGATCGGATTTGGTGCGGTAGCGGGTGATGATAATTTGTCGGCGGATGGCGATTTAGCAGGGGCAGCGGCGCGGTTATTTGATGCGTTGCATAGTGCCGATGCCAGCAATGCTGCGGCAATTGCGGTTGCGCCTATTCCGGCGGACGGCATTGGCGCGGCAATTAACGACCGTTTGACAAGGGCGGCGGCGTGAGGGGCGCGTTGCTATTTTGCAGCCTGTTATTCTGGCCAGCGGTTCATGCAGCAAATGCTTCGGCAGATATATCGGCGTACCGCGCGCTGGTGGCGCAAGATGCGCGGCTGGCCAGTGTGGGGTATAAGCTGGCGGCGGCCAATGCGGAGTATTGCGCGCGTAAGGAACGCAATCCGGGATGGGTGATCCACGATATTGCGCAATATCCTGATGC
>JANOKA010000270.1:0-16883 GCA_031418995.1 Sphingomonadales bacterium | reverse complement strand
AGTTCTGGCGCAGCATCGGGATTGACGGCGATTTGCCGGGCTATGTCGTCATCGGTCATCGCATCCAGCTTCGCTAGATTTTCGGGCGTTGCCCATTCATGTGCGAAGGCCAGCGCCTCATCACGCGATACTTTGATTGTATTTTCTGACTTCCCGGGCATTGGCTTTCTTAAAACTGACAATCCGGCGTGTCGCATTACGCCATGTGTAAACTACCACAAAAATACGGTTATCCAAAACCGCAATCGGTCGGGTGGCTATGAAGCGGGGTTCGCCATATTCCTGCCGAGCGTCTTCTTCTTCAACGAATGGACCATCGAACAGGAATTCGGCAAGCTCAAATGGCAAGCCGTGCTTCGTAACATTGGCCGCGCCTTTCACCGGATCATACTCGATCACGGGGCGTTACTCCGCCGCAACTCCCGCGCGTTCGAACATGTCCACGCCGTCATTTTCCGCCGCTGGCTCAATGCCGATGATCTTCTTTTTCCGGCCATCGAAGCTGTTCCACACTTCGCCCCAATTGCCTCTGGTGGCGGCTTTGGAATATTCGGTGCTGCGCGTTTCGAAGAAGTTGGCGTGTTCGACGCCGTTCAACAATGGCGCGAGCCATGGCAGGGGGTGATCCTCGACCATGTAGATTGCGGGCAGGCCGAGCTGGCTTAGCCGCCAATCGGCAATGTAGCGGATGTAGCGTTTAATCTCTTTGGCGGTCATGCCGGGGACGGGGCCCATTTCGAACGCCAGATCGATGAAGCTATCCTCCAACCGGACGACTTTTTGGCAGCAATCGATAATGTCTTCCTTGACCGCTTTGGTCAGGCAGTCGCGCTCCTTGGTGAACGCGTGGAACAACTTAGTGATACCCTCGCAGTGCAGGCTTTCGTCGCGGACGGACCAGCTGACGATTTGCCCCATGCCCTTCATCTTGTTGAAGCGCGGGAAGTTCATCAACATGGCGAACGATGCAAATAACTGTAATCCTTCGGTAAATCCGCCGAACATGGCGAGCGTGCGGGCGATGTCTTCGTCGCTGTCGACGCCGAATTGGTGCATGTAATTGCACTTTGCGGACATTTCTTCATATTCCAGAAACGCGCCATATTCGCTTTCGGGCATGCCAATCGTGTCGAGCAAATGCGAGTATGCGGCGATGTGCACGGTTTCCATATTGGAGAACGCGGCGAGCATCATTTTCACTTCGGTCGGTTTGAACACGCGGCCATATTGTTCGTGATAGCAGTTCTGCACCTCGATATCGGCCTGCGTGAAAAAGCGGAAGATTTGCGTCAACAGGTTACGCTCATGCTCCGAAATCTTCTGCGCCCAATCGCGGCAATCCTCGCCCAATGGCACTTCTTCTGGCATCCAGTGGATTTGCTGCTGACGTTTCCAGAAATCATAGGCCCATGGATATTCAAAGGGTTTGTAGCTGTTACGGGCTTCTAATAATGGCATTCTCTTGCTCCAAAATCTCCTCTCCCGGTGGGAGAGGAAGGGGCCCAAGCCGTTAGGCTTGGGAAGGTGAGGGCGACAGACTTTCCGATATCATGGTGATGACACCTTCAATATTGGACAGCACATCATTGTTCCAGAACCGCATGACGCGGAGGCCTTGGCTTTCCAGAAAAGCCGTCCGCCTTGCATCATAGTCCTGCACTTCTCCATGCTGCCCGCCATCAACTTCGATGACTAGCTTCGCGGAGAAGCTGAAAAAATCGGCGTAATAGGGACCTATTGGCACCTGCCGCCGGAACTTTGCGCCCCGGAAATTTTCCCGAAGCACCCGCCACATCCGCTTTTCCGCTTCCGTGGCATTTTTGCGCAATTCTCTTGCGCGAGAGATAGTGCCGGAAGGTTGGTTTTCATAGGTCTGCAACTAGATGACCCTCATCCTTCCGGCGATACGGGAACCCAAGAAAGTAATACTTTCATGGGAGCCCTACTCGCCTCCCTCCCTCTCCCAAAGGGAGAGGGAATTAATCACTGGCACGCCAGACATTCATCATAATCGGTCACGCCGGCACTGGTCATCAGCTCGACGATTTTGGGGTCGAGCGTGTTGTCTGCCTCAACGCCGCCGCTACCGATTTGGCCCTCTGCACCAGTACTACCAGCAAAACCGGCCCGTTGGACTGATTTACTACGTAAGTAATATAGGGACTTCACGCCCAATTCCCAAGCGCGGAAATGCAGCATCAACAGATCCCATTTTTCCACGTCAGCAGGGATATACAGGTTCAGCGATGTCGCTTGGTCGATATAGGGCGTGCGGTCTGCGGCCAGCTCAATCAACCAGCGCTGGTCAATTTCAAAGCTGGTTTTGAACGTGTCTTTTTCATCATGGTTCAGGAAATCGAGATGCTGGACGCTGCCGCCTTTTTCAAGGATGCTGTTCCACACATTATTGCTGTCCTTTGATTTTTCGCGCAGGACTTTCTCCAGATATGGGTTTTTCACGATGAAGCTGCCCGACAGCGTTTTGTGGGTGTAGATATTCGCCGGGATCGGTTCGATACAAGCGCTCGTACCGCCGCAGATGATCGAGATTGACGCGGTCGGCGCGATGGCCATTTTGCAACTAAACCGCTCCATCACGCCTTGATCGGCGGCATCAGGGCACGCGCCGCGTTCCTGCGCCAACATCATCGATGCGCTGTCGGCGGCGGCGCGAATATGTTTGAAGAATTTCATATTCCACGATTTTGCCAGCGCGCTTTCAAACCCAACGCCGCGTGATTGCAGAAAGCTGTGATAGCCCATGACGCCCAGCCCGACCGAACGTTCGCGCCCCGCCGAATAGCGCGCACGCGCCATTTCATCAGGTGCACGGTCGATAAAGTCCTGCAGGACATTGTCGAGCATGCGCATGACGTCCTCGATAAAGGGCTTGTCGACGCTCCACTCATCCCATTTTTCGAGATTCAGCGAGCTCAGGCAACAGACTGCCGTGCGGTCCTCTCCCAGGTGGTCACGACCCGTGGGCAAGGTTATTTCGGAACAGAGATTGGATGTGGACACTTTCAGGCCCAGATCACGGTGATGCTTTGGCATCGCGTTGTTCACGGTGTCGGAGAACACGATATATGGCTCGCCAGTGGCCAGCCGCGTTTCAACGATTTTCTGAAACAGGCTGCGCGCATGTACGGTGGCACGCACTTCGCCGGTCTTGGGTGATTTCAGGTCAAAGTCTGTACCCTCACGCACCGCTTCCATGAACTCGTCGGTTAGGAGGACGCCGTGGTGCAGGTTCAGCGCCTTACGGTTGAAATCGCCCGACGCCTTGCGGATTTCCAGAAACTCTTCGATCTCGGGATGATTAACATCGAGATACACTGCGGCGCTACCCCGGCGAAGCGAACCTTGCGAAATCGCCAAAGTGAGCGAGTCCATAACGCGCACGAACGGGATGATACCGCTGGTTTTGCCGTTCAGGCCAACCGGCTCGCCAATGCCGCGCACGCTGCCCCAATAGGTACCAATGCCGCCGCCGCGTGAGGCCAGCCAGACGTTTTCGTTCCATGTGTTGACGATGCCAGCCAGACTGTCATCGACGGAATTAAGATAGCAGCTGATTGGCAGGCCGCGCCCCGTGCCGCCGTTCGACAATACGGGGGTTGCAGGCATGAACCACAGTTTCGAGATATAGTCATACAGCCGCTGCGCATGTTCCTGATTATCGGAATAGGCATCGGCGACACGCGCGAACAAATCTTGGAAATTTTCGTCGGGCAGCAGATAGCGGTCCTTCAACGTTTCTTTACCGAATTCGGTCAACAGCGCATCACGCGAATTATCGGTGACGATGGTGAACCGGCGCTTGTTAATCGCCTTGCTATCAATTTCGACGCGCTTTGGTTCGGATGCAGGCGCAGTTTTTGCAGCCGATTCTTCCAAGCCGTCAGCTTTCAAATTCGGTTTTGCAGCGACTTCCGTATTCGCAACCGCTTTGCTTGCAACATCTGCTTCCATTGTTTCTACCACGCTATCTGACCCCGTTGCATTTGAACCTGTTGCTGTATCCCTGAAATCCATCTCGCCCCCTGATTACCACTGCGCCGTAATGTGTGCCGCAACAGCGTCTATTTTTGTTTTTGTTCCGCCGCGAATGTTCGCGTATTGTTCGACTCGGAGCGCAGGCGTTCCTGTTACCATATTTTGACCGTATCAAAGGGGCTATTTTCACTTTTCCCCAACTTAATTGTTGGCGAATACAGATTATTCGCTGAATCGCTCCAACGGCGTGAAACACAATTTGTAGGTGTGCCCCCTGTGGCCAACCGCTACCTATAGTGCCTTAATCCTTCTGGAACGCAAGAGGGTAAATGGTTAATTCACCATTCAGTTCGTCGCTATTCTGATTCAATTCATCGCACGCAAAGCGATGCTGCGATGCAGCGACGCGTGGAGTTGCTAGGCGTTTTTTCGGGCGCAAGATGGTATTTTGCGCAAAGCAAATATTTTACCTTTATGGGGTGAAATTTTACATAGCCATTCAGCTACAGTTTGTCCGCCCACCATATATGGAGTGAATATACTTATGGCGAAGGCATCTGAGCGAATCATATGATTGGTCCGCCGCCTAGAATGCCGATAACGGCCTTAACGCGGCATTTGTAGCGAGGCGTAGCAGGTGAAGCCGCTTTGCCCGTATTGCAGGCGGCGGATGTAGTTCACATATGCTTGGCTTTGGTCATACGTCGTGCCGGGCAGGCTGCGTCCGCGCATCGCCGATTTTACTTGTTCGCCGGTAAATTTCTGTCCCGTGGCCATGAATGATCCAGGTGTGTCAGCTGCAACCAGCGTGCCGTCGGCGGCGATATTGCGGCCTGCGCCGTGCGGGCCAGTGACTGGAATTTCGCAGTTCAACACCGATCCTGCGGCTTGCGCCAAGGCAGGGCGCACAGACACTACGGCAGACGCAGCAACCGCGCCCATCATCAACGCACGGCGGCGGGTGGGTTGCCAGTCAGCGGCATTCGTCACAGATTCTAATTCTTGGTCCTTGCGAATATCGTCCATGTCAGCCCTTAAAATTATGCGTCTATCATCGGGTTATCATAAGTTTAGCGAAATACCAGAGGCTGCACTTGCCTTGTAATATCGCGTCTATATGTGGGACAGTATAACGGTAATTCCTAACAAAGCGTTTTAGGTCCTGACCGTAGGGCATAAGACAGCGTTTCAAGGGGGCGCAGCGATGCTGCAGAGATTATTTAGGCTAAACACAGGCATCGGATTGCTTATCGTCATCGGCGGTGCGTTGGCGGCGGGACAGCTATACGGCAATGCCGAACGCATTACGGTTATGATTGTCACATCCATGATCGCGCTGTTTTTCGCAGTGGGCGGACATGAAGAAACCGAATCCTCTGCCGAACCGCCGATGCCCGCAGGATCACCCGCAAAATTAACGGACGATCCACAGTTTCAATCTTTGCTCGACGCGCTGACCGATGCCGTATTGATCGTCGAAAATGCCCGCGTGACCAATGCCAATGCGGCCGCACTGCAATTACTGGGCGGCGGTATAATCGGGCAGAATGTGCGTATTGCGTTTCGTCACGCAGGCGCAATTGAGCGGTTGTCTGATCCCGACGCGCAACATGATGGCCGCCCGATACAACTGGTCGGCATTGGCCTGCGCGATCAAAAATGGGAGATGCGTATCCGGTCACTGGGCGCGGGGCAAAAACTGGTATATCTGGCCGACCGGACCAGCGCACAGGCCGCAGAAAAAATGCGGGTCGATTTTGTCGCCAATGCCAGCCACGAATTGATGACGCCGCTGGCGGCGATCAAAGGGTTTATCGAAACATTAAGCGAAACAGAGGCAGGGGCCGAAAAAAAGACCCGTACACGGTTTTTGAAAATCATGGATGACGAGGCCAGCCGCATGCAGGCGTTGATCCGTGATTTAATGTCGCTATCCCGGATCGAAGCGGAAAAATACCAGATTGCCAGCTCGCGGGTCGATTTGGCAGCGGTTATCAACGACGTCGCCGCATCGCAGCTTAACGGCGGATCGGCGCGCGGCGGCGATATAACCGTCTCGATTGAACCGGGTTTGCCCAGCGTCAGCGGCGATTTGGGAATGCTACGGCAACTGGTGAATAACATTGTCGAAAACGCGATGAAATATGGCCGTGCGGAGACACCGATAATTGTCAATCTTGCACGGTCACGGTCTGCAGCGATGTTATGTTTGACGGTTACCGATCAGGGAGAGGGCATATCGCCGGAACATTTGCCCAGATTAACCGAACGGTTTTACCGCGTAGATTCGGGGCGCAGCCGTTCGGTTGGCGGGACGGGCCTTGGGTTGTCGCTGGTAAAACATATTGTCGACGGCCACCGCGGCCATTTGGAAATCAAGAGTGACAAGGGGGTAGGCACACAGATTGTGATCCTGCTGCCCTGTAACAATATTGAAATATAAGCGTCACACACGCGCCTTTTTGCATCCCTATTGGCGGGCATACCAAATTCTAATGGGGAATAAATAATGTTGAAAAAATTATCGCTGCTGGCCGTTAGCGCGCTCGCATTGTCCGCGTGCAATGACCAGGCAAGCTCCGGCGGCGCAGGCGGCTCGCGTCAGGAAATCCGCATCGTCGGATCATCCACTGTATTTCCGTTTGCCAAGGCAGTTGCCGAAGCATTTACCAAGGCAAGCGCTACGAACAAAAACCCGATCGTCGAATCAACCGGTACAGGCGGCGGCATTGAAGCATTTTGTGCAGGCGTTGGCGCCGAAACGCCTGATATTGCCAATGCATCACGCCGGATCAAAAAATCCGAATTTGAAACGTGCGTGAAAAATGGCGTAACTGATATTGTTGAAATCCAGGTCGGCATTGACGGCCTTGCCATCGCTTCAGCTTCGGGCGGACCTGCATGGAAATTGACTCAGGCCGATATCTATAAGGCGCTCGCCGCAAACCCGTTTGGCAAAGCCAACACGGCCAAAACATGGTCCGATGTAAACGCGGCGTTGCCAAACCTGCCCATCGCCGTATTCGGTCCGCCTAAAACATCGGGTACACGCGACGCATTTGCCGAGCTGATTTTGGAAGAAGGTTGCAAAACCGACGAAGCGACCAAAGCGATGAAGAAAACCGACGAAGACAAGTATAAGGCCATTTGTCATGATGTCCGCACCGACGGTATGTATAAAGAGCAAGGCGAAAACGACAATCTGATCGTGCAAAAGCTGAACTCGAACCCCAACATGCTGGGCGTATTCGGATATAGCTATCTCGAAGAAAACGCAGAAAAAGTGCGCGGCGTTCCTTTGAACGGTGTTGCGCCAACCGCAGCGGCCATTGGTGATGGCAGCTATCCCGGGGCGCGGCCATTATTCATCTATGTTAAAAAAGCGCATATCGATAAAATTCCCGGCATAAAAGAGTATCTGGCGGAATTTGTGAAGGCGGGTGAAAAGGGCTCTTATCTTACCAAAAACGGCATGATTGCCTCGCCCGATGCGGTTCGCGCTGCCGCTGCTAAAGCCGCAAGCGAACTGACCGTCATGGACAGCGCAGACCTGAAATAAATCTGCAACATAGATCGCGTCTATGGGGCGTGGATTGATTCTGTCTGGTCAATCCACGTCCCATTTTTTTGGCCAAATACGGCTATCGTTTGTACGGCATGATGAAGGAGTGATGACAGCATAATGGCCGGTACTGCTTTGCTGTTCCTCGTTTTTGGTCTGGGCTTAATTGCCTGGATTTCGGGCCGTGCCCGTGCGGCCATGTTTGTGCGCGAGGGCGCGGGAAAAACGCGCGGCTATGTCAATAGTCTGCCCACCTATCATGGTTGGTATCTGGCGCTTTGGGCGGTTATACCACCATTAATTTTTCTGGCCATCTGGAATGCGGTGTCGCCTGCGCTGGTTACCAATATGGTGCTGGCATCACCCGTGGCCGCTGAATTGCCGCAGGACGGATTTGCCCGCGCTGCGATATTATCCGAAGCCCGCAGTATTGCCACAGGTGTCCAGCAAACCGCATTTCAGGCCAAGGCAGAGGCGCTGGTCGAACCGTATCGGCAAGCCATATCCTATTACGGCTGGGCCGGATTTGCGCTGACGATGTTGTTGTTATTTGCAGGTGCAGCCTTTGCCTATACGCGGCTGAAACCGGATTTGCGCGCCCGGTCAAAGGTTGAGCGATTGGTGATGTTCGCATTATTGGGCGCGTCATTGATTGCGACATTGACCACCATCGGCATTTTCGCGTCGCTAATTTTTGAAACAGTGCGCTTTTTTCAAATGGTATCGCCCGTGGAGTTTCTGTTCGGAACGCGGTGGAGCCCCGGCGAAACTATCGTCGCAGGGAACGACAACGGGTACGGCGCGATCCCGCTATTTTGGGGCACGATATTTGTCGGCGCAATTATCGCCATGATTGTTGCCATTCCGCTGGGCCTGATGAGCGCGGTCTTCCTGACGCAATATGCCAGCCCGCAACTGCGCAAATGGCTAAAGCCGATATTGGAGATACTGGCGGGCGTTCCTACGGTGGTGTACGGATATTTTGCCGCGTTAACCGTGGCGCCTGCGGTGCGTGATTTTGCCGTGATGATCGGATTCAATAATGCGGCATCGGACAATGCATTGGCGGCAGGCGTCGTGATGGGGGTGATGATAATTCCGCTGATTTCATCCATGGCCGATGATAGCATTGCCGCAGTACCTAGCTCGATGCGCGACGGATCGTTCGCAATGGGCGCGACCAAAAGCGAAACTATTAAAAAAGTACTGCTGCCTGCCGCGTTGCCGGGCGTTGTCGGCGGGATATTGCTCGCGGTCAGCCGCGCCATTGGTGAAACGATGATTGTGGTGATGGCGGCGGGATATACCGCCAACATGACCGCCAATCCGTTCAACAGTATCTCGACAATTACCGTGCAGATAAAGGCATTGTTGACGGGCGATATCAACTTTAACGGGCCGCAGGTTCTGGCGGCGTTTGCGCTGGGACTAACGTTGTTTCTGGTGACGTTCCTGCTCAACTTCATGGCGCTGCGCGTTGTGAAAAAATATCGGGAAGCATATGACTGATACACTTCCAAATACGCGCAAGCCCACCGATTGGACCGATCCCGCGATGCGTGGCAGGATAGCCAAACGCTATGCCGCCGAACGCCGATTTAAGGCGGCAGGCTTATTCGCAATTATATTGTCGATATCGTTTTTGGCGTTCCTGCTGTTCACGATGGTGGGCAATGGATTGAACGGATTCCGGCAAACCGAACTGGCGTTGAAAATCGATTTTCCCAGCGTCACATCGGGTGCCAGTGTTTCCTCGATAAGCGGACCGAATGCCGATTCAGCGCTGCGATCTATGGACCTGCCCGGGATCATCGATTTGGCAGTGGATGAAAATTTCGGCAATTCAGACGGCGATTACATCACCGCCAATGCCGCGCAAAAGCTTCGCAAAACCCTTATTTCCAATCCGGACATGATAAGCGGGAAAGCCACAATCTGGCTTCCTGCGGCGTCACCGATTGATATTGCCTATAAGGGCAAGGGCAGCGCTGACGCCGAAAAACTGGTATCGGCATTGGCAGCAAAGGGGCAAATTCGCGGCAGTTTCAACAGCGATTTCCTGACCAATTCGGATGCCACCGATCCCGCCGATGTCGGCATATGGGGCGCGCTCAAAGGATCTTTGTTCACGCTGATAATCACGCTGTCGTTGGCGTTTCCAGTGGGCGTACTGGCTGCGCTGTATTTGGAGGAATATGCCGCCAAAAACCGTTTTACCGATTTGATCGAGGTTTCGATCAACAATCTAGCGGCGGTTCCGTCGATCATCTTTGGACTGCTTGGTCTTGTCGTGTTTCTGACATGGTTTGGTATGCCGCGATCATCGGCGCTGGTTGGCGGATTGACGCTGGCATTGATGACCATGCCCGTTATTGTCATCGCCGGACGCAACGCAATCAAGTCCGTACCGCCATCGATACGCGAGGCGGCATTGGGCATAGGCGCATCGCCCATTCAGGTGGTGTTTCACCATGTGTTGCCGCTGGCATTGCCGGGTATATTGACCGGCACGATCATCGGCATGGCACGCGCGCTGGGTGAAACCGCGCCGCTGCTGATGATCGGCATGGTCGCCTTTGTTTCCGCGCCGCCGCAAGGATTGTCGGATGCTGCCACCGCGCTGCCTGTACAGATTTACCTATGGTCGGATGAAGTTAATCGCGGCTTTGTCGAAAAAACCAGCGCTGCTATCATCATATTGCTGATATTCTTGCTCGGCATGAATGCGTTGGCGATATATTTGCGCAATCGGTTCGAAACCCGCTGGTAGAATGATTTTGAAAAAGGAAAATTCCCTTGGCTGATGCAGAGCTAACCATCGTCAATCCAAAGATTTCGACGCGTAACGTCAATATCTATTATGGCGAAACGCAAGCGATCAAGGATGTATCGATTGATGTCGATATGGACAATGTGACCGCATTTATCGGGCCATCGGGTTGCGGGAAATCCACGTTTCTGCGGTCACTAAACCGGATGAATGATACAATACTGGGCGCCCGTGTCGAAGGCCGGATCGAACTGGATGGGCAGGATATTTACGCCTCTGCAATGGACGTGGTGCAATTGCGCGCGCGTGTTGGCATGGTGTTTCAAAAACCCAATCCGTTTCCAAAATCCATATATGATAACGTTGCTTATGGCCCGCGAATTCACGGGCTCGCCGGCGCAAAAGCGGACCTAGACCAGATTGTCGAAAGCGCATTAACCCGCGCAGGATTATGGAACGAGGTCAAGGACCGATTGTCGGCGAGCGGAACGGCGCTTTCGGGCGGGCAGCAACAACGGCTGTGCATCGCACGCGCCATCGCAGTGGATCCCGAGGTCATCTTAATGGACGAGCCCTGTTCCGCGCTTGACCCGATTGCCACGGCACGGATCGAGGAGCTGATTCATGATCTGCGCGGTAAATATGCCATTATCATCGTGACGCACAATATGCAGCAGGCCGCGCGGGTTTCGCAACGCACGGCTTTCTTTCACTTGGGCGTACTGGTAGAATATGGTCAGACAACCGACATATTCACCAATCCCAAGGCAGAACGCACCAAGGATTACATCACGGGCCGTTACGGCTAAAGGACGTATCACATGAGCACAGGCACACGGCACACCGCAAAAGCATTTGACGAAGATATGGACCAAATCCGCGGATTGATCGCGGAAATGGGCGCACGTGCCGAAACCGCGGTGACCAATGCGATGCAAGCGCTGCTCGGCAATGACAGGGAATTGGCGCAAACCACCCGCGCCGATGACAAGATAATAGATCGCCTTGAAACCGAGATTGAAAAGCTGGTGGTGCAAACCATCGCTTTGCGCGCGCCCATGGCGGATGATTTGCGCGAATTGGTCGCAGCACTCAAAATCGCGGCGGTAATTGAACGTATTGGTGATTATGCCAAAAATATCTCGAAACGCGTGGGGCAATTGGAAACCAATAATTTCCTGTCCACCAATGACCAGTTGCGCCGTATGGGCGACATTGCAGGCGAAATGGTGCGCAATACCATGGACGCTTATGCGCGCCGCGATATAGAGCTGGCCCGCGCGGTCACTATCCGCGACGAAGCTGTGAACCAGTTGTACAAGAACCTGTTCGTCGACTTTATCGGCTTCGTTGCGAAAAACCCGCAATCGGCGACCGAGATCGCACATTTGTTATACATCTCCAAAAATCTGGAACGGGTGGGCGACCATGCGACCAATTGGGCGCATATGATTTATTTTACCGAAACGGGCGAGAATTTGCCTGAAGAATGAACTTTTTTTGAAATATCAAACCCACCGCAAAGGCATCTGAATTCATGGCACAACCGCAACTGTTGCTGGTCGAAGACGACGAGGCTCTGGCTGAACTAATCCGTTGGCATTTTGAACGTGAGGAATTTGACGTGCGCCAAACTGGCGACGGCGAAGAGGCGCTGATCCTGGCGCGGGAACAAACGCCCGATATCGTGCTGCTCGACTGGATGCTGGAAAATCTGTCCGGGATCGAGGTGTGCCGCCAACTGCGCAAGGTCGAATCCACTGCCAATGTGCCGATAATCATGCTCACCGCACGCGGTGAAGAGGATGACCGGATACGCGGGCTGGAAATTGGCGCAGATGATTATGTGACCAAACCGTTTTCTCCGCGCGAGTTGGTGGCACGGGCCAAAGCGGTGCTGCGCCGCGTCCGCCCCGCTTTGGCCGGAAAGACTTTGAAATTTGCTGACGTCGAAATGGATACCGTCGCGCACAAGGTGAAACGCGGCGGCGGCCTTGTTGCTTTGGGGCCGACCGAATACCGATTGCTCAAACATTTCTTGGAATATCCCAGCCACGTTTTTTCGCGCGAGCGCCTGCTCAACAGTGTGTGGGGCCATGACAGTGATATTGAAATTCGTACCGTCGATGTGCACATCCGCCGCTTGCGCAAAGCGCTGAACGAAGACAGGAATGGCCCCGAAAAACGCGATATTATCCGCACAGTAAGGTCCGCAGGATATTCGCTGGATCAAGACGCGGTCTAAAGGCACGGTCCAAAGTCGGAACGACGTGGACCGTACCTTTAACGCCCCTTAAAAAATAATCTGTGCGCGCGCGCCAAGCGTATCGACGGTATAATTACGGTCTGTTCCCGCCAATATCCGCGCATCGGTATAATCAAGTTTTCCGTAGTTTATCATGAAACGGACATAATCAATCGGTGTCCAGATCAGCGATGCCATATACCCGTTTTGAATGCCGCCCACCACGGTGCCATCGTTCAGGTCCAATCTGTCATAACGCAGATTGAACTGAACCGCGCCAAAGCCGCCTTTACCAACCGGGTTCTTGACTTTTGCAGTTTTGAAAATGCCATCCTTATACACCCGTGTATCATTGGTCAGGAACACGCCTGCCTCAAACGATCCGCCAAAAAATCCGGGATTGGCAAGGCCCGTCCGCGCCACTTTTTGCCAATATGTTTCTGCTGCGGCATGGAAGCGGCCTGATATAACGGCGGCTTCGAGGCCAAGTCCTGTTTCCGATGTTGCTCCGCTTAGCGATCCGGTATCGATAAAGCGTGTATCGGTGGTGTGCACCAATGGCCGCTGGCGATATTGCACCGCAGAAATGGCATCACCCAAATCGCGCCAGTGATAGCTTGCGCCCAAATGCAATTGTGCCTCGCCCAGTTTCGGCATGAAAACGATACGGCCATCCAGGCCAACGGCGCTGTTTTCGTCATTGCGCAGGTCGGTGATATTGTCGGTGAACACCCCGGCCTGCACCATGGCATCGCCGATTTTATACTGCGCCGAAATTCCGGCGCGGCGTTCGAACCCGAATGCATCGGTGAATGCGGCACGTTCAATGAAGCTGGTGTCATTGCTGCTCGACAATTCTTCCAATGACTGGAAATTGTTATGCTGACCCACAGTGACCGTTAGATTTTTGTTCTTATATGTCAGGAAGGCATCGGTGAGTTCGGTGTTTGCCTCGGCAAAATCAACTTCGAACTTATACCCAAAGCCGCCAGGCATATTGCCCTCGACGCCCAGCCGCGCACGGCGCAATTCGTTGGAAAATCCAAGGCCGCGGTCATTGATGCTGTCTGGAGCCGATACGATTGCGGCGTCATATAATATCCGGCCGCGCGGTTTGAATGTCCAGCCGCCTTCACCCTCCAATTCAGGCGAGCCCTTCCATTTCACTTCTGACACGCCTTTCTTGGCGGCTTTGGCGCTATCTTCGGATTTGGCATCAACCTTGGCCGACAGCGCGCTTAACTGTTGTTTCAGTGCTTCAATCTCGGCGCGCATGGCGGCAACTTCACCGCTTGAGTCTTGGGCATAGGCCGCGTGCGGAAATGCGGCGATGACCGTAGCAGTGAGCAAAAGTGACTTGGCGGACATAACATTCCCTTGGATTTGGTAGCTGATGTGACGCCTAAACAGCAAATTGGTGACTTTAGTGTTACGTAAAAATTTCTGTTTTGTGACAGTCGTGCGCGCGCACGTTATTGCTTTACGCTTGCGTAAACGTAAGGTTCATGCCAATGCGCCTGCCATATTATACGGCGCAATTGCATCGTTCACTTCAATCCAACAGGAGTATCGTATGACCATCAGCTTCAAAGACAAAGTCGCTATCGTAACGGGTGCAGGCGGAGGATTGGGCCGCGAATATGCGCTGGAATTGGCACGGCGCGGCGCAAAAGTGGTGGTCAATGACCTTGGCGGATCGCGCGATGGCACAGGCCATTCGGACTCGGCCTTGCAAGTGGTTGAGGAAATCAAGGCCATGGGCGGTGATGCCATATCCAACGGCGGAAGTGTTACCGAATATGAGCAGATGGTGGAAATGGTCGCCAAAGCGAAAGAAGCATGGGGCGGCGTCCACATTCTGATGAACAATGCAGGCATTTTGCGCGACAAAAGCTTTGCCAAGATGGAACCGGAAGATTTCGATCTGGTTGTTAAGGTACATTTGTCAGGATCGGCCAATTGCACCAAAGCCGTTTGGGAATTGATGCGCGAGCAAGCCTATGGCCGCATATTAATGACGGCATCCTCGACCGGACTATATGGCAATTTTGGCCAAGCCAATTACGGCGCGGCAAAGCTGGGTCTGGCTGGCCTGACCAAGACGTTGTATCTGGAAGGTGCAAAGTATAATATCAAATGCAACACGCTTGCTCCCATCGCGGCAACCCGCATGACCGAAGATATTTTTCCGCCAGCTGCATTTGAGGCCTTCGCACCCGTAAACGTCGTTCCTGCGGCATTGTTTCTGGTATCGGAAGACGCGCCATCAAACGTTATCATGGGCGCAGGCGCAGGGTTCTTCCACACCGCGCATGTCACCATGACGCAAGGTATGGCGCTTGCCCCTGCCGACCGCACACCAGAGGGTGTTGCGGCGAATTTCGCCCAAATCAGCGACCGTACCGGCGAAACCGTGCCGCAATCGGGCGCGGAACAATCGATGGGCGCGATGGCGAAATTGCAAGCGCTGGCCGGATAAACTATCGCTTTCGCATGTCATAGATGCAGCATGCATTGATTATTTAGCTTTATTTGGTACGCCCCATTCATGACGGGCGTACCAAATACCAACATCTGCTATATTGCCGAAGCATCGGACGCGCGCATCATCCTGCCGCTGGACCAAATGACGCTGATTTACCAGCGGCGCAGCGGTATCACCCACATAGTTGCAGACCCTGTGCCGCAGATTTTGCAAGCCATGGGCGACGGCAAATGCGACGCGGCGCTGATCGCTGCGCGTCTGTCGGCACAGTATGATTTGGGCGATGCGGCGCAAGCACGTGCGGTGATTGCGGCGCGGCTGGCCGAATTGGCGCAGCTGGGGCTGGTGGAACAATTGAGCGCATCTGATGCATGAGTTCCGCGTTCAGGTTGGCCCCGCCGCCTTTCGCATCGGATCGCATTGGCGCGCGCCGATTGCGCAGATGCGCGCGCTATACGCCGATTATCCCGAACCGGAATTTACCGACTATACGGTGCGACTGGAGGCGACCCGTTTTGCGCGCCGTTATATTCGCCCATCGGTGGCGATAAACGGCGACTATATGCTGCCCGATGCCGCGCCGCTGCCATTGGATCAGGCATTGCTGGCGGCGGAAATGGGGATGAATTTGCAAATGGCGCTGGGCTGGCGGCGGCAGTTGATCCTGCATGCCAGCGCAGTGGAGCGGGATGGCAAAGCGCTGATTATGACGGGCGAGTCGGGTTCGGGGAAATCCACATTATCGGCGATGCTGGGCCGGACTGGCTGGCGGTTCATGGGCGATGAGTTTGCATTGATTGACCCTGTTACGGGCGAGGCAGTTCCGTATCCGCGGTTGATATCGCTAAAAAATGAAGCGATTGCGGCCATGCAGAACGCTGCGCCGGATGCAGTCTTCGGGCCGTTAATGCGCGGCACGCCAAAGGGGGATATTCGCCATCTTGTTCCGCCTTTGCAAGCCATCGCCGCTATGCACGAACGCGCCAAGCCCGCGTTATTGTTGTTCCCGCGCTTTGGTTTTGAACCGGCCATCCGCGACGTGCCGCCCAGCGAAGTTTTCATGCGGTTGACGCAGGCATCGACCAATTATGTTGCACTGGGCGAGGCTGGCTTTGCCGCGCTGACCCGGTTTGTGCAGACCGTCCCGGCGCGCGCCATCGACTATCAAAGCGGGGACGAGGCCAAGGCGCTGGTTGACCGATTATGGGCGGAACTGGCGTGAGGGATGCGGCAATTCTGGTCGCAGCCTTGCGCGATCCGGCGAGCGTGCTGGCGCTGGACGCACGCGGGTGGACGGCGTTGTTGACCATCGCCCGGGCCGAACAGTTGATCGGAACCCTGGCAGTACGGCTGCGCACAATGGCGGTTCCGCGAGCCATATCTGCGATGTTGGACGATGCCCGGACCAACGCGGAATATCAGCGCCGTACGGCAATGTGGGAGGCCGATTGTGCGCGGCGGGCGTTATTGGATTATGACGGCAAAGTCGTGCTGATGAAAGGTACAGCTTATGTCGCAGCTGGCCTGAAAGCCGGCGAGGGGCGGCATATTGGTGATCTCGACATCATGGTGGCGGCGGACGATTTGGCGCAGGTTGAACGATTGTTGCTTGATAATGGCGGCTGGGAATGGGTGAAAGAGGATGCCTATGACGACGCCTATTACCGCGATCATATGCACGAGCTGCCGCCGATGATCCACAAAGAGCGCGACCGGATGATCGACGTGCACCACACAATTTTGCCGCTGACGGCGCGGCCCTCACCCGATGCGGATGCGATGTTGACGGATGCAATGTTCCTCTCCCCTTCAGGGGAGAGGCTAG
>JANOKA010000269.1:0-2113 GCA_031418995.1 Sphingomonadales bacterium | reverse complement strand
ACGTCAATTCAAGCGTTGTCGATCCAAAGGATTTCGACCCGAACAGCTTTGTCGACCGAAAGACCGACGTCTGCATCATCCCGCCAAACAGTTTCGCGCTTGCCCGCACCGTCGAGTATTTCCGCGTCCCGCGCGATGTGCTGGTAATTTGCCTTGGCAAGAGCACCTATGCGCGCTGTGGCATTATCGTCAATGTAACGCCGCTCGAGCCGGGCTGGGAGGGTCATGTGACATTGGAATTTTCCAACACCACGCCGCTGCCAGCCAAAATCTATGCCAATGAAGGCGCGTGCCAGTTTCTGTTTCTTAAAGGCGAACAACCCTGCGAGACCAGCTACGCCGACCGGGCCGGCAAATATATGGGCCAACGCGGGGTGACGTTACCAAAGCTGTAAGAGGCTTTGCGGGAACTTACACGCCCTCCCCGTCGTTCTCTCTGTCAGGTGTAGGGAGAATTAAAATGTTATCGGGATTGTTTGCTTTTTTCGGCCGTATCATGCTCGCGTCGATGTTTATCGTACAGGGCGCTTACCGGCTCGGCTCGGTCGACAGTTCGAACCGCTATATGGCCGACGTCGGTATCCCGGCAAACTTAACATTGCCCATTGGTCTGTTCGAGTTAATCGGCGGGCTGATGATTGCGTTCGGCGTGTTTACCCGGCTGATGTCATTTCTTTTCGCCGGGGTTTGCCTGCTTACTGCCGTGCTGTTGCAGCGTGAAGTTTCCGACCCGATGCGCGTGGAAGAAACCTTGAAATTTGTCGCGATTGCTGGTGGCTACCTGTGCCTGTTTGCTTATGATCAAAAAAGCTGGAGCTTCGATTCCTACCGAGAACGGCGCAAGCGCGAGGCGGCAGCCCGCGTTGCCGCGACCAGCGATCATCCGGCGACTGGCGCGGGGTGACGGAGCGGCTTGTTTGTTGAGGAAAGCGGGTTCGTCCCGCAACTTTAGACTACCGGCCCATTCCCGTCGAACAAACTAAACATCAGGGTCCACTCCAAAATCGTAAGCTCGTCAATCAATCCTTCGGTTGCCAACGGGTCTGGCGCAATCAGGTCGCGAGCTTGGGAAATGTTGGCCACTGGCATGATAATGACCCCAGCCTTCATCTTCCGGGTGCGTGATCGTGGTAAGAAAATAGAACAAAGCGGTTCTGCTTTGGAGGAACATACGATTGAGCCGTTATGTCCGCAATGTTGTCGGAAGCAGCGTTGGTTAGTTGAAGCCGAAATTGTCGGCTTACCAACATTTGAAAACCGAGCGCAGCCTGACCGGAATGGCCCAAATATTGGCGACCAAAAAATAACGCCCGGTCGGTAACTTGAATTGCTTATCAAGGCCTCTGCTATGACGCCAAGTAGCCTTGTCACCAGCTATGAAATTCGCCAGGTTGTCTTGTGGTTGAAATCGCTTACCAAAGTTCGCACAGCGCTTCGCCCTCTTCGCGCGAGCCGATGTCGCGGCGATCAATGGTTGTCGCCGGGCTTTCGACCGTTGTCGAATGGTATGATTTCACCCTGTACCTCTATTTTTCGACGGTGCTGGCCCGCGTGTTCTTTGGAACTGGCCCGACGTCGATGACCGAAACGCTCGGCGGCTTTGCTATCGCTTATCTGATGCGGCCAGTCGGAGCGCTTGTTTTTGGTCATTTTGGTGACCGGATGGGCCGGCGGGTAACGATGCTTGGTTCGATGGCTTTGATGACCGTAGCAATGTTCGCAACCGCTATGCTGCCGACTTATGCTCAGATTGGTCCGCTGGCGGGTGTGCTGCTGATCGCACTGCGCTGTTTGATGTCGTTTTCGGTTGGCGGCGAATATACCGGCATCGTCGCTTACCTGATGGAAGGTGCGAAAGACAGTCGGCGCGGATTGATTACCAGCTGCGCATCGGCGGCAAGCGAGATCGGCGCTCTGCTGGCGGCGGGTGCAGCGGCACTGACCGTTTGGGCTTTGCCTGAAGAGTCTCTCGTATCATGGGGATGGCGCCTGCCCTTCCTGTTCGGCGCAGCGCTTGCCGGCCTGGTCCTTATTACACGCGCAACGCTCGAAGAAACGCCGGAATTTCTGCGTCAGCGCAACGTCGGCACGGTGCCGGAAAAACCGATCCGGC
>JANOKA010000268.1:0-21408 GCA_031418995.1 Sphingomonadales bacterium | reverse complement strand
GATCACTGCCGTCCGCACAGGGACATGGCGGCTTTATGATTTTTTCTGGAGCCTGCACATCATGGATTGGAAAAACCATGAGAATTTCAATACATGGTGGCTGCTGGCGTTCGCGGTCGGAGGCCTAATCTTGGGAATCGCTGGCACCGTATTGCTGATAATCCGCTGGCCATTCCGGCGCCGCCGAAAAGACAAGCGGTTCGCCGCCTCATGAACATTCGGAATTGTCGCTATGACATAGTTTTTGCGCAGGTAAGGGTGTATTATTATCTATGATTTTATTTTGTCGATCCCGATTCATAATATCTGCGCGCATCGTGCTGCTGCTGATGATGGTTGTGACGTTGGCAGGACGGTCCGAAGCTAATTGTTTTCCAATATCTTCCGAGCCTGTAACTCAAAGTAAGACGATGCCGGATTGTGCGGACATGAAATTTGATCCGGTCAGCGCTCAGCGCCCTGAACCGATGCACCATTCGGATACTGCGCCATCGGGGATGTGCCATCTTGGCTGTCCTGTAATGCTGATGGCAGCCGAAACGAGACAAAGTGACACGGGGTTGTTATCACAGACTTATATTCTAGAATTTGAACCCGCGTTGGCCGGATTAAGTGATATTCCCCAAACGCCCCCTCCACGATTTGGTTGACGCATTTTTGACCACTGATAATCATGGAGAATATTATGAAAATGAAAATGTTAATTGGCGCTTTGGCGCTGTCCCTGTCCGGTGCTGCTTTTGCCGCAGAACCACCTGCGCCTAAAAAGGAGTGCTGTTGCTGCAAAAAGGGTGAAGACGGCAAAATGGCTTGTTGCAAAGACGAAGCCAAAGGCACTGAAAAATCCGGTCATGAAGGACATGACATGGGCGATATGAAAACCAAATAAGCGTGCCGGTTCGGGGGCGGCTATGTCGCTCCCGAACTGCAACACGCGGCAAAGATGGAGATCATACATGAAGAAACTATTTCTCACGCTGGCCTTGTTTTCTACATCGGCATTGGCGGCCAATGACATTGTGATGCACCGCGATCCCGGATGCGGGTGCTGCGAAAAATGGGCTGCACAGGTCCGGCAGAAATTTGGCCGCGCCGTCAAGATTGTCAATGATGCCAATCGCGCCGCAATGCACAAGCGTTTGGGTATGCCTGCAAATCTGGCGTCGTGTCACACTGCCATTATCGACGGCATAGCATTTGAAGGCCATGTTCCTGTTGCCGATATGAAACGGATATTGGCGGCAAAGCCCGCTGGTGTTCGCGGGCTGGCCGTCGCCGGTATGCCTTTAGGATCACCGGGTATGGAAGCGCCCGGTTATCCAGCGGACCGTTATAATGTTATCGCCTTTGGTTCGGGCAAGACGCGCGTTTTTGCGCGGCATTAAGCCCGTGTAACCGTTGGCACTGAATAACCGAATGATAATGAGACGCGCGTTATCGCGGCGCGCGTTCAACCTGCCAATGGAGAATGAATATGACGAAATATTTTGCAGCTGCCGTCGCTTTACTGTTTATCGCCCCCGCGGCATTTGCTGGCCAAGGCGCGGCGCTTGCCGATGCGTGTTGTGCGGCGCTTGAAGCGTGCTGCGAGCAAGCAATGGATTGTTGCGACGATTGATATGATGGCGAAAGGGCATCCGGTCGTATGATCGGATGCCTGTCTACCGTTCAACTTGTTCTTTTATGCAAAAAAATAATTCGGATTTCGGTGCTAAAGCGAAAAAGCGTAGCTCTCTCTGTCATGCCATTGCCGCCTTGGGATCGCTATGCGTGATGCTTCGCGCTGTGTTTATTTCATCTCGCCGGCGGTGGACCAAGGCGTAGAGCGCGGGCAGGACGAGCAGGGTCAGGATCGTTGACGAAATAATTCCGCCGATCACGACACTGGCCAATGGGCGTTGTACCTCTGACCCCGCGCCCACATTGATCGCCATTGGGACAAAGCCCAATGATGCAACAAGCGCAGTCATCATCACCGGACGCAACCGTGTGAGAGCGCCTTCGCGGATGGCCTCCATCAAGTCGCTACCTCTTTCGCGCAAGTCTTTAATAAACGAGAGCATAACGACTCCGTTCAGCACTGCCACGCCGGATAGCGCAATGAAGCCGACGCCAGCCGAAATCGACATTGGTATGTCTCGCAGGGCCAGTGCCACGACGCCGCCAGTTAAGGCCAGCGGGACGCCAGAAAATACAATCGCGGCATCTTTTACACTGCCGAACAGCGTAAAGAGTAACCCGAATATGAGCAACAACACCAGAGGCACAACAATCTGTAGCCGCGTCGCGGCTGACTGCAACTGTTCGAATGTCCCGCCATATTCGATATAATATCCGGTCGGCAATTCAACCTCGGCCTCCACTTTCTGTTGCAGCTCTGTGATGAAGCTGCCGAGGTCGCGCCCGCGCACATTGGCGGTAATTACAGCACGGCGTTTGCCATTTTCGCGGCTGATCTGGTTAGGGCCGGCAGCCAGCGAAATATCCGCAATCTCCGCCAGCGGCACAGAGCCGCCAGCTGCCAATGCGACTGGCAGGTTGCCGAGCGCGGAAAGATCGGTCCGCAATGTTTCAGGCAAGCGCACGACCACGGCAAAGCGGCGATCACCATCGAACAGCTCGCCAGCTTTTGCCCCGCCTGTCGCGGCTGAGACGGCATCCTGAACATCGGACATGCTGACCCCATAGCGGGCCAGCATTTCGCGCTTGGGAACCACCGCCAACACAGGTAGGCCCGTGATCTGTTCCAGCTTTACATCTTCCGCCCCAGAAATTGAGGCGGCGACATCGTTAATAGAATCACCGCTTTTTAACAGCTGGTCAAGATCATCGCCGTAAAGCTTGATGGCCACATCGGCGCGAACGCCCGCGATCAACTCGTTCATCCGCATCTGCACTGGTTGCGTAAACTCGTAATTGTTGCCCGGTATTTGGTTCACCGCCTTGTTGAGTTCCGCCACCAATTCGTCGCGGCCTTTGCGCGGGTTAGGCCATAATCTGCGATCCTTCAGCATGATGAATGTATCGGCCACCGACGGCGGCATGGGATCAGTTGCGACATCGGCGGTTCCTATTTTGGAAAAGACCCGTTCGACTTCAGGAAATTTCTTAATCCGGTTTTCCAGCAGATGCTGCATTTCGACGGCTTGGCTTAGGCTTGTGCCAGGGATGCGCAGCGCGTGCATTGCAATATCGCCTTCATCCAGATTGGGGATGAACTCGCTGCCGAGCCGCGTCGCACCCAAACCGGAAATGGCGACCAAAAGTACAGCGATAGCGACCGCTGTTTTGGGCCATGCCAGAGCGCGGTCAAGTGCGGGGCGATACCCCTTGCCAAGGCCGCGCATCAGCCAATTCTCTTTCTCCTCAACCTTGCCAGTGACGAACTGCGCGACTGCTGCCGGAACCAACGTCAATGAAAGGATCAGCGCTGCGGTAAGCGCCAGCACCACGGTGATCGCCATCGGGTGAAAGGTTTTTCCTTCAATGCCTTCGAGCGCAAAAATGGGCAGATACACAGCTGTGATGATGATAATGCCGAATATCGATGGACGGATAACCTCTGCACTGGCCGAAGCCACCAGTTCGAAGCGTTCATCACGGTCAAGCAAGCGGCCTGACCGGTGCTGCGCTTCGCCCAAGCGGCGCAAGCAATTCTCGACAATAATCACTGCGCCGTCAACGATTAGGCCGAAATCGAGTGCGCCAAGGCTCATCAGGTTCGCTGATGTCCGTGTCTGGAGCATTCCGGTCAACGTCATTAACATTGCGACCGGAATCACGGCTGCGGTGATCAGCGCCGCCCGAAAATTGCCGAGCAGCAGGAATAAGATGACGACGACCAACAGCGCGCCTTCCGCCAGATTTTTTTCTACCGTAGCAATAGTGCGATCAACCAGTTCGGTGCGATCATAAAGCGGGTGCGCGATTACGCCTGCGGGCAGTGATGCCGAAGCCTTTTTGAGTTTATCTGCCGCTGCTTGCGCCACGATACGGGGGTTTTCGCCAGTACGCATGAAAATGGTGCCAAGGACAATCTCCTTGCCGTTCTCCGTCGCCGCGCCCGTGCGCAGTTCAGACCCGATGACGACATCAGCGACATCGCCGATGCGGATGGGAACGCCGCCGCGTTTTGCAAGAATAATGTGCGACAGATCCTGTTCGCCCGCCGCTTGTCCAGGGATACGGATCAGTATTTGCTCGCCGCCGCGTTCGACATAACCCGCGCCGCGATTGCTGTTGTTCTTTTCGAGCGCCTGAACCACATCATTCAGCGACAGGCCGAGCGATGCCAGATAGCCCGGGTTTGGCGTCACATGATATTGCCGTTCATAACCGCCGATGGTGTTGACCTCGGCTACGCCGGGCACGGTTCGCATCTGCGGCCGAACCACCCAGTCTGATAATGTGCGCAAGTCTTCGGGCGTGTATTCGCTGCCATCCGGTTTGGTTGCGCCGGGCTTGGGCTCGATAGCGAACATGAAGATTTCGCCTAGGCCCGTGGCAATCGGCCCCATTTGGGGTTCGATTCCGGGCGGAAGCTGTGACTTGACCGATTGGATGCGTTCGGCGACCTGCTGCCGCGCGAAGAAAGTATCGGTACCATCCTCGAATATGACCGTGACCTGGCTTAGGCCATACCGCGAGATCGAACGGGTGTAGGATAGGTTGGGAATGCCGGCGATTGCGCTCTCGATGGGAAAGGTAATGCGCTGTTCAGATTCAAGCGGCGAATATCCTTCGGCCTCTGTGTTTATCTGAACCTGGACATTGGTGATATCGGGCACAGCATCGATAGGAAGGCGTAAAGCGCTCCAAACGCCTATGGCACAGAGCAGGGCGACGGCGGCCATAACGAACCAACGGTGTTTTATGGAAAATCCAATGATGCGGGCGAGCATGTTACTATCCCCTCCGATCAATGGTCATGGCTCGCGCCGGACTTTTCGATGTCGGCGCGAACGAGGAATGCGCCTTTGGCGACATAGGGCGTGCCGGGTTTGAGCCCGCCAAGCACTTCGGTCCATTCCGGTGAGGAACGGCCCAGATCGAGCATGCGAACTTCATAATCCTGACCATAATTGGCAAATACCACCTTGAAGTCACGGAACGGCTGGATTGCATCTGTGCGCACTGCGAGGGGCACGTTGACAGCGTTAATAATTACGCGTCCGCGCAATGCTATGCCAACCCGCAGTGCACCCGTGCGATTAGGGATGCTGGCACGCATCAGCGCCGTTCCAGCTTGCACATTACCTTCGGGCAGATAATCGCCAAGCACCGTCTCTACAACTGGCGTACCGTCTTGCGTCTCGACAATGACCCGCATGCCGCGGCGGATCGCGCCCAAATCTTTGGGAAAGATGTTGAATACCACCGTTGTCTGTGCAGGATCGGTAATCACGTATAGCGCACGATCGCCTGTTACATCGCCGGGATTGCCGTTGCGTTCGGCAACGACACCGCTTGCTGTTGCATAGACAGGATAAGTCTGGAGGCTTTCGCTCGACTCAATTCTTGCAATCAATTGACCCCGCTTAACCATGTCACCAACATTCTTGCTGACGCTGACAATTCGGCCTGGAAATTGGCCGCGGATTTCTGAGCGGGCGGTGGTTGCAAGTGCAACCGTTCCAAACAATTCACGGACTTCACCAATCGTTGCCGGGCCAGCGGTGATGAGTTCGATGCCGCTTGCCTTTGCAGCTTCCGCCGTTATCCGCGTGCGGCCTTCTGGGCTGGAATATTTCCAGACATGACGTTTGCCATTTTCAACCGCGATGACCGCGACGTCGAAGCTGTGCGGTTCGGTAACGACGCCTTGACCTGCAAGATATTTTCCTTCTGGCTTAAAGGCAAAGCGGTCGATTTGCCCGTCAAGGCGGGTGAGCGTCACAGTCAACTGGACCGTTTCGGGACCAATCGGCTTGCCATCACGCATTGGATAAACCCGGTATTGTGGTTGCTGGCCATCCTCAAAGATCGTCATTTCGACCGCAAAATCGCCGGATTTGAGAAGCCGACCGCCGTTGGGACCCTCGGCATCTTCGCCTTCGCCCTGCATGGCCTGTTCCGCCGGGCCATCGCCGCATGCCGAAAGAGAGATTATTGTCGCCAGCGCCAAAGCGGCCGGAATGAGTAATTTTTTCATGGGTTGGTCTCCCCGGTCTGAGGGGCGTCAAAGCGTCCCGTCAGGCGGTCAATTTCGGTTTGGGTGTCACGGTACCGGTTCATCGCATCGAGCCAGCTTTCCTGGGTCTCGATAATAGCGTTGGCCGCGTCTTCGATGTCAGAGAAGCGAAAGCCACCGCGATTATAGCCCTGGCGTACCTGTTCCAGGGTGCGAACCGCACGCGGATAGACTTCTGCCATAATCCTGTCCGCGCGGGTGAGCGCAACATCAGCATCGGCGCGAAGCGAAGCGAGACGGCGCAACCGTTCAAGCCGCGCAGCTTCGGCCAGAAATTCGACCTGTCGCCGCTCGGCTTGCGCGCGCTCTATATTGCCCCTGTTTTTGTCAAAGCGGCCAATCGGGATGGAGATACCTGCAACCGCTGCAACATCGTCAGTCGTTCGCAAATAGCGCAAGCCGCCGCTAAGGGTGTAATCCTGCGTTGCTTTCGATTGCTCGACAACGACGGCTGTTTGCGCGCGTTTGATCGCGGCTTCGCTTACGGCCGCATCAGCAGCGGTCAGCTTTTCTGTGCCCGTGTTTGCCTCGCTAAATCCGCTGGCAATTTCGACATCATCGCCGCCTCCCCCCCAAAAGCCAGCGAGCTTATCGAGTGCATTCCCATAGTGTGCCCTGGCTTCGGCCAAGCCAATTTCGGCTTGGGCTACCCTTGCCCCTGCGCGGGTTTCAACAAAAAGCGGGTCTTTATAGCCGCGCACACGCCGCAGCGATTCTGTCTGCAACTCGCGTTCGGTTTTTAGCCGAAACGATGCAATTGTAACCACTGCCGATGCGATCTGCGCGTCGATATAGGCTCGCTGCACCTGCGCAGCGATGTCGAGCCGGCTTGCTTGCGCCCGGGCCAATGCGAACTTCACATCGTTTTCCGCCAAAGCTACCCGTGCCGCACGCTTACCACCCCGCTCAATCTGCTGGCTATAGTTAACGGTCACCTCGGCTTGCCGGAATATGTCAATCGGTCCGGTGCCGATGAAGTTTTCAGCCTCTGCGGACACAATCGGATTTGGGGTCACACCGGCCTGTCGTTTTCCGGCCTCTGCGGCTGCAATCGCGGCATCATTGGCCTTGATGAGCGGCGCAGCTGCTATGGCCTTTTCGACGGCTTGATCGAGCGAAACCGGATCAGCAAGCGCGCTTGGACATATGGACGTAAGCATGCCCCCAAGCAGGGCCGCTCCAAATTTGGATGGCATGGAAAATCTCCTGAACCTTGATGAAACATGCGCACCGGGCGGCGCGCAGTAGCGTCGAAGTTCAGGCTAAAGGAGGCTGGAGTGGCGGCGCTGTCGCGTGCGACGGCAAAATCGCCGTGTCCGGCGCAACAGGAGCTGCGCTGGTTATTAGTGAAGCAATCAGTTCATGCGCAGACACATTTGCAAGGCCGACAGGACAATGATGGTGATGCAGAACATCGCTGCCAACGTCCATTGGCGCGCCGCCTGTTTCATCCGCTCTATCATGACTATATGGCGCATGATTATGTACTGCATCGCTTTCATGATGCGCCGCGATATTGTCCACATGCGCAGCCGCAGGCGCGTGTATTCCGGTCATTAGGACCGAAAATACAACCACCAAGCAAATAAATATTCTGTGCATTGCGATTTCCGTAGCAAAGAGAAGCACGCTATGCAATTTGAAGTTCACGGCGTCTCGCTTTCAAACACAGACCTCAAATCTGCCGGAATATCCATAGGTACAAATGCACTTACATTGGCGCGGCCTGTGTTGCCGATTGGCAAACGACCCGTTATGTTTCCTATTGGCGCGAGCGCCAGACGGGCCAATTGGCCGATAATTTCCTTGCCGTCCCCAATAGCTGCGGCATAGCCAAGCATTTGCAAATGGGACCGGATGTGCGGCCAGGTTTTGGTTTGGGACAGGATATGCAGGCGTTCGAGCGCACGCCATGCGCTCGCAACATCCCCTGAGATACGCGCATTTTGAAAAGTCGCCATTTCTTCGGCGATCAAACGGCGCGCTTGCAATGTGCTCGCTATACTGCGCAAGCGCCGCTGTCGATGCCTATAAAAGACCTGCGCAAAGGCCCATACAAACGGCGTCAATAGTCCAGCCGAGATTTCAACCTCATCGCTGTAATGGGAACCGCCTTTGCCATCTGGCGTAATTATGATCCAGTGATCCCATTTGCTAATCAGCGCGCTGTAACCATTGTCACGCAGACGCTTTGGCCATTCGCCGCTTTCCGGTGTATAAACAGAAATCACAATCCACTGCGTCCCGAACGGTATTATTCCAAACAACCTAAGCCGCACCTGATACCGCCCATCATGTTTGAAGGCTTTCAGCGGAGCGTCGCCAACCGCCAGGAAACGAACCAGCGGCCATGCGATCTGTGTCAACAGCTCTGCGGTTTGAACCTCTGCCCAGACAGTTTCTGGCGGTAAGTCGATCTCCGTTGAAAGAGCGACTTTCATAGCGCCGCCGTCCGCAACTCATTCATAGCTTGCCGGAACACTTGAAGTCCGCCGGTTAGCGCCAGCCCTGCCATGATTGACGCAACAATCAAGTCCGGCCATGCGCTGCCTGTTCCAAGCACGCCAAGCGCCGCTAACATAACTGCAACATTGCCGATGGCGTCGTTGCGCGAGCATATCCAGACAGAGCGCATGTTGGCGTCGCCTGTGCGGTAACGATAGAGCAATAGCGCCACGCCGACATTGGCGGCCAGCGCCAGCGCACCGACGACACCCATTGTGACCGCGTCGGGCGCAGTACCGTAGACAAAAGCGAAAACGGCACTTCCAAACACCCAGCCTGAGAAACCGAGCATAAAAAGAGACTTCAAAAGCGCCGTGCGTGCGCGCCATGCTAACGCTGCGCCGGCCACCGCAAGGCTGACGGCATAGTTGGCAGCGTCGCCCAGAAAATCGAGCGCATCGGCTTGTAATGCACGGCTGTCAGCCGTCGCCCCGGCTACCATCTCGGCGACAAACATGGCTGCATTGACGACTAGCGCAACCCATAGCACACGCCGCCAGCGCGCATCATTCAGCGCGGTTTCGGTACCACAGGCACTGGCACAACATTGATCGGCCATTTGCCGAAACTCCTTGGTTGGTTCGATTCGATGACCTATATGCACCCTGTAGCAACTACAGGGTCAAGACATGAAAATCGGCGAGCTTTCAAAATCGACAGGCACCAACATTGAGACCATCCGTTATTATGAGCGGATTGGGTTATTACCCGCGCCAGATCGCACCGCCGCAAATTATCGCAGCTATGGTAACGACCACCGTGAACGCCTCGCTTTCGTCCGCCACTCACGCGAACTGGGGTTCACTATACAAGAAATCCGCTCATTGCTTGACCTATCCGATCATCCCGAACGCGATTGTGTAGAAGCAGACCGCATCGCAACCAGCCACTTGGTGCAGATTGTAGCAAAAATCGCCCAACTTGAAACTTTGCGTGACGAACTTAGCGGCCTTGTCGGACGCTGCAGGGGCGGGGCAGCTGCCGATTGCCGTGTAATTGAGGCGCTGGGCAATCACGCGATGTGTAACACCCGTCACTGATTAAAGGCATGTTTGCGTTCGCACCTTTCAGGAAATTGTCACTGGAAACGCGTGCCGGATGGGGAGGAGATCGTGAACAAGTGAATCCAAAGTTATCTGATCCAGCAGGGTGCAACGGCGCTGCTCTGCATCGGCGATGAATGTCCGTGCGCAGCCAGCGGCTAAGTCTCGACAGCGATGGCGTCGTTTTCAGCCGCGTCCTCAATCAGGATCAACACTTCACCGATCAAATGGCGCATTGCCTTGCGCGCTTTATCGGGCTGACGTTGGGCAATTGCATGTTCGACAGCGGCATGATCCTCCACACTTGCGGTGCGCCCTTTGATACGGTTGGTGAAACGTATCGAGGTGCGAAGGGCGGTGGACACGATATTTTGAAACTGCCCGTAAAACGGATTTTTTGTGGCCTGCAATATCGCGATATGAAAGGCGATGTCGGCGTCGAGCGGATCGTCGCCGCCGCGTTCGGCATCGCGCATCCTTTCAAGCCCTGCGGCGATTGCGGCTAGGTCACTTGGTTCGGCAACCTTTGCGGCAAGAGCGGCAGCCTCGGGTTCTATCGCGACGCGCAGTTCGTTAAACTGGCGCAGCAAATCTATTGAAAAGCGTCGTTCGAGGAGCCAGCGGAGAACGTCCGTATCGAAAAGATTCCAGTTCGCGGAGGGTTGCACTGCGGTGCCTTGCCGCGGTCGCGCACTCAAAAGCCCCTTTGCAGTTAGCATTTTTACAGCTTCCCGCGTGACTGATCGGCTTACGCCATGCTGTTCTGTAAGTTCTGCCTCTGTAGGAAATGCGCGGTCCAGATATTTGCCGATCACTATATCGCGCCCCAGACTGTCGAGCATGCCATAGGTCAGATTTCTTCCAAGCTGTGGTTTTGCCCTATCTATTTCCATGATTTTGCTCCCCAAATGCGGTCTCGCCGCATATCATTAGGATACTATGTAAGACGTTTACCCATCTTATGCTAGACATGGATAATAAATCATATAAATAAGCTTTCAGATGGCATCGGGCGCTTCGCTATAGCGGATCGAAACGATAGCCTGAGGTTTCGGAGGGGAACATAATGAGCTTGTCATCAATCGATATCGCAGTGGTGATTTTCTATGCCATCGGCATTTTTGTCCTCGCACAATGGGTAAGCCGCGAGAAATCCGGTCATTCGACGGACTCCAGCGACTATTTTCTTGCCTCCAAAACACTCCCATGGTGGGCCATCGGGGCATCACTCATCGCTGCCAATATTTCAGCCGAACAAATTGTCGGCATGTCGGGTTCGGGCTACGTCATCGGTCTTGCCATTGCATCATATGAATGGATGGCGGCCATTACACTGTTGATCGTGGGCAAGTATTTCCTACCGATTTTCTTAAACAACCAAATATACACAATGCCGCAGTTTTTGGAGCAGCGTTTCGGCCCGACGATCCGTACAGTGATGGCGATATTTTGGCTTATTCTATACATTTTCGTCAACCTGACCTCAATTCTATGGCTGGGTTCGATTGCTGTCACTTCGGTGGCGGGCGTCGACCAAGATATTGCGCTGTTCGGGCTCGGAACCTTTGCATTGCTCTACCAACTGCGCGGAGGATTGAAAGCTGTTGCACTAACCGACATTGTACAAGTGACATTGCTGGTCCTCGGCGGCTTGGTCATTTCCTATTTATCGCTGAGCAAAATTGGCGGCGATGCAGGAGTGCTGGGCGGCTTTGCCGAATTGACGCGGCAGGCCCCGGCACATTTCGACATGATATTGTCACCGGACAGTCCGCACTATAAACAGTTACCCGGCCTTGCCGTTCTGATTGGCGGCATGTGGATCGCCAATCTCAGCTATTGGGGATTTAACCAATATATCATACAGCGTGCGCTTGCGGCAAAAAACCTTCAGGAAGCGCAGCGCGGTGTCATCTTCGCCGGATTTCTAAAGTTGTTGATGCCGGTCATCATCGTGCTGCCCGGAATTGCCGCCGTCGTGCTCGAACCCAATCTCACCAAGCCAGACCAAGCCTATCCTTCGATGATGTCATTGCTGCCCACAGGTCTGCTCGGACTGGTCTTTGCGGCGTTGATTGCCGCAATCATCGCTTCAACGGCTTCCAAGATCAATTCAATCGCAACGATCTTCACGCTCGACATATATTCCAAATTCAAAGGGGTGCAGTCACGCGCAGCGGATGACACCAGCGAACGCGCGTTTCAAAATCATCTTGTGCTTGTCGGGCGTATCGCGGCTACTGTGTCGATCATTCTTGCTATGTTGACGGCTCGGCCCCTGCTTGGAAATCTCGATCAGGCTTTCCAGTATATTCAGGAATTTTCCGGTTTTGTGACACCGGGCATCACTGTCATATTCTTGCTTGGCCTTTTCTGGCCGCGGGCGACAGAAGCAGGAGCGCTAACCGGCGCGGTGGCATCGGTTGTTTTAAGCCTCGTTTTTTGGTTCCCATCGGCTTACGGCGGATTGGAAGGGCTTAACGCTGTGCCGTTTATGAACCGAATGATGATCGTGTTTTTTGCCTCGCTAGCGCTTGCCGTGATTGTTTCGCTCGTGCGGCCCGCCAAACTGGAAAGCAACCGGATCAGCATGGAAGATGTGTCGTTCCGGACGACCATTGGGTTTAATATCGCCGGCGTTATCATTATTGCGATCCTTATTATTCTCTATGCGATATGGTGGTAGTGTGACGGACCGTTTTATTGCCATCGACTGGGGAACCACCAACCGCCGTATCTATGTGATCGAAGATAGAGAGGTGGTCCGCAGTGCCCGTGACGATCAAGGTGTTTTGGCAATGACGGGAACGAGCTATGAAACGGCTCTTGCCGCAATTCGCATCAAATTTGGCAATTACCCCGTCCTGATGGCGGGAATGGTCGGGTCAACAATTGGTTGGAAAGATGCCGGCTATGTTGCGCTTCCCGCCGCCATATCTGGTTTATCAGATCGGTTGTGCTGGATCGATAATCAAACGGCCATCGTTCCGGGATTGGCAATCGATGATGGTGTCCGCACCGATGTGATGCGCGGTGAAGAAGTGCAGTTGCTTGGTGCAGTTGCGGCGGGGCTTGCGCCTTCGGACGCCTGGCTCTGCCAGCCGGGAACACACTGCAAATGGGCCGAAATGGAAAGCGGTCAGGTAACCCGTTTCATTACGGCAATGAGCGGCGAACTGTTCGCTTTACTGGGCCAACATAGTGTGTTGTCGCGCCAATTGTCCGGCATAGTAACCGACGGCCCCGCCTTTGCTATTGGGGTAACCGAAGGCGCGGGGCGTGATCTTGCCGCAAGTCTGTTTTCTGTACGTTCGCGTGGCGTGCTCGGCAAGCTACCCGATGAGGATGCATCTTCTTATGCCAGCGGCATATTGATCGGCAGCGATGTCGCTGCGCGGCTCGAATCCGTTGGCACGCGGCCCGTTCATATTCTGGCCGACGCCGAACTCGGTGGTCTATACAGCCGGGCAGTGACGCTTCTTGGCGGTACAGCGATACGGATCGATAGCCACGCCGCATTTGTTGCGGGAATCACCGCCATCAGGGAAAAGTCATTATGAAAACACCGTTCGACCATGCTTTTTCGCTTTGCCCCTTGGTTGCCATCCTGCGCGGTGTGGATCCCGCCGACGTGATTGCGATTGGCGATGCTTTGGTTGATGCCGGTTTCCGGATCATCGAGGTGCCACTCAATTCACCGCAACCCTATAAGTCTATAAATAACTTGGCTACTCATTTTGCCGGGTCGGATGTGGTCATCGGGGCCGGAACAGTGCTGGACCGCGCCAGCGTCGCGCTCGTCGAGGACGCTGGGGGCACTCTTATCATTGCCCCTAATTTTAATTCGGAGGTTATTGCACAGGCTGTAGTGCGCGGGCTCGTTCCGGTCCCCGGCGTTGCAACGCCGACAGAAGCCTTTGCGGCGCTTGACGCCGGAGCGGCCGCACTCAAACTATTCCCTGCCGAAGCCGCTTCGCCCATAGTCTTGAAAGCAATGCGCGCTGTTCTTCCCGCCGCAACCAGAGTGCTGCCGGTTGGCGGGATCACGCCTGACACTATGCTGCCGTGGCGCGCCGCTGGTGCTGCGGGTTTCGGTTTAGGGTCTGCGCTCTACACGCCCGGCATGTCTCCTGATGCGGTCCGCACAAACGCTGTTACGTTTATTGATGCTTGGTATGGCGGCTAAGATGCTCTGGTTCTTTAATCGGCTTTGTCTGGTCTGCTTATCCATGCTGGCAATGCCGCTTTGCGCAGAAGAAGTTTCTTTTAACAATGACTGGCAGTTCGAACGCAGCGATCAACCGTTTGATACGGCCACCTTCGCTCCCGAACGTGCCGAGACAGTGACATTGCCGCACACCACGCGGATTGAACCGCGCATCGTGAATGAACAGTGGCAAGGCACGGCCTTTTACCGAAAATCTTTCATCGCGCCGCATAAATGGCGCGATCAGAGCGTATATTTGCGCGTTGAAGCAGCAATGAATGTCGCCAAGGTCAGCGTCAATGGCACAGAAGTGATTACCCATCTGGGAGGATGGTTGCCCTTCACCATCGATCTGACACCGCATTTGCGATTTGGTGTGCGCAATGACATTCTGGTACGTCTGGACAACCGAGACAATGCGATTACTGGCCCCAAGCCGCTCGCCGAGCTAGATTTCAACTCCTATGGAGGTCTCTATAGGGGCGTGCGATTGATCGTAAAGCCACCGGTGCATCTGACTGACGAAATGCTAGCGGACAAAGTAGCTGGTGGCGGGTTATTCGTTAGCTATCCGTTGGTCAGCAACGCATCTGCGACAATTGCGATAGCTGCCGACATTGCCAATTCAGATGACCGTTCCGTTCCCGTGACCATCCGGCACCGTCTTTATGATGGCAGGCAACTTGTCGGCGAAAGTAAAATTGATCGCACATTGGACCGGGCGGCAACGGTACGGGACGACCAAAAAATCGAACTTACAGGCCCCAAATTGTGGTCGCCCGGCTCTCCACATTTGTACCGGCTGATTACCGAGATCACCGATTATAGCGGCCGTACCGACCGGAGTGAAAGGCGCATCGGTATTCGCCGGTTTGCCTTTAGTTCCGATGGGGCGCTACGTATAAATGATGAGGCGGTTTTTCTGCGGGGCGTCAACCGGCATCAGGAATATCCTTACATTGGGTACGCGCTATCTCCTCAAGCTGACTACCGCGATGCAAAGCTTATCAAAGAAGCTGGCTTCGACTATGTGCGCCTTTCGCATTATCCGCATTCGACCGCATTTATGGACGCCGCCGATACGCTTGGCCTTGTGCTGATTGATGCTATTCCCGGCTGGCAATTTTACAATTCCGATCCTGCATTCGAAGCGCAAGTCTTGCAAACCTGCCGCGATATGATCCGCCGCGACCGCAATCATGCAAGCGTGCTGGCTTGGGAATGTTCGCTCAACGAAAGTGCGATGCCAAAGGCGTTGGTGCAGGCATTTGATACGGTGGTCGATGAGGAGTTTCCTGGTGCATTCTCTGCTGGCTGGCAAAATGATGGTTACGACATTTTCCTGCAGGCGCGGCAGCATCGATTGCAGCATTACGACAAGCCTGATCGTCCTTATGTCGTTTCGGAATATGGTGACTGGGAATATTATGCGCAAAATGCCGGATTTGCGCAAGATGAGTGGAAGGGTTTGAAGGAAGCAGAGCGCACTTCGCGCCAGTCCCTTGGTGCAGGCGAGGCCGCGCTATTGCAACAAGCGACAAACCTGCAGGAAGCGCATGATGACAATCATACAACACCCGCATTTGCCGATGGTTATTGGGCCATGTTCGATTATAATCGCGGCTATGCCGATGACCTTGAAACTTCGGGTCTGATGAGCCTCGAACGGCTGCCCAAATTCGCCTATGATTTTTTTCGTTCGCAGCGCGATGCGCGTCAGCAATCGCCGCTCTACAACAGCGGCCCGATGGTTCGCATAGCCAGTTATTGGACGCCGCAATCTTCGTTGCAAGTGCGTGTATTCTCTAACGCAGATGAAGTCGAACTGCTGCTCAACGGGCGCAGCCTCGGACGCCGCAAACCTGATCGCAATCGTATCTCCACTCGCCTTGCCCATCCGCCATTCACCTTCTCTATCGATAGGTTTGAACCCGGTACGCTGAAAGCGCGCGGCTATATCGGTGGCAATCGGGTTGCACAAAGCCGTGTGATGACCCCCGGACCAGCGGCAAAGCTGTGCAATATTCTTGATGATGCCGGTGTACCGTCAGTGCCGGGTGATCTCATTTTTCTCCGCGCACGTATAATAGATGAAAATAATCGGCTGGTGCCGACCGGAACGCATAGAGTGCAGTTCGTGCCGCCAGGGGGCTATGCAATCGTTGGCCCCGATCTGGCAGATACCGAGGCCGGAATAGCATCTGTTCTTGTGCGCGTCATTGGCAAACATCAGGTCAAAAAGGCAAAGCTGCAGGCGAACGGTCTTCGCGACCAGCAGCGGTGCCGCAAGCAATAACCAAATCGCGCCGGAATTGATGGGTTTGTGCTTTGGCGGCGGAAATCCGGATCACATCTGCGCGGGCGCAACTCAAATGCGCTTTTGAGATTATAGCTGCAGTACATTCGTCATCCCTGCAACGCGCCTACAATGCACCAGCAATGTGCATATCACGCAATGCAAATAAATGGAGGCTGTTGCAGGAAAGACGCATCTTACTACTTGCCAACATCAATTTATCTGATAAATAAGATACTGCATTTGAGTAGAGAGGATGCACAATCGCTTACTGGGAAAGCAGCCTGAAGGCTTCTGAGCATAAGGGGTCTTGCGCATCGCCAAGTTAGTCATCCTCTCTCCGATTTCTGCGACTGGCCCACTCAATTTTGCGAGGGGCAAACTTTGGTTTGGGGAGATGGATAATGAGAAAATTTGCGCTTACTTCCGTAAGCTTGTTTGCGATTGCTGCTTGGTCAACCGGTGCAATGGCCCAAAATCAAGCTGCCGGCAATGACAGCAAAGAAGTCAGTCAGGCCAGTGATGAAGCCGTAGAGGACGAAGAAACAATCGTTGTTGTCGGATCTTTTCAAGCCGCCTTGGCCAATGCTTTCAAGGAAAAGCGTAATGCCGATCAAGTCGTCGATGTCGTTTCAGCCGAAGATTTAGGCAAGCTTCCCGACATTAGTATTGCCGAAGCAATCGCCCGCCTGCCCGGAGTGGTGGCCAACAGGGACCGGGGCAATGCGACCGAGCTTTCGGTGCGCGGCTTAGGGCCCAATCTGACCAGCACGCTTCTTAATGGCCGTGAGCTTGCTACCGGCGAAAATAGCCGCAACATTCGCTATGAAACTTATCCAGCCGAGCTTTTACGCGGTGCATATGTTTTCAAATCACCAAAAGCGGACAATGTCGAAGGCGGAATTGGTGGTACTATCGATCTGCGCACGGTCAGGCCTTTAGACATTGGTGAACGCCGTATCGTTGCCAACCTGCGCGGTAGCTATTTCGATTTGGCCGATGACGTGCGGGATACCAAGTCATTCGGATATACCGGCTCCATTTCCTACGTTGACCAGTTCTTTGATGATACGCTTGGCGTTGTCCTTTCCTATGCGCGCCGTAAGCAGCCTACCGTCAGCACAGCCACGTCTGTTTTTGCTTCGGCGCCGCGTTCGGTTTTCGGCAATGCAAATACAGCGGCCTTTGATGCCGCAGGAATTGAGCGACTGCCTTTCGGCTTTGATGTCGGCGTTCGGGGGGGTGATGATACGCGCAATGGTGTGGTAGCTGCGGTTCAATGGAAGCCGTCCGGTTCATTTGAACTTAATGCCGACTTTTTCTATTCAGGCGTCGATTTTACCAATCCGTCGCAAGGCATTCGCATAGAAGGTGTCAACAGCGAGTTCGGCAATCTTTATACGGGAATTACGGGAACGGACGGATCGCTGACTGCGGGCACGATTACGCAGACAGCGAACTTCGGTATGAGCATCAGCAACGTAAATGAACGATACACTCTCAACGACGACTCCTATTCTGGCGGCGTTAATGCCGCTTGGTCGTCAGGAATTCTGTCGCTCGAAGGGGATTTTGGTTATTCGCGCAATCGCCGCGATGCGGAGTTCGTCTCGGTTGAAACGGAACTGCATGGTTTTTTCGGGACCACACCGTTCCAGCTTTCCAGCGGACCATCGGTGACATTTTCGACGCTTTCAAACGGCAGGAGCGTGTTTGCATTTAACCGGGATTTATCTGATCCCGCGATCAATCTGCCCTCACAATTGCGCGTTCCTGATTCAGACACAATTGTCGATGAAATATACAGCTATGCTCTCAATGCGCGCCTTGAACTTGGCGGCTTTTTGAAATCGATCGATTTCGGTGCGCGGTATTCTGATCGGCAAAAGTCACTCGTTGCACGTTCTGCCTTCGGGTTTATTAATGAGGCAAACAGGACCCCTGTACCATCTAACCTGTTAAGGCCGCCGCTTGTTGGAGCGGGTTCAGTTGCATTCCCGCCATCTTTGGCGTTCGATCTTGATGGGGTCATCGATCAGGTTTTTGGGGGTTACACTGCGGTACAAGCAAATTTCAATTTGCCTGAAAGCTGGGTTGTTGAGGAAGACATTATTTCCGGTTTTGCGTTGGCCAATTTCGAGGGCTCGCTTGGCGGCATGCGTTTTACAGGCAACGTGGGTTTGAGAGTTGCAAAGACCGAAACAGTTTCATCAAGCACCTTCCTGGAAAATGGCGCAGGAACTGGGTTCGTTGAAGTCCTCACACCGTTTAGTGTCAAGAACACGTTTACCGACGTTCTGCCTAGCCTTAACATCGCCTTTTTCCCCGGAGAAAACCACATCATCCGGATTGGTGCCAGCAAGGCGATTTCAAGAGCGCCATTGGATGATCTGAATGCTGGCGTGAGCGAGTTTAACTTTGGTACTCCCGAAGCCTTTGGCGGGAATCCACTTCTTGAGCCGTTCCGTGCAAATCAGCTCGACCTCACTTACGAATGGTACCGGAACGCCAGCTCGGTGTTTACTTTGAGCGCATTTTATAAGGATGTTGATACTTTCATCGTTCGGCAAACCCAATCCGGAGTCACCCTTCCGTCAGGAATAACCGGCAATTTCACGCAACCGGTCAACGGCAAGGGTGGCAATATAAAGGGCGTCGAAGCTGCTGTGTCACAAGGCCTGACATTCTTACCTGAGCCGCTTAACGGGTTGGGTGTATATCTCAACTATTCGCGTATCGACAGTAATATCAAAGTGGACCCTGCCTTTGTCGAGGGCGTATTCCCTCTGCCGGGCTTGGCCAAAAACACCTTCAACGCACAAGTGTGGTATTATAAATCGGGTTTCGAGGCTCGATTGGGATATCGCTATAACGACGCCTACGCGACCGAACTTGGTGACGTGCCGGGGCAAGTGCTCTTCAGCGATGCTGCCGAGGTCGTGGATTTCCAAATGTCGTATGAGTTCCAGCCCGGTTCCAGCCTTAAGGGGCTAAAGCTTCTCTTGCAGGCCAATAATCTTACCAATGCGCCGTTCGAAACCTATTATGGTTCGAAAGGTGTTCGCGGCAAGTATGAGGAATTTGGGCGGCGGTACTGGTTTGGCGCCAGCTACTCCTTCTGACGACCTCTCTAACTGCGGAGCTAGGTCAAATGTGGGCTAGCTACGCAAACTTTTGGGAAAGGACTTTCATGATTGTGTCGACCCGAATCGCTATAACTTTAATGACAGTTGGTCTGGTAAGCTGTACCGGAAACGCGCTAGCTAATTCGGCAACGGCTGCTAGCGATGTTACGTCTTGGCGCGGCGTCGATCTATCATACGTCAACGAGGTCGAGGCGTGCGGAGCCAAATACCGCGACCGAACAGGCGTTCGCGACCCTTATGCAATCCTTGCCGGCGCCGGAGCCAACATTGTTCGATTGCGGCTTTGGCATACTCCAAGCTGGACAAATTACAGTACACTCGATGATGTAAAAATCAGCATAAGGCGCGCTCAAGCTAATAAAATGAAAGTCCTGCTCGACTTTCACTATTCCGATGACTGGGTGCATCCTGGTAAGCAGATTGTTCCTGCGGCATGGGCGGGACAATCAGATGAACAGCTCGCGTCAAGCCTTGGCGAGTATACCAAGTCTGTCCTGCGATCACTCGACAAAGACGGGTTGCTTCCCGCGTTTGTTCAGGTCGGCAATGAAACCAATACCGACATGCTTATCGGCCGCGAAGTTGCAGAAGATGCGCCGATCAATTGGGCCCGCAACGTGCTGTTTTTCAAAGCAGGCGTTACGGCGGTTAAGACTGTGGCGCAACAGTCAGGCAAGCCAATTAAAGTGATGTTGCACATTGCCCAGCCTGAAAATGTAGAGCCTTGGTTTGATGCCGCAGCGGCAGCAGGTCTGCCTGACTTCGATATCATTGGCCTGAGTTATTACGAGAAGTGGTCCACCACTTCTTTAGCAGCGATTGGTCCAAAAATCGCAAGGCTGCGGACGAAATACGGCAAGGATGTAGTGATCGTCGAAACATCCTATCCGTGGACTCTCAAATCGAACGACCAAGCAGGTAATTTGTTGGGGCAAGACAGTGTATCGCCAGGCTACCCAGCTACCAAGATCGGCCAGCAGCGCTATCTTTCTCAGCTTATGCAATCCGTAACCGATAATGGCGGACTTGGCATTGTCTATTGGGAGCCAGCCTGGATTTCCAGTTCTTGCAAAACACGTTGGGGTCAAGGGTCGCATTGGGAAAATGCTACTTTATTTGACTTCCGTGGCCGCCTTCTACCCGGCGCAGGGTTTCTGCAAGCGGCCAAAAAACCCTGAAACGAACATAGGCCTTTTTGATTCAAACAATCCTTCGTGGCTTACCTACCTTCACTTAGCTAGGACAGCTTGTTGCGAGGCCATCAAGCAACCGCAGGTTCAACGCTAACTGGCGGCGGTTGTATGTAGGTGGGCATCTTTGATCTTGCCATTCAAAATACTGACCCAGACTTTATAGCCTTCTGGGGTTAGATGAACACCGTCGTCGGTATATTGCGATCTTAACAGGCCATTCTCGTCCACCATTGCGCCATATGTGTCGATCAGGAGAATGCCCTTTATGCGGACCAAATCCGCCAACCGGGCGTTAATTGATTTGACCTTCTCATTGCGCGCCGGGTCGCTCCTTAGTGGAAATACCGTTTGCAGAAATATAGGCAATTGTGGGTTGCCGGCTTTCAAAGCGATAACGATTTTCTCGATATTGTTGGCAGTCATTTTGGCCGAGTTATTTGACCATAGATCGTTGGTTCCAATCAAAAGGAACACCGCATAAGGCCGGGACGCGATAATTTCATCCAAACGCGCCAATACCCCATCAGACGTATCGCCGGAGATTCCGCGGTTTCGAACCATTTGTGGGACATCCAGCGTTCCAGACCAATTGTGCCGTTCCGTAAGGCTGTCTCCAAGCATCACGAATTCTCCGCAACCAAGAGGGTTTTTGATGAATTCAGCTATCCGTGCCGGATAGTGCGTACGGGTAAAATCGGAATGGGTCGCAATTCGCACTTTTTTTGCGGGATAATCCTGGGCTGTAATGGCTTGGCACTCTTCACCCGCGCCAGCCAAGCCAGACAAGCTTACTGAAGCACAAGCAATGCTGACTAAAAACGATGAGGC
>JANOKA010000267.1:0-1966 GCA_031418995.1 Sphingomonadales bacterium | reverse complement strand
TGCTACAAGGACAGAGACCGTCTTGCCTTGATCGTTCAGGTCGGCGATCCGATCCTGAATCCTCTCGAATTTGGCACCCCGCGCCTCGGCAGCCTTGGGCGACCCGAAGAAGAGCTCGACGCCGTCGACGGTACCGACAATGCCCTTGCCGCCGATCGCCGCAAGGCCGGAAGCCTCGGGAACGATGACCTTGTCGGCAGCGGCTCGATCGAGAATGGCCTTCGCCAGCGGGTGACTAGACCCGGTTTCGAGCGCGGCAGACAAAGCGAGCACGTCTCGCTCGCTTCGACCGAGCGCTACGACATCGGTGACCTTGGGCCGCCCTTCGGTCAGGGTACCTGTCTTGTCGAAGGCGACCGTGGTCACCTTGCCGATGATCTCGAGGACGGCGCCGCCCTTCAACAGCAGTCCGCGGCGCGCACCGGACGCGAGCCCTGCGGCGATCGCTGCCGGCGTCGAAATGACGAGCGCGCAGGGGCAACCGATCAGCAGAATCGCAAGCGCCTTGTAGACCCACTCGCTCCAGGCACCGCCGAACAGCAGTGGCGGCACGACCGCGATCATGGCGCCAGCGATCAATACGGTCGGCGTGTAATAGCGTGAGAAGCGATCGATGAAGCGCTCGGTCGGAGCCTTTGCCTCTTGTGCTTCCTCGACCAGCCTCACGACGCGCGCAATCGTGTTGTCGGCGGCCGCAGCCGTGACGCTGATGCGCAAGGCGGCGTCGGTGTTGATCGTGCCAGCGAAGACCTTGTCGCCCGGACGCTTGCGCTTTGGCGTCGATTCACCAGTCACTGGCGCCTCGTCGACCGCACTCTCGCCGGAGAGAATCTCGCCGTCGGCCGGAATGCGGTCGCCCGGCCGCACGAGGATGATTGCGCCGACAGCCAGGCTTGCAGCAGGAACCTCGGTCGTACGCCCGTCCTGCTCCACAAGGGCTGTCGCCGGGACCAACGTCGTCAAAGCACGGATGCTTGCCCGCGCCCGTCCAGCCGCGACACCTTCGAGCAGCTCGCCGATGAGGAAGAGCAGCACGACGGCTGCGGCCTCCTCGGCAGCGCCGATGAACACGGCGCCAACTGCCGCGATAGTCATCAGCATTTCGATCGTGAACGGCGAGCCGGAGCGCGCGGCTTGGATGGCGCGCCGAGCAATCGGCACGAGGCCGATCGCCATCGCCGCCACGTAAACCCACGCGGCTGTCGCTGGGAACGCCTTGGCGACCAGGTAGGCGACGGCGAGGCCGGCGCCGCAGGCGAGCGTCAGCCGCGCCTTCGGACTTTGCCACCATGGGCCATCGTGCGCGACAGCGTGTGCATGATCGTGGCCATCCGTAGCGCCGTGGCCCGATGTGTTGCCGGATGGTTCGGTCGCAGCGATCTGATACCCAAGCGCGGTTACGGCAGACGTGATCTGTTGGTCGGTCACCATGTCTGGCGCACACCGCACCCGCATTGTGCCGGCCGTCGCCGAAACGTCGACGCGCTCGACGCCCGGAAGACGCCCGACGGCGGTCTCGATCTTGGCCGCACACCCGGCGCAGTCCATGCCGCCGACCCGGTAGCGCCGATCGCTCGTCGGTTCAATCGTGATGGCGATGGCCATCCGCGCCTCCTCGTTGGCATGACTTGTCCACTGTCGGGCTGTCCACTGTCGGGCTTGCGTTGGACAGACAGACCCTACATCCTCCAGCGACTAGAGGATCAAGAGGTTTCGATGACCGCGCTTCCCATCGGCGAACTTGCCCGCCAGACCGGCGTGAAGGTGCCGACCATCCGCTACTACGAGAGCATCGGCATCCTGCCGAAGCCGCCGCGCTCGGGTTCGAACCGTCGGGTCTACGGGACAGATGCTGTGCAGCGACTGCAGTTCGTCCGGCACGCTCGCGAGCTCGGCTTCGAAATCGACGCGATCCGCACTCTACTCGCCCTGCAGGGTGACCCTGACCAGCCCTGTTTTGAGGTCG
>JANOKA010000266.1:0-5279 GCA_031418995.1 Sphingomonadales bacterium | reverse complement strand
CCTTCGGCCAATGCGTCAACCTGGGCCTGCGAGAGGTCCTGACGTGCCAAAAACACATGCTCATACAGAGCCATGGGCGTTTTCCTTATCCTGCCGATCGCTGACGCCGCCCCATGCGGTCGCCCCTCCGGCTTTCTGTGTTCCGCGCAGGTTGCCCCGATTGGTGATGCACTGTTAGGGGAGTAGGGCGCGGAATGCAAGCGATTCGGGTGAAGTGCGAAGGGATAAATCGCCGCCTAAGTTTACAAACATATACGACGCGTCGGGGTGAAACAGTAAACATACTGTATAGTTTGTCTGGATACGAACGATTAAGCGTTAGCAAGTTCGGCAAGGTGAGTTTTGTAGGCGCGCAAATATCGATCATGCAAAACCAACTGACGACAAATTTCCAACATTGCAAGGTGGGTGAGTGCACGAAGCATTGTATAGTTCTTTAGATGTTCAAGTTTGAATAGTGCAAATCTTATTGAAATAAATTAGATTATCCCTTTTTATTGACATTGAATCCAAAAAAGGGATAATTGGGGACATGCTTGAATTAAACGGAAATCAAACGCGCCAATTGATTGATAGCCAACAGGTGCATGAAGCATCGCGTGTTGCTGATCGGGAATGTCGGGATCGATACTCTGGTTCGATGTCGTGGAAAACAGTAGGCGATAAAAGTTACCTTTACCGCAAACGCGAAGGCATCTGGAAAAGCCTTGGTCCAAAATCACGGGAAACGGATAAAATTTACGATCAGTTTCATTCGGGACGATCGGTTCAGAAAGCAAAATGCCAGTCACTCGAGCAGCGACTTACCGAAATTGCACCCGTTAATCGCGCCATGCGTATTGGACGCGTGCCTGTAATGTCCGCAAAAATATTGCGGCGCATTGACCGCATGGATGCTCTTGGTAGCGGGTTAATGGTGGTCGGGACGCACGCATTATATGCTTACGAAATGATGGGCGGTATCCATTTTGATCAAGATGCCGTCGCAACGATGGATATTGATCTATTGTACGATGCACGAGATCGCGTGAAGCTTTTTTCATCTGAATTGCAGCAGCTTGGATTATTGGGTCTGCTGCAAAACATTGATGTTTCGTTCGAAGCGTTGTCTGAAAATGCCTTTCGGGCTGCGAATAAGGACGGCTTCATGGTTGATCTGTTAACGCCATCTGTTCGCAACCCAGCGATTAGGTCCTTTAAGAGCCGAATAGGAAACGATGATAGTGATTTGAAAGCTGTTGAAATCGAAGGTCTTAAGTGGATAGAAAATGCACCGTCGATTACGCAATGTGCTATTGACGAGCGAGGTTTTCCTTTGACTATAACAGCGCCTGACCCCCGCGTATTCGCATGCCATAAAATATGGCTTTCGCAGCGCACCGACCGTGATCCCATGAAAAAACGGCGTGACTTTTTACAGGCAAGCGAAGTTATTAAAATGCTAAATAAATACTTGCCGCATTTGGAATTTAGCGACGCTTCGCTAAATGCTCTGCCGTTAGAATTGCGGACTACTGCACAAAATCTAGTGAAGGAATTGCGCTAAGAATTAAACCGACGCCTTCACCAATCGCACCAGCACATCTGCCGCAAACGCGCTTAGCGTGTCATCCCTTGCGCCCATGATCACAATCCGGTCTCCTGCCTGCGCCAGTTCGACGATGCGGTCGCCGCATGCTTCGCGGGATGGGATATGTTCGGCTTTGCGCCCGGCGGCCAGCACTGCGTCGGTGATCGACTGGCTGCCCAGGCTGCGGTCGACGGTTCCGCCGAAATAGACGGGGTCGCATAGGATCAAATGGTCATCGCGGCCCAGCTTGGCGGCGAATACGGCGGCGAGTTCCTGTCCCATCACGCGGATCGGGCCGTAGCCGTGGGGTTGGAAAAAGGCGATTACGCGGCCGGGAAAGGCCTTTAGCGTCGCCAATGTCGCGGCTGTCTTGTCGGGGTTATGGCCGAAATCGTCGATCACGGTGATGCCGCCTGCGATACCGACAATGTCAAAACGCCGCGCTAGGCCCGTAAAGCGTTCCATCGCGTGGATCGCTTGTGGTACATGCACGCCCACGGCAATGGCGGCGGCGATTGCGGCAAGCGCGTTGGCGATGTTGTGGCGGCCGGGGACTTGCAGGGTGACGGGCCATGCCTCGCCATTGGCGTGCAGGGTGAAGCGGCTGCCCAGTGGAAGATCGATGACGTCTAAAGCGCGGATGTCGGCGCGATCAGTGAAGCCGAAGGAGATGCGGCGCGGGGCAATGTCCCCCTCCCGCTTGCGGGAGGGGTTAGGGGTGGGCGAAGTTTCGTTATCGCGCGCCGCATATTCTTTCCCAGCTTCGCCCTCAGGCCCACCCCCGGCCCCTCCCGCAAGCGGGAGGGGAGTTGGTAGCGCAGCCATCAACGCCACACTCTCAATATCATCGGCGTTCCAGATCGCGGTTTTTGCGTCACGTGCAAAATCACCAAAAAGCAGCCTCAATTCTTCCAAGCTTTTATGGTCTAGGCTGACATTGTTCAGCACCGCAACCTCCGGCGTGAACAAGGCGATGCTGCCGTCGCTTTCGTCGACCTCGCTGACGAACACATCGCCCCCATCCCCTTTAATCTGGCCCACCCGCGCGCTGGCAAAAGGCGCGTTATCAGCGACGAAGTTTTTCATCACGCCGCCATTCATAATTGTCGGGTCCAGTCCCGCGTCGGTTAATATCCAGCCGATCATGCCGGTGACCGTCGATTTACCGCTGGTTCCGCCCACGGCAATGCTGCGCGGTGCGGCGTTGAACAACTCCGCCAGCAATTCGGCGCGGGTCATGCGCGGGCAGCCAAGTTCGATGCCCTTTGCAATGTCGGGTACGCTATCCTCAATCGCGGCGGACGCGATCAGGATTTGGTCACCGCTGGTCAGCCCGCTACCGTCCTGCTTGTGCAAACCGATGCCCATGCTTTGCAGCCATTCGAACTTCGCGCCCAGACGGCCTTGGTCCAATGCACGGTCCGATCCAGCGACCGTGGCGCCGGAATCGCGGACGATATTGGCAAGGGGCAGCATGCCGGACCCGCCGATGCCGCAGAAGAAATAGGATTTGTTTTTGCTCATCATTCCCCGCTATTGATCGGGGCGGGTTTTGGCAAGGTGCGGCCAAGTAAAAACAACGCTGCTCCAGCGAAGGCTGGAGCCTATCGCGCCTGTCGTTCTATCCTGACAGACGTGATGGACCCCAGCCTTCGCTGGGGAGGCGTTGTGTTAAGTAAGTAAGGGAGTGCAGCATATGAAAATCGGAATTTGCGCGCCCTCTGCTGCGTTTGGGCGGGATGACGCAGACCGCGTTTTGGCATTGGCGGCGGCGGAATATCCCAGCGCGGAGCTGTGCTTTCACGATCAATGCTTTTTGGAGGCAGGCCATTTCGCCGGGACTGATGCGCAGCGGCTTGCGGCGCTTGTGGAGATCGCCAATGATCCCAGCATCGACGCCATCTGGTTTGCGCGCGGCGGATATGGTGCGGGGCGGATCGCGGCAGATGCGGTGCGGCAGCTGGGCGATACCGCGCGGGATAAAATCTATCTGGGATATAGCGACGGCGGGTTTTTGCTGGCTGCGTTGTACCGCGATGGCATCGGGCGTCCTGTCCATGGCCCCGTGGTTGCCGACATAAGGCGGACGGATGGGGCGGATGCGGTGCGGTGCGCGCTGGATTATCTGGTGCATGGTTATGCAGCAGCGGTTGAACCAAATGTTGCAGCTGGTCAAAAATACGCGGCGTTTAACCTGATGACATTGGCGATGATGACCGGAACGCCGCTGCTGCCCAATCTATCCGGCCATGTGCTGATGCTGGAGGAAGTGAGCGAATATCTCTATGCCTTTGACCGCGCGATGGGCAACATCACCAGCTTTTTCACCGATAAGGGCTTAGCCGGAATCCGCCTTGGCCGTGTCAGTGACATTCCTGAAAATGACCGCCCCTTTGGCGAGGATGCCGAAGCAATTACGCGGCGATATTGCCGCGATGCAGGCATCGCCTATCTGGGCCGCGCCGACATTGGCCATGATGCCGATAATAAAATCGTGCCGTTTGGGCTTGCGCTAGGATAGGCTGCACCATAATCAGCCGCAAATTTGAAAGGAACAGTATATGCGCGCATTTGTATTTCCGGGACAGGGCAGTCAGGCCGTTGGCATGGGCAAGTTGCTGGCCGATGCCAGCCCTGCTGCGCGCGCCATATTTCAAGAAGTGGACGATGCGCTGGGGCAGAATTTGTTCCGGCTGATGTGCGATGGGCCCGAGGATCAGCTGACCCTTACCGAAAATGCGCAGCCCGCGATTATGGCCAATGCGATTGCGACGTTGCGCGTGATGGAGGTGGAAGGCGGCATTTCGCTGGCGGAAAAGGCTGCGTTTGTGGCGGGGCACAGTCTGGGCGAGTATACAGCATTATGCGCGGCAGGTGCGTTTGATGTGGCGACGACAGCGCGGCTGCTCAAACTGCGCGGGCAAGCAATGCAGGCGGCGGTTCCGGTTGGACTTGGCGGGATGGCGGCCTTGTTGGGCGCGGATATTGCCAAGGCAGAGGCGCTGGCAGCGGCGGCGGCGATCAGCGAGACTGGCGTGGAAGTGTGCACCGTCGCCAACGATAATGATCCCGGGCAAGTCGTCATCTCCGGCCATATCGGAGCGATCGAACGCGCAATTGAAATGGTCAAAGACCACGGCATCAAACGCGGCATATTGCTGCCGGTATCTGCTCCGTTTCACTGTCCGTTGATGCAACCAGCGGCGGATGCGATGGCAGCAGCGCTGGCCGATACGGTGATTGCCGCGCCGCGTGTGCGCTTATTCGCCAATGTGACGGCCGCGCCGGTATCCGAACCCGAATTGATCGCGGCGCAGTTGGTGAGCCAAGTTACCGGCCGCGTTCGCTGGCGCGAGTCCGCGATTGCGATGGCGGCGGCGGGGGTTAGTGACTTTATCGAGGTTGGCGGCAAGGTACTCAGCCCTATGATCAAACGCAGCGCAGGGGACGATATAACCACAACCAGCGTGATTAGCATGGACGATATCGAGGCGTTGTTGAAAGTTTTATAGTTTTATCTCCGTCATTGCGAGCGAAGCGCGGCAATCCAGTGCAGCGTAAACAAACCCTGGATTGCTTCGCTACGCTCGCAATGACGACCTACAAGGACAAGTATAACAATGACCGACTTACTCCTAACCCATCAAGACGGCCCCATCCTGACCATCACCCTAAACCAACCTGACAGACGTAATCCGATCAGCGAAAA
>JANOKA010000265.1:0-20781 GCA_031418995.1 Sphingomonadales bacterium | reverse complement strand
TCAATTGCAGAATCAGTCAAACAGGACTTAAGTTTTGGCATGGCTTTTGTTCCCTTCGTTCCTCTGCGTGTTTTTTCAGCATACACCATGCTGGAGGGAGCCATTGAGCCAAAGGCAATCGGCAAGCACGCCAAAAAACTTGGCTTTCCGGCCATAGCAATCACGGATCGTAACGGGCTTTACGGTGTCATGCCGTTTGAGGATGGTGCCCGCAGCAACGGTGTACAGCCGATAATCGGCACATTACTGGCCATTGCCCGTCCTGAGAGTGAAAGCCAAGGCGGCTTTGTACGCGATTGGTTACCGCTCTATGCGCAAAATGAGGCTGGCTATGTAAATCTGTGCAGGCTTGCATCAATGGCCCATCTGGACAGGCCCGAAAATTACGACGCTCATGTCACGTTTGAAAATCTGGCAGGGCTTACAGAGGGCTTAATCGCACTAACAGGCGGCGCAGAAGGCGCATTGGCACGGCTTTTTGCAAGCGGTCAGAATGATGCGGCATTGGCATATTGCGCCAAGTTACAATCATTATTCGCTGACCGGCTATATATTGAAATCAGTCGCCGCAATGATGAGACAGAACAATCGGCAGAAGCAGCACTTATCGATTTGGCTTATGCTAAGAATATACCTCTGGTTGCGACCAACGCAGCAAACTTTGCCGAGCCTGATTTTTTCGATGCACATGATGCCATGCTGTGTATTGCCGATGGTGAATATGTTGCCAATACGGATCGCCGGAGATCTTCGCGCGATGCCTGGATTAAAACCGGCCGGCAAATGGCCGAGATTTTTGCCGATATTCCTGAGGCGCTTTCCAATACACTGGTCATTGCGCAGCGATGCACCGCTACTGCGCCGCGCCGCGATCCGATATTGCCCAGCCTTGCAGGCGATCTTGAGGCTGAAAAACAGCAATTGCGTAATGATGCAAAAACGGGCCTTATTGCAAGGCTCGAATATGCACAAATAACCGATGCACAGCAGCGTCAGGAATATTTCGACAGGCTTGATTTTGAATGCGATGTTATTTGTTCAATGGGTTTTCCGGGATATTTCCTAATCGTTGCAGATTTTATCAAATGGGCGAAGGAACAAGATATTGCGGTGGGTCCGGGGCGCGGATCGGGGGCTGGATCTTTGGTGGCTTGGTCACTGACAATTACCGACCTTGATCCGATAAAATTTGGATTGCTGTTTGAACGGTTTTTGAACCCTGACCGTGTGTCAATGCCAGATTTCGACATCGATTTCTGCGAAACGCGGCGCGGCGAAGTTATCCGGTATGTACAGAAAAAATATGGCAACCGGCAAGTTGCTCAAATCATCACATTTGGAAAATTGAAAGCGCGCGCAGTATTGCGCGATACCGGACGTGTGTTGCAAATGAGCTACGGTCAGGTTGACAGGTTGTGCAAGATGATCCCGAACCATCCAACCGACCCGTGGGATTTGGAACGATCAATGGGCGGCGTTGCCGAATTGCGGGAGGAATACCGGCGCGATATACAGGTGAAGCAGCTATTTGATCTGGCCATGAAACTGGAAGGATTGCCTCGCCATAGTTCGACGCACGCTGCAGGCGTCGTAATAGGTGACCGCGAATTGTCCGAATTGGCGCCATTATACCGCGATCCACGTTCCGATATTCCAGTTACGCAATTCGACATGAAATATGTTGAAAGTGCAGGGCTGGTAAAATTTGACTTTTTGGGATTAAAAACACTTTCGGTGCTACAACGGGCCGGACAGATGATGAAAAAGCGCGGCATCAGCGTCGATCTGGACCGCCTGACATTGGACGATAAAGCGGTTTATGATTTGCTGCAACACAGTGATACGGTGGGCGTTTTCCAGCTCGAATCCGAAGGAATGCGGCGAACACTGTCTGCAGTGAAACCAACAAATTTTGGTGACATCATCGCGCTCGTGTCGCTTTATCGGCCAGGTCCTATGGATAATATTCCGATGTTTGGCCGCCGCAAAAATGGTGAGGAAGCGATCGAATATCCGCATCCATTGTTAGAAGGTGTTCTGTCCGAAACGTATGGAGTATTTGTTTATCAGGAACAGGTTATGCAGGCCGCACAGATATTGGCGGGATATAGCCTTGGTGAGGCTGACCTGCTGCGCCGTGCCATGGGTAAAAAGAACCAAGCCGAAATGGATGCGCAACGTCAGCGGTTTATAACGGGTTGTGCGGTGCATGCCATAACGCCTGTACGCGCCAATGAATTGTTCGATTTGATCGATAAATTTGCAGGCTATGGTTTTAACAAAAGCCATGCAGCGGCATATGCACTGCTGGCATATCAAACGGCATGGCTAAAGACCCATCATCCCGAAGATTTTTTTGCTGCATCAATGTGCTTTGATATGCATCAAACCGACAAATTGGGTATATTTATTGATGATATGCGGCGACTTGGAATGGTGTGTTTGCCGCCGGATATCAATGTCAGTGAAGCCGAATTTTCTGTTGAAGAAACCGCCGATGGTGAACTGGCCGTTCGGTTTGCTTTGGCGGGTTTGAAAAATGTTGGGGAAAAAGCAATGGAGGGGCTGGCTGAAGAACGGAACCAATCCGGCCCTTTTGTTTCGATAGATGATTTTGCCAATCGGATTGATCCGTCTCAGATAAACCGCCGCAGCCTTGAAAATCTGTCAGCTGCAGGCGCGTTCGATGGACTTTTCCCAAATCGCGGCGGCGTATCCGCTGCTGCGGAAATGATAATAGCAACCGCAACGTCTGCGCGCGAAATGCGAACAAGCGGACAGGGCGGGCTGTTCGGCGACGATGCAGGTAGTGATATGGCCCATATCCGGGTGGATGCCCATGCTATGTGGTCGGTAGGCGAAACCATGAACCGGGAAAAGGAAGCATTCGGTTTCTATTTTGCAGCACATCCTGTCAGCCAATATAAAGCAATAGCGGATAGCCATGGCGCGAAAAGCCACGCTGAACTCTCTAATATTGGACCAATCCCAGAAGGTGTTCGCCGCGCAGCAACGATGGCTGCATTGATTGAGGGTGTAAGGTGGCGAGAATCGCGGCGCGGAAAACGATTTGTATTGATTGATTTGTCTGACAGCAGCGGTCAGTTTTCCGCGAGTTGTTTCGAAGACACGGTTGCTGCCCAACTGGCCGAATGGGCAAAGGAATCGGCCTGTTTATTGTTGAATGTAGAAATGGATATGCGCGCGGGAGAGGAAACACCACGCTTTGCCATTCGTTCGGCAAAGCCACTTGACGGGCTAATCGGATCTTCCCGATTAAAAATGCAAATGGATATCGTAAAGCCTGGAGCATTGTCGCAGTTAGCAAGTCTGCTCGCTACGCTGCAGGGCGGCAAAAGCGAGCTGGTCGTGAAGGTACCTGCGCACAACGGACGTACCGCCCACATCGTCTTGGGAAGAAAATTCCAACTCGACGCGGAGATTGCCAATAAAGTGCGCGCGATTGAAGGTATAGATAATGTTCAGCTTGCCCCATTGACATCGGTTCATCTTAGCATAGTTCATTAAGCCAGAGAGTATCTGTGCTGAGAGGATAATATATGCTGGGCGGAATGCAAAATCACGTTTTGCGGGTTAGCAATTTAATAGATCATGCTGCGCGCGAATATGCCTATCGTGAAATCGTTAGCCATTGGGCAGATGGCAGCGAAACCCGCACTACATGGGCAGACATTCGAACAGACGCCTTGCGTATGACTCAGGCTTTGCGGGTATTGGGTATCAATAAAGGCGACCGTATTGCCACATTGGCAATGAACCACAGCCGTCATCTGGTTAGCTGGTATGGTGCCGTTGGTGTTGGCGGCGTTTTGCATACAATAAATCCACGGCTATTTGACGAACAATTGGTCTATATTGCCAATCATGCCGAGGACCGTGTTCTGCTCTATGATGCAGCTTTTCAGCCAATAATAGACCGTCTAAAGGACAAATGGACAAGTATTGAACATTATATTTGTTATGATCCCGAAAATGGCGGCGGCTTTGAGGATTGGATTGCTCCGTATGACGGCAATACGATTTGGGCCGACGTCGATGAATATGATCCATGTATGCTATGTTATACCAGCGGAACAACCGGCAATCCCAAAGGCGTTTTATATGAACATCGTTCTACAATGCTGCATGCCGTGGCGGGTTTGCAACCTTCGGCATTCGATTTTAATACACAATCGGTAATGCTGCCAGTTGTACCAATGTTTCACGCAGCAAGTTGGGGCTTACCATGGGCTGGCGCTGCCACGGGCGTAAAATTCGTATATTCTGCGGTTAATGATCCCAAGGTTTTACATGACTTGATGCTCCGTGAAGGCGTTACCCATAGCGCAGGCGTGCCGACCGTGTGGCTGGCTATGTTTCAATATATGGATGCAACCGGCAGCGACCTTGGTAAATTGAAAATGGCTATTATAGGGGGATCAGCTGCCCCCAGGTCTATGGTAGAGAGATTAATGAAAGCCGGAATTCGGGTTGGGCATGCATGGGGTATGACCGAAACGTCTCCTATTGGCACCATCGGATCCCCCACCCATGATTGGGATGAACTCAGCTTTGATGCGCAGGTCGATATAGTATGCAAACAGGGCCGTTCTATTTATGGGGTGGAGTTGAAAACTGTTAATGATGACAATGAATTGCTTCCACGCGACGGGGAAACCTCTGGCCGTCTTATGATCCGCGGGCCGTGGGTTATAAAACGATATTTCAAGGCAGAGGAAGACGCAACCGATGCCGAAGGTTGGTTTGATACTGGCGATGTGGCTACGCTCCACCCCGATGGTACATTGCAAATTACGGATCGTTCAAAGGATGTAATCAAATCCGGTGGTGAATGGATCAGTTCGGTTGAACTTGAAAATGCTGCTGTGGGTTGTCCCGGTGTCGCCGAGGCTGCCGCAATCGGAATTTATCACCCCAAATGGGACGAGCGACCATTATTACTTATCGTAAGAAAGCCCGGCGCAGATATTTGCAGTGAAGATGTTAAATTATATTTGGCAGATAAGATTGCAAAATGGTGGATGCCGGATGCCGTCGAATTCGTAGCTGAAATTCCGCACACGGCAACGGGTAAGATTTTGAAGACAGAATTACGAAAGCAATTCATTGATTACAAGCTGAGCGTATAGTGGCGGGGCCATATATTGATCCGCTTAGGGAGCAGTTTGAGGCATTCAAGGCGCTGCCGCGTGATACGCCGATCAACATGTTAAATTTAATTTCTTTCAATAAACTTGCTATATATCCCGATGCCCACGAACATGCCGGTAAAGATTGGACAGGTGTCCGAGCGTATGAAGAATACGGACTTAGTAGCGCGCCGATTTTTAAGCAGGTCGGCGGTAGCATCATCTGGCGCGGACAAATGGAAGCGATGGTAACCGGGCCGGAGGACAAACATTGGGATGCATCGTTTGTTGCGTGCTACCCAGATGCCGGTGCTTTTTTGGCGATGATTACGGACCCGGATTATAAACTGGCGGTAATTAACCGCCAAGCTGCGGTTCAGGACAGTCGGCTCATACGTTTTGCGCCATTGCAAATAGAAGGTGTTAAATTCGCATAATCCAATTATCCAGATTTTATGGCTATTTTTCTCTTAGTCGCGGCATCAGCTCAACAAAATTGCAAGGGCGATGGCGATTATCGAGTTGATGAACCAATATCTGGTCCCAGCCATCCTTCACTGCGCCATTTGATCCGGGCAGCGCAAATACATAGGTTCCTCGCGCCAAAACGGCGCCAGCACGCGATTGAATAGTAGAAGTGCCAATGCTTGCATAACTTAGCCAGCGGAATAATTCACCAAATCCGGGAATATCTTTGGTTTTTACGCGGTCCATGGCCTCGGGCGTTATATCACGACCAGTCAGGCCAGTGCCGCCGGTTATTATCACACAATCAATGTCTTCATTGTCGATCCAGTTGTGTAACAAAGATACTATTTTTTCTTGATCGTCGCGCTCAATATGTCGTTCTGCCAAATAATGACCTGCCGCATTTATACGTTCGGCCAGAATATCGCCACTGGTATCATTTGACGTCGATCTGGTATCGGATACTGTCAGTAGTGCGATGTTGATCGGTTTAAAAACTTTGGTTTCATCGAGCGGCAATGGAGCCCCCTGAAACACGAACTGAGCTGCTGCCCTTTTTGTCAGGGAAGCGCGGCCATAGATATTGAGCCAATCCTGTCATACTGCCACCATTTTTACCGCTGCGCATTTCATAAATCCAATAGTTGCGTAATATGATCGCGACATAGCCGCGTGTTTCCCAATACGGAATAGATTCGACGAAAAGCAGCGGATCACCATTGTCGCGTATTTCGGTATTCCAACGTGATACGGGTGCCGGACCGGCATTATAAGCTGCGATAACTTTTGGTAATAATCCGCCCGTTGCCGACATATCGCGCAGTTTTTCCATATAGGATTGGCCATATTCTAGATTTATCGCCGGAGTATCCAAATCGCGTGGATTAAAAGAAGTGCCACGATCACGCGCCATATCTTGCGCAGTACCCGGACGTACCTGCATCAAACCGCGTGCTCCAGCAGAGCTTATAACGCTTATGCGGAACGCGGATTCTTGTAATGCATGCGCGTACACGAGTGATTGGTCTACCCGCCAACCGCCAGACGGTGTCCATGAGGGCGTGGGATAACGAGCAAGCGCTTCGCTATTGCCATTCGCCGGACCATAATGACCAAGCCATAATTGCGTCGATGGCAAATTCATCGTACCTGCCAATTGTGCCAATTCTGTATGCTTCTGACTATCGCCTATACGTGCTTGAAATCGCAGTGTTTCGTCAGCAAGGCGGGACTCTCCTATTTCGCTTAAGCCAACAGCTATTTGAACGTTTTCGGATTTTTTAAGCGAATCCCAATCTAACTTTTTAACCCGTGCCTGTTTGCGTGCTAACGGTTCCATACCCAAAGTCTCGCTGGCCAAAATACCATAAAAAGTTTCAGGTAAACGGGCTGCGTTTTGCAAGCGTGGTTGGATTTGTGCCGGCTTTTTTGCCGCCATGGCTGCGCGTGCACCCCAAAAAAGTCCTGCAGCACGTAAATCATCGTTGCCTGCGTATTTCGATACTTGGTCAAAACCAACAAATGCCGCATCAAAATCTTTCAAACGCCAGCTCGCTAGAGCATATGCCCATTGTGCCTGCGCACCCCAATCTCCACCCATCATGCGGGCTGTATCTGCCACGCGGCGGGCGTTTACATCATCGTTCTCAATATAATAAGACCAAGCCACACGGTAACGCAGTTCGGCCAAGCCAGAAGAAGAAAGCGTTGATGCACTCGTTTCGATCAATCGCTCTGCTGACGCAGGATCATCATTACGAATGTATAATTGTATTTGTTCGCGTAAGTTCGAAGCATCAGAAATATTATCGGGCAAATCGCGTTTTGGGGCAGTGCCCAGAAACGAGAATTGCTGTGTACCCGGACGTTGCGGCAAGTTTTCCGCACCCCGTTTAATGGCTAGTCGTTCGATTTGTTCGGCTTGCGGCAAATAGGGCGCCTGATGTAATAATGCTGTCAGTGCTTCAACCTCAACGCGCGGACTATTTGGGGCAAGATATAGTTCGGCGCGTGCCATGGAAGCCATTGGACCGCTGGGCGCGGCATTAATCATTTGCTGGGCCTCTGTCCATTTGCCTTCGTTGATCGCAGAGTAAATCGCTGCATATTGCTTGCGTTCTTTGCTACTAAGAACCACCGGAACATCTGACATAATGACGTCACGTACATTTTCACTAGTGGTTGCAGATACTTGTGAACTCAATATAGCGGGAAGTATAAACGCGGTGGCCGTAAGCAGTCTAAATATGTTCACAAAGCGTCCTTAATGTTGATCATCTGCAAATCTTTCCAAGCCTGCGCTTTCAATATTGGCCTGGATAACAAAGTGCGTGGATGAAACGTTACTAATGACGCCACTTTTTGACCATCATGGTTAAAATAATGTAAATTTCCGCGTGCTGTCATCAATTCTGCGTTCAAAAGTGCCTGACAAGCGATTGAACCCAATATCAATACAAACTGCGGTCTCAACAATTTCATTTGGTATACAACAAAATCCGCAAGCCCCGACATGTCAGCGTAAGGAATATCGCTTGTAGCAGGTCGTGAGCACGCAAGGGTAACATAATAGCAGTTATCATAATCAACGCCCATGGCAGCAATCATTTGCCGTAGTAACTTACCGCTTGGACCTTCACCGAGTATTCCGGTGTTGATGTCTTCCGTATCTGGCAAATCGCCAACAATCATAAGTTTTGCTTCAACATTTCCTTTAGGAGAAGCAGTTTTGCCACCGTAACCCGTTCCGGGCAAACCATCGGCATTTGAAATATCAGAAATAAGCTGCCGTAAGTCTTGTGGCCAAGACAGTGGTTTTTTATTTTTTATCGGCAACAATTTTGTCACTGGAATGCGAACTGGTGTATCGGCGCCAGGCTCACTGTCTTGCAGCCAATTATAAGGCTGTGCATCAACTTGATAATCAATGCCCGCAGTTTTCCACCAGTCGATATACGATGCTGCGTTTGACATCGCAATTTTTTCAGGCTGAACCATAATCTACCCCAGTCACCCATTGACGCGGGGGTCAATTGATTGGCATGACAATGCCTATGAATTGAACGAATTTCAAGTTAACCCGTACATCGGGTACAAAAGGATGATGAAGATGAGCGAACGGGAATCGATGCCTTATGATGTGGTAATTGTTGGTGCGGGGCCTGCTGGCCTATCTGCAGCCATTCGCATCAAACAAAAATCGCCCGAAACCACTGTATGCATCTTGGAAAAAGGATCAGAAGTAGGCGCGCATATTTTGTCAGGCGCTGTTGTTGATCCAAAGGGATTGGACGAGCTTTTCCCCGATTGGCGGGATATGGGCTGCCCCATGGCCGAGACACCTGTGAATGATAATCAACATTGGGTCCTCACCAAGGCAAGTAAATTCAATATCCCTCATTTTTTGACACCGGCTTTTATGCACAATAAGGGAACATATACAGGCTCGCTTGGAAATATGTGTCGGTGGCTTGCCGGGCAGGCCGAAAATTTGGGCGTCGAAATTTTCCCCGGATTTTCCGCTGCTGAAATTTTGTTCAATGAGAACGGATCTGTTCGGGGCGTTGCGACCGGAGATATGGGCATTGGACGCGAGGGTAGCCATAAGTCCGATTATATGCCGGGTATGGAATTGCATGCAAAATATACTTTGTTTGCTGAGGGTGTACGCGGGCATTTAACAAAGCAATTGAAACCCAAATTTGCGCTTGATGCGGAGTGTGAGCCACAGGTTTACGGTATTGGTATTAAAGAATTATGGGACATTCCGGCTGAACAGCATTCGGCTGGCAGGGTCATCCATTCACAAGGTTGGCCACTGACAGATGCAAATGGCGGTGCCTTTTTATATCATCAAGCCAATAACCAAGTCGCGCTAGGTTTTGTAGTATGGCTGAATTATTCCAACCCGCATTTGTCTCCGTTCGAAGAATTGCAACGGTGGAAAACCCATCCTGAAATTAAGAAAATACTGACTGGCGGTAAACGCGTTTCATACGGCGCGCGCGCAATCAGTGACGGCGGCTTCCAATCCGTGCCCAAATTAGCCTTCCCCGGCGGTGCGTTAATCGGATGTACTGCAGGTTTTCTGAATGTTCCGCGGATTAAGGGAACGCATACGGCGATGAAATCCGGTATGCTAGCCGCTGATGCTGCGATTGAGGCGCTTGCTGCAGGCCGCGAACATGATGTTTTATCATCTTATCAGAATGGATATGAAAATAGCTGGATTTATAAGGAATTACGTACGGTACGTAATATTCTACCTCTTATAGAGAAATTTGGAAATTTTTGGGGTACAATATTGTCCGGGGCTGCCATGTGGTGTGAGCATATTGGTCTGAAGTGGCCCGTTACAATGAAGCATCATCCCGATTACAAAGCGTTGAAGAAGAAAAATGACGCGCCAAAAATAGCATATGCAAAGCCCGATGGAGTGTTTAGTTTTGATCGCCTCTCATCTGTTTTTCTCTCCAATACCAACCATGCAGAGGATCAACCGATTCACTTGCAGGTTAAAAACCCCGAATTACAATATTCCAGTGAATTTCTGGAATATGCTGGACCATCCGCGCTATATTGTCCTGCAGGCGTGTATGAATGGATCGAAGAAGAAGGAAAACAAGCTCGTTTTCAAATCAACTCTCAAAATTGCGTCCACTGCAAGACTTGTGACATAAAGGATCCCAATCAGAATATAAATTGGGTAACGCCGGAAGGCGGCGGCGGACCTAATTATCCGAATATGTGATGGCCATGCATAAATCAAAGCATGTCACAGTCGTGCTGTGTGCCGTGCAAATTGGCTTAATGGCCGCGCCAGCATTGGCTAAATCTGATGTCGATACTGGTACTGAGCGATATTTTGCCGCACGACTTGCTGAGTTTAATGAGCGGGATGGATACGCCTTTGCCAATTATCAATTTCTTTTCAAGATGGAGCCAACCAGCCCGGCAATAGCGAATAGGCTTTTTCATAACGCCATTTTGCAAGGAGATATGGCAACGGCAGTAAAGGCCGTTCGCGCGCTGGAACAGCGCAACGAAACCGATGCAACTATGCCATTATTGCTGTTTGCCGACGCAATGAAACGCCGTGATTGGAATGCAGCGGCTATTGCTGTTTCAGAATTAGAGGCAAGAAGCAATTTTGGTTTTATCGCTCCTGTACTTTCTGCATGGATAAATATAGCACAGGGCAAGGCGCATGGCTTTGATTATGCTACTGCCAAAAACAATCCGTTGCTGAATTATTATGCCAGCGACCAGATTGTATACCTAGAACTGGCCAGCGGTAACATTGCTAAATCAAAGATTTTGCTGAACAATTTCCGTAATGTTGAAAATGATTTTGCACGAGATTTGATTATTCATTCTGCACCTATACTCGCCGCGAACGATCAGCGCACATTTATGGCTGATTTGTTGGACGGATTGGTAGAACCGGAAAATATTGGCGCTATATCGGAAAAGCGCCTGAAACCGGGAATGCGCTTACCCTATACTGTTGGAATGGCATCTATTTTTGCGCGTTTTTCATCAGCATTGAGCGACCAGAATATACCCGATCAAGCCCTAGCCATGGCGCGCATAGGTACCTGGATTGACGTAAATTATGAGCCGGCCAAGCTTGCCCTGTCAAAGTCATTATATGCTATAGATCGCAGCGAATTGGGATTTGATTTATTGAGTAAAATTCCGGTTACTTCGCCTTATGGTATGTATGCTACAACGGAAAAAATTCAAAGATTATCCAATGCATCTCGTGGTCAGGAGGCACTTAATCTAGCCAAAGCTGGGGTTCAACAAAATCCAAACTCACCGCGCGCACTGCTTTTATTGGCGCAAACTCACGAAAAACAAGGCGATTTTGCGGACGCGGCGACTTATTATCAAGCGCTGCTGGAACGCAAAGGCGCTGAGAAGGACACACCGCGCACTAAGGCTCATTATTTGCTTTATATTGCAACGGTTACTCATAAAGGCGGCAATTGGAATAAGGCGCGTATCATACTGGAAGAGGCAAATAAGCTCGATCCCAACAATGCTTATATTTTGAATTATTTGGGCTTTACCTTGTTAGAACGTCAGCAGGATATCCCGGTGGCGCTGGATATGGTGAAACGCGCGTATCAAATTATGCCCAGTTCCGCTGCAATAGCGGATTCATTGGGGTGGGGTTACTATTTGACAGGTGATTACGAAAAATCCGTCCAAGTGCTAGAAAGCGCAGTCATACAATCTGGAAATGATGTAATAATTAACGAGCATATGGGTGATGCCTATTGGAAATATGGCAAGCGTACTGCCGCTAGATATGCTTGGAATACTGCGGCTTATAAAGCAACGGATGCGGAAAAGCTGCGATTACAGAACAAGATAGATGTTGGGCTTTCCCAAGTCAGTTCCGACCGTGCAATTGCATATTGATGATTGAAATACGCACTATTAGAGAAATTGCCTATGCAAAGGTGAATTTGGCATTGCACGTGCGCAATCGCCGTTCAGATGGTTATCATGAATTGGATACAATTTTTGCCTTTGTTAATGATGGCGATTTTTTAGAGGCGAGTCATGCCGATACATTGTCGCTGACAATTACTGGCCCATTTTGTAGTTCGCTACCCGGTGATAGTGACAATCTGGTTATGCAGGTCGCCTTGCTAATGAAAAATAATTTCAATATTTTAAAAGGCGCTGCTCTTCATTTAGAAAAACGGCTTCCTGTCGCATCAGGTATTGGCGGCGGGTCCGCAGATGCAGCTGCAGCAGCACGGCTATTAAACCGCCTTTGGGGCATAGGTGCAACAGATGAGGTTCTTGCGGCGTTGCTTTCCCGCTTGGGCGCAGATATTCCAGCCTGTATCAGTAGCCAATTGGCAAAAGGGAAAGGCACAGGAACCGAATTGGTACAATACCCAACAAACCCTTTTGCGGACAAAGCAATCCTTTTGGTCAATCCGTTGCACCCTGTTGCAACTGCTGAAGTTTTTGCAGGCTGGGATGGCCAAGATCATGGCGCTTTAACAGGTTCAGATCTAGACTATATCGTCAAAACGGGACGCAATGATCTTCAATCATCAGCAATTAAAATCTGCCCAGAAATTGAATTGATTCTTTCCAGTTTAGTTTCGTTCACGCCGGAATTGTCGCGTATGTCCGGATCGGGTGCCACATGTTTTGCATTGTTCGACAACTTGCAGAATTGCGCGGCAGCGCATGCTTATTATCGCCAAAATTATCCGGAATATTGGTCCATGGCAGGAACGTTAAGGTGAGCGGCGAGCATAAGATCAAAGGAATTCCTAAACATAATGGCATCTTTATCATATGCGATCATGCGAGCAATTACATGCCGAACGATATTGAGCTGTTATTGAGCAACGCGCAACTTGAAAGCCACATTGCGCTGGACATTGGTGTTGCCGAAGTAGCTGATTTATTGGTTTCAAAATTTGGATATTTCGCGATCTTGGCCGGCGTGTCACGTCTTGTAGTTGATCTAAACCGTTACGCAAACGAGGAGAATGTGATTCCATTATCCAGCGACGGTGTAATCGTCCGAGGGAACCATATAAGCGTCGCGGAAAAAGAAGCGCGATTAAATAGATTTTACTATCCTTATCACAGCGCCTTGGCGGATGTTATCGCACAATTTAATCCTGCAATGTTGTTATCATTGCACAGTTTTACGCCGCAATTGGCATCAAGACCCGATGAAAACAGACCATGGGAAATTGGCATTTTATACAATCAGGATGCCCGTGCCGCACATCTGGCTATTCCAGAATGTGTAAGTGCCGGGCTGAAAGTTGGCGATCAGTTGCCATATTCGGGGAAAATTCTGAACGCGACCATGAACCGTCATGGCGAAGGCAATGGTATAGCTTATCTGGGCATAGAAATGCGACAAGATATGATAGCCAATGCAGCCGGACAAGCAAGATTTGCTGCTATAATAAGCAAAGTTTGTCAGAAAATTACAGAAAAGCTTGGCGCGGTACTCTAAAGTCAATAGATGCTGCGAAATAAGCTGGAGCGAATAATGACCAATATATTTGACAAATCAAAACTGCCGAGCCGCCATGTGTCGGTTGGACCCGAGCGAGCGCCGCACCGTAGCTATTATTATGCTATGGGATTGACCGAAGAAGAGATTGCGCGACCTTTTGTTGGAATTGCGTCGGCGGGCAATGACAGCGCGCCATGCAACACAATGCTGGATCACCAAGCCAATGTCGCTCGTGGCGGTGTGGAACAAGGCGGCGGAATGCCGCGCCGATTCAACACAATTACCGTCACTGACGGGATTGCCATGGGCCATCAAGGCATGAAATCGTCGCTCGTAAGCCGCGAAGTCATCGCAGATTCGGTTGAACTTAGTGTTCGAGGCCATTGTTACGATGCGTTAATCGGATTTGCGGGCTGCGATAAATCATTGCCTGGCATGATGATGGCTATGCTTCGCCTGAATGTGCCCTCGATATTTGTGTATGGGGGATCAATATTACCCGGCCGTTATAAAGACAAAGACGTCACGGTTGTCGATGTATTTGAGATCGTCGGAAAATACGCCGCAGGTGCATGCCCATTGTCGGAATTGCAAGAGCTTGAAAAAGTGGCTTGCCCGGGCCACGGTGCGTGCGGCGGTCAATATACCGCCAACACCATGGCATGCGTAGCCGAGGCTATCGGGCTTTCACTGCCCAATTCGAACATGGCACCTGCGCCCTATTCAACGCGGGATCAGGTGGCGCATGCAGCGGGCGTGCAAGTGATGGAGTTGATTGCACAAAACATCAGGCCGCGTGATATATGTACCCGTGAAGCATTTGAGAATGCCGCAAGAATTGTGGCCGCTACAGGCGGTTCGACCAATGGCGCGCTGCACTTGCCCGCTATGGCGCATGAGGCCGGGATCGACATGGACCTGTTTGATGTTGCCGAAATCTTCAAAACCACGCCTTATATGGCCGATTTGAAGCCCGGCGGAAATTACGTGGCCAAGGACATGTACGAAGCTGGCGGCGTATATATGCTGATGAAATCGTTGCTGGGGGAGGGATTGCTGCATGGTAATTGCCTGACCGTAACGGGCAAAACGCTGGGCGAGAATATTGACGAGATTACGTGGAACCCGGATCAGAAAGTAATTCATGCTGCTTCGGCTCCATTGTCGCCAACGGGCGGTGTTGTGGGGCTTCGCGGCTCGCTGGCACCCGAAGGCGCTATTGTTAAGGTCGCTGGCATGGAACGTTTGCAATTTCGCGGATCGGCGCAAGTTTTTGATTGCGAAGAAGACGCATTTGCCGCCGTGGAAGCGCGCGAAATCCGCGAGGGCGGCGTGGTTGTTATCCGCTATGAAGGGCCGAAAGGCGGACCCGGCATGCGCGAGATGCTGTCCACCACTGCGGCATTATATGGACAAGGCATGGGCGAAAAGGTTGCGCTTATTACAGATGGCCGGTTTTCGGGCGCAACGCGCGGTTTCTGCATAGGCCATGTCGGTCCAGAAGCCGCAGTCGGCGGCCCGATTGCGTTGATTGAAGAAGGCGACATCATCAACATCGATGCCAACACTGGCGTAATCGATTTGGAAGTGGACGAGGCGACGCTTGCCGAACGGCGTAAATCATGGACCCCGCGACTGACCGATTATGGGGCAGGGGCATTATGGCGCTTTGCACAAAATGTCGGCCCTGCCTATAAAGGCGCGGTGACCCATCCGGGAGGAAAAAATGAGCGGCATTGCTATGCAGACATCTAAATTTGCTTTTATATTCTGTGCTATTGCGGCCCTATCTGGATGTAACAAAACAGATAATCAATCGCTGGAACAGGCCGAAAAAGCTGCTGATGAAACCGCGATCAACGACGGTAAAATCGAATGCGCGCTGGCCGGAAAGACGGATTTTGCGCGTGTGTGCGAGACGGAAAGGATTGCCGGACCGGGCGGACAGATATTGGTTATTCGTCATCCCGATGGCGGATTTCGGCGGTTTAAAGTTCTAACCGATGGCCGCGGATTGGCCGCAGCGGAAGGCGCAGACCTGACCAGTATCAAGATTCTGAATACAGGTGAGATCGAATTGACCTCAGGCGATGATCTTTATCGGTTGCCGGCGCAGATTAAGCCGGATGCCAAAACTGCTACGCCAACCGGCACCTCTCCAGAGGAACAAACGGCAAAACCGTAAGACGCGGGTTGATTGCGCGGCCTGGTCAGGGCAAGGCGGCAATATGACCGACAATAACATAATAATACGCGTCGCTGCGCGCGGTGACGGCGTAACCGCCGATGGCCAATATATCGCACATGCCGCACCCGGCGACCGTCTCGGTCCCTCTGGCGGTTTAATCCACGGCCCGCATCACGCCATTCCGCCGTGCCAGCATTTCCCGCTTTGCGGTGGGTGTCAGTTGCAACATATCGACCAGCAGCATCTGGAGCAATTTGTTACCGACCGCGTGCTGCATGCGCTGGCGACGCAGGGAATAACGCCCGAAACCATGATGCCCGTTCACCTGTCCCCGCCGCACACCCGCCGCCGTGTTGCGGTGCGTTCGGCATGGGCCGGTAAGAGTTTTCATCTGGGATTCAGTACCGAAAAAAGCCATAGAATCATTGATCTAAACCAATGTGACGTCATGATGCCGCAGCTTTTTGCGCTGCTCCAGCCCTTACGCGATTTGCTCGCCCCGCGTCTGAACCGGGCGCGTCAGGTGCAGATAAAATTGGCACTGGTGGATCAGGGCGTTGATGTATTGATCGAAAACTGGATCGCCAATGACCTGGACAGTCATGAGGCGATGTCCGCCTTTGCCGCGCTGCACGGGCTGGCCCGGTTGTCATTGGACGAGGGGTACGGCCCTGTTACATTTTGGGAGCCTGAGCCTGTTACCATGACCTTTAACGGTGTTGCCGTCGCTTATCCACCCTATGGTTTTGTTCAGGCAACGCATGACGGCGAGGCGGCTTTAATCGGCGCGGTCAGCGAAATTATTGGCGAGGCCAAAGTGGTCGCGGACTTGTTCGCGGGTCTTGGCACTTTCACGCTCGCACTGGCCAAGGATCGCAAATTTTACGCCGCAGAGGCCGACCGTGAACCGATTGCGGCGCTAAAATCCGCGAGTGAACGTGCAGGGCTGTCAGTCTTTACCGAACACCGCGACCTTTTCCGCCGCGCATTGTCCCCAGTCGAGCTCAACAAATTCGGCGCTGTCATCATCGATCCACCGCGTGCAGGCGCCAAGGAACAGGCGGAGCAATTGGCCGCGTCCACCGTCGCCAAACTGGCCTATGTCAGCTGTAACCCGTCCAGCTTTGCCCGCGATGCCAAGGCGTTGATCGCTGGCGGATATACGCTGCGCCGCATTTGGCCCGTGGGGCAGTTCCGTTGGTCATCGCATATCGAAATGGTCGGCGAATTTGTTAGGTAGAGCGGTTTAACAATAATATGCCCTCGTTATTGCGATTGCATAGGCTCATCAGGCTTTGGGCTGGGGTATTAGGTTATCATGATGGTATCACGCAATAGGTGGTGCTGACATCCAATGTATGAATTATTCAAAATCAAACACTTTGTCATTCCCGCGTAGGCGGGAATCCATCTCCTGATACTTCGGTACTGCACACCCTCGCTAAATACCTTAAGCTTAAGAGATAGATTCCCGCCTACGCGGGAATGACGTATTTCTCTTACAAAAATTGACTTTTGAATGTCAATGATACCCAGCTTTTATACACCCAAAAAACTCGCTCACTTTGAGTGTAAACTACCGTAAAAAAATACGCCGATAAGTAGACAAAGTGGACATATATAGGAGCGTTCAAAACAACGCAAAACATAGGTTTTTTGTGTAGGACTTTTTGGGCAAAATTGCGCACCCAAAAATGTCCGTTTTTGCATCAAAACGGGATGCTATTCAGATTGTCAAAGAGCCAGTTTTGGTGGTCTCAAATGAATTCCAACATTGCAAGCATTCTGTCTTTGCGCAAACAAAAAAACCCTCACGCGGAGGCGCGGAGACGCGGAGAAAATGTGGTGGCCCAAAGGGCCATATTATTAATGTGCGGCGACAGAAAATTAACAGCAGATATTGGGCAACAGTATGCTGCCAGACAAATTCTGTCGCTCCGCGCCTCAGCGCCTCCGCGTGAGGAAGTTTTCTTCGCGTTCGCGTTAGACACTCTATGTCTCTGCATGAACAAAATCATTTCACGCAGGGGCGATAGAGTGTCGCCAAAAGCTATTCACAATAGTTTGTAAACTCGCTCAAAACACCTCAAACGCCGCATGTGCGGTGAGCATTACCAAAACGATGCTGGACAACGCGAACAGCACGAACCGCACCGCAACGCGGTTCCACAATGCTTGCACCAAGCTGTGCGTTATGCGCAAGACAACGTACACCCAAGCCAACGTCGCGTTAAATCCGTCGCCTGCACCGACCAGAGCGAGCACGATCGAGACTGCATAAAATACCGTAGGTGCTTCGTGTAAGTGATTATAATTATGTGCTATCCACTGCACTTTACTCGGCAACACTTTATCCAGATCACCGCCAACGCCGCCAATCCAATTTTTTGTATCAAGGCCCTCAACCTTGCCCATTGCGGGCAGTCTGGTTGCATACATCCAAATCCACATTATCATGGTCCATACCGCCAACGCGACAACGGGCTGTAGTATTTCGCTGTTCATAATTATTCCCCCCTCAGAGTGTTAAAGATTATAGAGCCAACGTCGCGCGCACGGCGTTGACCGCAAGGCCAGCAAGACAGATTGTTGAAAGCAGGAATATAACAAATCGCACCGAAACCTTGTTCACCAACGCCTGATACAGGCTGTGTATTATGCGGAAAATCACATATCCCCATGCCAGATACAGGTTCAATCCGGTGCCCGCTCCGGTTAACGCAAGGATGATAATCGCCGGATAGAATATCGTCGGCTGTTCCATCAAATGCGCGTAATTGTGCGATTTCCAGGCAACCAATGGCGGTACATTGGGATCAATATCTGCGCCGCGCCCGCCTGGTGCAGCGGTTTTCAAATCCATTCCGATTTTGGACATTGCGGGCAGGCGTGTTGCCGCCAACCAGCCCAGCATGACAACCGACCATAAAATCAATATCGCGCCCGGCGCTAAAATTTCTAATGTCACTGCTCATTCTCCCCTAGATTAAAAAAAGAATGTGCGGGATTGGTATTAGATTGTCAAACGCAACCTACCACATAGTCATACCGTTTATGCGCCTTTTGCGCGTTTAACCACCGGATCGTCATTTGCGGCCAGCGCGGCGTATAATGTATCCATCGGAGCGTCGCCTACAATGATGGTATCAACGTCGCCAAAACCGTTAAACTCTGTCCGCATCGCGCAGCCATAGGCGCCCAGCATGCCGATTTCGATATAGTCACCAGCGGCAACATCATCGGGCAATATAAACGGTCCCGCCATATAATCCATGTCGTCACAGGTTGGGCCATAAAAAGCGAATTCCGCCATTTGCGTACCGATACTGGTTTCGCTGCGCTGCAATGCGACGGGAAAGCGCCAATCGACATGTGCGGCATCAAACAGCGCGCCATACGCGCCGTCGTTGATGAACAGCTCGTTCCCGCGGCGTTTTTCAACCTTGACCAGCAAAGATGCATATTCGGCGCACAGCGCACGGCCCGGTTCGCACCACAATTCAGCCGAATAGCTGATCGGCAGGTCTTCGAAAGTACGGTGTATGGTCTCGAAATAGGATTCCAGCGGCGGTGGCTCCATGCCGGGATACACGCTTGGGAACCCGCCGCCAACGTCGACGACGTCAACGGTAACTGATGCCTCAACAATCGCAGCGCGCACATGGCTCATTGCGTCGGAATAGGCCGTTGGCGTCATGGCTTGGCTGCCGACATGGAAACATATGCCCAGGCTGTCGGCGACTTGGCGGGTCGCGCGCAATAGGTCAGCCACTTCGGAATGGATGGCGCCGAATTTGGACGCGAGGCTTAATTTCGCATGTTCGGATGATACCTGAATGCGGACGCATAGTTCCAGATCGGTCGCCGCAACGCCGTCTTTGGCGGTGGCGCGCGCAATTTTGTCGAGCTCGTCCTGACTATCCAAAGAGAATATGCGCACGCCGTGATTGTGATAGGCCTGCGCAATGGCCCGTTCCGATTTCACCGGATGCATGAAACACAAGGTTGCATCGGGCAGGAATTTGTTGACCAAACGCACTTCGCCCAGCGACGCGACGTCATAGTGCGTGATGCCGCTATCCCACAAGATTTGCAGTAGCGTCGGCGATGGATTGGCTTTTACGGCATAGAGCGACTTGCCCGGAAACTTCTCAGCAAAGAAGCGGGCAGCGCGCATTGCGGCATGCGGGCGAAGGAGCGTGATAGGTTCATCCGGGCGAAGCGCGCGGACAACAGCTAATGCGTCAGGAAATTCGTGCAATTCAAGGGACCCCCAATGTGTTAAACCAAAAAGTGAAAACCACGCTGCCTTGCGGTTATTGGAAGTCCCCCTGGGGCAGCGGAAGTGCGCGTATATGCAGATGGTGGTTTAATGTAAAGTGAATGAGGGTAAAAAATTTCACACGAAGGCACAAAGGCACGAAGTAATCCAATTATGCACTTTCTGTAGCTTTCCAGTTTCCATAGTAATTATTCGATACTCTACGAAGACCGTCCTTGTACAATTCTTGGCTGAAATTCATCAGAAGGCCCAAAGGTAGGTTTATCAAGCGAAGATATGTCAAAAGCTGTTTTCCGTGAATACCGGCTAGTTTGTCGACCGATTTGATTTCAATTATCAATCTTCCTTCTACTATCAAATCTGCTCTGAAACCTTCCTGTATGACCAATCCGTTAAAGACAATTGGGATTATCTTTTGCCGTTCGATGGAAAGACCTGCTTGGGTAAGAGATTGTGCCAGCACAGCCTCATAAACTGACTCAAGTAGGCCGGGTCCCAATTGATTATGAATATGAAAGCCACAATCAATGCATGTTTTTGCAATCTCCTCTAGATCTTTCATTAATTTCTTCCTGTCTTTGTGCCTTCGTGTGAAACGAATTTAACTCAACCTATCCCGGAACTCCGTCCACTCAAATTTCTTCACGCAGCGCAATTCGTCGGTGTCGCTATCCCACAGCCA
>JANOKA010000264.1:0-1513 GCA_031418995.1 Sphingomonadales bacterium | reverse complement strand
ATCGCGGATCATTGGCTAGCGCTTTGACCACAGGCGCCATTTTTATAGCCTCTGGCCTTGTCCCGAAAACGCTTAAAACTTTCATATTTTCTCGCTTTTTTGCAAAATGAAGATGGACGCCGTACCAAAGAATTTTGGCATAAATTTGTGCAATAGGGAAAACATCCGGTATAACCAAATCTTGCCAAAAAAGTAAGCCGGTTCCCAGCTATCGGTCATCACTGCAACGCTACACTGATTAAAATAGCGTTCAAAATCGCGGCGGCAATTCAACCTGTAAAATGTGGGAAACGTATCTGCTGCTTTACGGTGCGGCTGCACATATTTCAGCGCGGCATCATGCAATCGGTTGGGAACCAGTGACGCTGCCAATTTTAGATATCCGTAACGGTTTGGCGTGCGCACAATCAGCCATCCGCCCGGACGCATCAATCGCTGCAGCTCGTTTGCGACGGATTGCGCATCCTTGATATGTTCGAACACATAATCTGAAACGATCAGGTCGAATTTCCCATCGGCAATAGGCAATGGCTGCCCCGGCACAATGATGTGTCTGTGTTCAGATGTCGGATGCGACATGACTTCAGGGTCGACATCGGCGGCGGTTACCTCGGCACCGCCATAACGAAGGTCACGCAAATCACGGATCAGGAACGAATCCGTGTCGGCACTAAAATCCTGTGCATACCGATTTCGGCCCGCGCCATAATCCAGCACAAATTTTGCCTGATGCCGCATGGCCAATCCGCGCACGAGCGAATAGAATGTCAGGTCACATTCCAAAGCTGAAAAATTGTCGGCGACAATTTCTTCATGCAATTGCAAAGCTGCTTGTTTTCTTACCCGCCCGATCAGCGCCATTTTCAATCCCTGTTCGTTATATTCAGTACTTGGATGGCAGCAAATGCGGTTGCATTCGACACTGCCCCATAGCATATGAGGCAAAGCAATCAACGTTATAGCACATAAATTGCGCAGGAATAGAAAGAGACGCCATTGACCGCCTTATTCCCCAAATGGCCTCATTTCAGCGCTGAAGAGGCAAATGCAGCGCACGATATTATTGCGTCGAACAAAGTAAATTACTGGACGGGCGATGTTGGTCGTGCGTTTGAACGTGAATTTGCAAGCTGGACGGGGGTGGCGCATGCGATTGCGCTTGCCAACGGGACGCTCGCATTAGATTTACCATTAAAGGCCATGGGCATTGGCCCAGGCGACAAAGTTATCGTTACGCCGCGTACATTTATCGCCTCCATTTCTTGTGTTGTAACCGCCGGAGCAACGCCGGTTTTCGCTGATGTGGACCGCGACAGCGGGAACATAAGCGCCGAAACCATATCGCGGGTTATCGATGCAGATACCAAAGCGGTCATCCCCGTACATTTGGCTGGCTGGCCCTGTGATATGGGTGCAATTATGGATTTGGCGGCGCAGCATGATTTGAAAGTTATCGAAGATTGCGCGCAGGCACATGGCGCAAAGGTTGGCGGCCGATCAGTTGGCTCAATCG
>JANOKA010000263.1:0-1501 GCA_031418995.1 Sphingomonadales bacterium | reverse complement strand
CCGCGGTATACGCCTTGGGCACCAGCCCCGCCTCGGCCCAGCCGGCGCGGATTGCATCGACCCAGTCCCACTGCGCCTCCACCTCGTCGCGCCGGACGAACAGTGTCTGGTTCCCCTCGATCAGATCGAGCAGCAGCCGTTCATATGCGATCCGTTTCTTCGGCCCCGCAAACGCATCGGGCATCGAGATATCGAGCGGCACCTCGCGCAACCGGATGCCGCCGCGATCAAGCCCTGGCACCTTTGCCATCACCGAAAGCCCGATATTCTCGTCAGGCTGAATACCGATCACCAAGCGGTTGGGCGAAGATTTGGCCCCCTGGCCTGCAAAGATCGAATGCGGCACGGCGCGGAACTGGATGACGATTTCGGTCACGCGTTCGGGCAGCCGCTTTCCGGTGCGGAGGTAGAATGGCACGCCCTTCCAGCGCCAATTGTCGATATGCGCGCGGATCGCGACGAATGTCTCTGTGTCCGAAGCCTTGCCGAGTTCGTCGTCATATCCCGGCACTGCTGCGCCCGAAATCGCCCCTGCGCGATACTGCCCCGTCACGCTGTCACCTGCCCCCAGCGGGCGGAGCGAGCGCAGCACCTTGACCTTTTCATCGCGGATCGCGGTCGCGTCAAAGTTCGCGGGCGGCTCCATCGCGACCAGCGCCAGCAATTGCAGCATGTGGTTCTGGACCATGTCCCGCAGCGCGCCGGCACCGTCATAAAAGCCGACCCGGCCTTCCAGCCCGACGGTTTCGGCGACGGTGATCTGCACATGATCGATATGCGCGGCGTTCCACAGCGGTTCGAACAGGATATTGGCAAAACGCAGTGCCAGCAGGTTCTGGACCGTTTCCTTGCCCAGATAGTGATCGATCCGGTAAGTCCGGTCCTCCGGAAACGCGCGCGCTACTGCATCGTTGATCTCGCGGCTGCTGGCCAGATCGATACCCAGCGGCTTTTCCAAGCCGATCCGGGTCCGATCGCCCGCGAGACCGCTGGCGGTCAATCCGGCAATCGTTGCTTCAAACAGGCTGGGCGCGGTTGACAGAAAGATCGCCAGACCCTGATCGGTCGGGCCCACTTTGGCGGCCAGGGCATCGAACCCGGCCAAGTTGTTGGCATCCAGCGGCTGGTAATGCAGGCGGTTAAGGAATTCCGCCATGGCCCCGCGCCGCTCAGCCGGCATGAATTTTTCCAGTGCTTCGCGGGCGAAATTGCGGAAACTGGCATCATCATGCTCGTGCCGCGCGGTGCCGATAATCTGCAGGCCATCGGGGACCAGCCGGTCAGCATGCAGCGCGCAGAGCGAGGGCAGGAGCATGCGCTGCGCCAGATCCCCGGTCGCGCCGAACAGCAGCAGACGGTCCGCTGTAAAGCTCATGCATTACCTCCACGCGGCCGGGCGACACTTGCCCTGCCTGTGCGGTTAGCAGTCGTGGGGGTGCCGCGCCAGTGCGCGGGCGCGCGTTTCAGCCTGCCTTGCGGCGTGAATACGATTGCGTCTTGG
>JANOKA010000262.1:0-5119 GCA_031418995.1 Sphingomonadales bacterium | reverse complement strand
TGAAGGCGACCGTAGGCAGGCGGCGTAGCAAGCAACCTGTACTCGGGTAGGCTGAGGACGGACGGTTAAGATTAATTCGACGGCGTTTTACCCTACGCCTTCGCCTTCAAACTTTCCGCGACCTTGACCCCGTGGCGTTCTAGCGCTTCGACAATTTTACCCGCGCCCTCCAAATCACCCCAGAACATTGGGCCGCCGCGGTATATCGGCCAGCCATAGCCGTATATCCAGACAACATCGATGTCAGATGCACGCTGCGCTTTGCCTTCTTCTAAGATCAAATAGCCTTCATTGACCATCGGATAGAGCGTGCGTTCAATTATTTCCTGATCGGAAATCTCGCGTTTCGGCAGGTTGGATTTCGACCGGAAATCTTCGATTATAGAGAGCGCTTCGGCGCTAGGCGATCCCACGCGTTTGTCGTCATAATCGTAAAAGCCCTTTGTGTTCTTCTGGCCAAAGCGCCCTGCTGCACACAGCGCGTCACGGATCGTCTCGATCTTCGCCGGGTCGCGGTGCCAACCAATGTCGAGGCCTGCCAGATCGCTCATCTGGAACGGACCCATCGGCATGCCAAAATCGGTATGCACCTTGTCGATTTGCGCGGGCGTCGCGCCCTCCATCAACAATTGCATCGCAGGGCTCTGCCGCTGGCTCAGCATCCGGTTGCCGATGAAGCCATGGCATACGCCGGCCACCACCGCGACCTTGCCGATTTTCTTGCCCAATGCCATCGCCGTGGCCAGTGCATCGTCCGCCGTCTTTGCCCCGCGTACGACTTCCAGCAATTTCATCACATTGGCAGGGGAAAAGAAATGCATGCCCAGCACGTCTTGCGGACGCGATGTGCTGGCCGCAATTTCATCGACATCTAAGTAGCTTGTGTTCGATGCCAAGATTGCGCCGGGTTTGCAGATCGTATCCAGCTTGCCGAACACTTCTTTTTTGACGTCCATGCTTTCATACACCGCCTCAATCACCAGATCGCAATCGGCCAAGTCATCCAATGACAATGTGGGGGTCAGTGCTGCCATCATCGCCTCAACCTGTTCGCTGGTAAAGCGCCCCTTGGCGGCGCTGGCTTCGTAATTTTTGCGGATCACGCCAACGCCGCGGTCCAGATTTTCCTGCACCATTTCGGCGATGGTAACGGGAATGCCTTTGGCCAAAAAGTTCATCGAAATGCCGCCGCCCATTGTGCCCGCGCCGATCACACCGACACGTTTAATATCACGCAGGGGCAAATCTTTGGGCAGGCCGTCAATCTTGGCCGCTTGGCGCTCGGCAAAGAACATATGTCGCTGCGCCGCCGACTGGCTGCCCATCATCAGTTTCATAAATTCGGTGCGTTCAAACATTATGCCTTCGTCAAACGAAAGCCGCGTTGCCGCCTCGACACAGGCCAGATTGGCATAAGGCGCATCAAAGCCTTTCCATTTGCGCGCGTTGGCAGCCTTCAGTTCTTCGATCACCGCTGCATCGCCCGACACAGCAAGATCGCGCGTGGCACGCGGGCCTTTGGCGATCATCGCGCGGGCAAAGGCGATGGCGTCGGCGGCCAAATTGCCTTCAGCAGCAAGCGCGTCAACCAGCCCCATCTCCATCGCTTTGGCCGCCGGAACAGGCTCTCCGCCCGAACACATGTTCGCTGCCGCTGCGACGCCAACCAGACGCGGCAAACGCTGCGTCCCGCCTGCGCCGGGCAATAGGCCCAGCTTCACCTCTGGCACGCCCAATTTCGCCGATGGCACGGCAATCCGATAATGACAGCAAAGCGCGGTTTCCAATCCGCCGCCCAATGCCGTGCCGTGGATGGCGGCGATAATCGGTTTGGTCGCGGTTTCCATTGCGTCCAATGTCGCGCCCAATGCGGGTTCTTTCGGCGCCTGCGTAAACTCGGTTATGTCCGCGCCCGCGATAAATGTGCTGCCATCACAGATCAGCACGGCGGCCTTGATACTGTCATCGCCCAATGCCTCTGCCACGCCGTCCTTCAACCCTTGCCGGACATGCCAGCTGAGCGCGTTGACGGGCGGGTTGTTGACGGTGATGACTAGGACGTCATCATGACGCTGGGTGGTGACGGACTGCATTTTGGGACTCCTTGTTTGGTACTTTAGTTAAATTTCAAAAACCGTAGCGCTGAGCCAGTCGACGGGCGCTTTCATTAGAATATGATGACTTTAGTTTTAACCGCAACGTCATTGCGAGCGAAGCGAGGCAATCCAGGGTTATCCTGTGCAACTCTGGATTGCTTCGTCGCTTCGCTTCTCGCAATGACGTTGCGGTTAAATGTCATCCCGTTCTATAGACATAGTTCGACAAGCACAGCACTACGGTTAAAACTTGAAACATTATTCTGACATTTCACGACGCCACCGCCGCGTATAACATGGTCTTTATCTCGCGGCGAATGGGGTACAGACTGGACGGCATTAACTGGGTCATGAAAATCATGATGATGTCCTCCACCGGATCGACGAAGAATGCGGTGGAAAACATCCCGCCCCAATAAAATTCGCCCGGTGATCCTGGTACCAACGTGGTGTGCGGCGTCATGTTGACCGCAAATCCGATGCCAAAACCAATGCCTTCATTGTCCGCTTCGCTGAACAGCGACTGCGACATTTCGGTCAAATCCCGTCCGCCGGGCAAATGGTTTGCAGTCATCAGCTCCAGCGTTTTCGGGCTGATAATCTGGACGCCATCCAATGCCCCGCCGTTCAGCAGCATTCGGCAAAACCGGTGATAATCACGCAAAGTGGAAACCAGTCCGCCGCCGCCCGACAGGAACGCATTGGGTTTGGACCAGCGGCTGTCTGCGCCCGTATCGAACATATCCATCGTCTTTTGCGGATGGTAGACATAGCAATCGGCGATCCGGTGCGCGTTTTCGGGCGGTACTTGAAATCCGGTATCACCCATGCCCAGCGGGGCGAATATACGCTCCTGGAACACCTGATCCAGCGGCTTACCTTCGATACGCTGTATAATCGCGCCGATCACATCGGTGGACACCGAATAATTCCATGCGGTACCCGGATCAAATTGCAGCGGAATTTTCGCCAGCTCGGCGATGAATTCATCCAACGTCCGGCTGCTGAAAAAATCATCGAGTTTCAATTTGCGGTACGCGGCGTCCAGCGGCGTGCGTTCCTGAAAGCTGTAGGTCAGCCCGCTGGTATGACGTAGCAGATCGATCATCTTCATTTCGGATGCCGCAGGCCGCGTGACAAACGGTACATTGCCGCCGCCCGCAACATACACGCCAATATCCTTGAACTCCGGCAGGAAACTGGCGACCGAATGCGACAGTGCAACCTTGCCTTCTTCGACCAATTGCATGAACACCAGCGAGGTTATCGGCTTGGTCATCGATGCGATGCGGAAAATCGCGTCCTGCTGCAAACGCTGTCCTTTGCGCGCATCGCCCTGCAACGAGAGATGCGCAATCTCGTCCCCGCGCCCAATCAGCAGTGCGGCATGCGGAAGCCGTCCGCTGTCCAGATATTTGGCCTTGATAAACGCATCAATCCGCGCCAGCCGTTCGGGCAAGAATCCCAGTTCGCTTGCGTCGCTTGTGGTCAGGGTCATACCGCTGTCTGCCCCGTCAATTGCCGCGTTACCGGATGTGAGGATGACAGGCCGCCGTCGACGACAATCGCTTGGCCATTGACGTAACTGGACTGGCCGCTTGCCAGAAACAGCGCGACATTGGCCAGTTCTTCGGGCTGTGCGCCGCGCCGAAGCGGGTTGAGACGGCCCACTTTATGCATCACGTCCTTTTCCTTGGCATAATCGAATGTCGGTTTGGTCATGCCTGTCTCCGTGAGGCCGGGGCAGATCGCGTTGACGCGCACACCGGTATCGCTCATCTGCTGCGCGCTGACTTTGGCCAAGTTGATGACGCCTGCTTTCGATGCCGAATAGGGCGGACCGCCTGCGCCCGACCGGATACCCGCAACGCTGGCCGTTAGGATGATTGATCCGCCTTTTTGGGCATCGACCATTGCCTTGCCCGCATGTTTGACCATCAACCACGGCCCGATTAAATTGACGCGCAGCACCTCGGTAAAATTCTCGACTGTATTGTCAAATATCCCCTCCATTCCGCCGGAAATTCCGGCATTGGCAAAGGCGATATCGATGTGGCCAAATGTAGCAATGGCATGCGTGACGATGGCTGCAACGTCGTCTTCCTTGCCCGCGTCCATTTGCACGGCGGATGCCGCCGCGCCGATCATCGACGCAGTTTCCTGCACGCTATCGCTCATATCGCCCAGCACGACCTTTGCGCCCGCGCTTGCGAACAGGATTGCCGACGCGCGGCCAATGCCCGATCCAGCGCCCGTGATGATTGCGACTTTGTCTTTTAATAGGTCCGTCATTAACTTGCTCCTCCGCCGCTGGATGTGACGCCGCCATCGATGACGATGGTCTGCCCCGTGGTAAATGCGCCTGCCTTTGATGCCAGGAATACAACACCGCCTGCAATCTCGTCCGGTTCGCCAATACGGCGCAAGGATGCGGTGGCGGTGGAGCGGCGCAGCGTTTCGGGATTATCCCATAACGCCTTTGCCATGTCAGTTTTAATCAGGCCCGGCGCGATACAGTTTACCCGCACGCCGTGCGGTCCATATTCATCGGCCAGATTGCGGGCCAGCTGCATATCGGCGGCCTTGGAAATGCAATAGGCGCCGATGGTGGTTGATCCTTTCAATCCGCCAATCGACGAAATGATCGTCACCGACCCTTCGCCGCGCGCGATCATTTCGGGCACAACCATGCTGATGATCCAATTGTTCGCCACGATATTGTTGGTCAGGATTTTGGCAAATGCCTCGTCCGTTATCTCTGCCAGCGGGCCGTAATGCGGGTTGGATGCGGCGTTACACACCAAAGCGGTGATTTTGCCAAACGCCTTACGCGCCTCATCTACCAAGTTTTGCAAGCTGTCCTTGGCAGAGATATTCGCCGCCACCGCAATCGCCGTGCCTGCGCCAAACTTGGCGTTAATCTCGTCTGCAGTCGCAATGCAGGCGTCCAATTTACGGCTGGAAATCACCACCTTTGCGCCTTGCTCTGCCATCGCAAACGCGGTCGCCCGGCCAATGCCGCG
>JANOKA010000261.1:0-34605 GCA_031418995.1 Sphingomonadales bacterium | reverse complement strand
TGGGCAGCGACGCGCTCGCACTTGCGCCATTGACGCAAAAAATCGCGTATCTAGATGAGGGCGACTGGGTGATCGTTACCCGCGAAGGTGCAGAAATCTTCGACAAGGACAATAACCCCGTCACCCGCGAAATCACGACATCGGGCGTGTCGGCGGCGGCAATTGAAAAGGGCAATTACCGCCATTTCATGCAGAAAGAAATTTTTGAACAGCCCACCGTGGTCGCACAAACGCTGTCATCCTACATCCGCCCGCTTGAGCAGCAAGTCGCATTGCCGCAGATGGATTTTGACCTAAGCAGCATCAACCGCATCACCATCGTCGCCTGCGGCACATCATTTTATGCAGGAATGGTGGCTAAATACTGGTTCGAAACATTCGCCCGCGTGCCTGTCGATCTCGATTTCGCATCCGAATTCCGCTACCGCGATCCGGTGTTGGAGGCAGGCGGATTGGCCTTGTTTATCAGCCAATCGGGCGAAACCGCCGACACGCTGGCCGCCTTGCGCCATGCCAAATCGGCGGGGCAGAAAATCGCCGTTGTCGTCAATGTTCCAACCAGTTCCATGGCGCGCGAGGCCGACCTGTTATTGCCCACGCATGCTGGCCCTGAAATCGGCGTGGCATCGACCAAAGCGTTTAGTTGCCAGCTGGCAGTATTGGCCGCACTCGCCGCGCATTTGGCGGTGGTAAAGGGCAAGATGACCCGCGATGAAGAACGCGAGGTTGTGATGCACCTGACCGAGGCTCCCGCCGCGATCAACGCCGCGTTGGCGCATAATGATGATATTGCCGCGATGGCGCACCTGATCGCGCCTGCCCGTGATGTGCTTTATCTGGGGCGCGGTCCCGATTATCCGCTGGCGCTGGAGGGCGCGCTGAAACTGAAAGAAATCAGCTATATCCATGCCGAGGGTTATGCGAGCGGAGAGATGAAGCACGGCCCCATCGCGCTGATCGACGAAGCCGTCCCCGTCATCGTACTTGCGCCGTCTGGGCCGTTGTTTGAAAAAACCGTCAGCAACATGCAAGAAGTCCGCGCGCGCGGCGGCAAAGTCGTGCTGATTTCGGATGCGGAGGGCATCGCGGAGGCCGGCGAAGGATGCATGGCGACCATCGAAATGCCAAGCGTGCATCCGTTAATCGCGCCGCTGGTGTACGCCGTTCCGGTGCAGCTGCTCGCCTATCATGTGGCCTGCGCAAAAGGGACCGATGTGGACCAGCCGAGGAATTTGGCGAAGAGTGTGACTGTGGAGTGATTAGTTAATTGCATCCTGCGAGCCGTCATGTTATATTTCAGTATAATATTTGGAGGCCGATATGCACATTACAAATCTTCGCAAAGTGGGCGGTTCTGTTATGTTAGCGCTGCCCCCTGCGCTTTTAGACGTACTGCACTTGAAGGCAGGCACATCAGTTGGCGTTGCGGTTGATGGCGGGCGTTTAGTTATCGAGGCATCGCCGCGTCCGCGCTACACCATGGCCGAGTTGCTTGCGGCGTCGGATTATAATGAACCGCCGTCACAAGAAGATCGGGAATGGATTGGTGCGCCCGCGCTGGGCAGGGAGCTTTTGTGAAGCGCGGTGACATTTACCTGGTGTCACTCAATCCCGCACAAGGCCGCGAACAACAGGGCCACCGGCCCGTATTGATCGTTTCGCCTTTGGAGTTCAACGAAGCGACCAAATTGCCTGTCGTTCTGCCCATCACCAACGGCGGTGATTTTGCCCGGCGGATCGGTTTTGCGGTAGAGATCAGCGGTATTAAAACCACTGGCCTAGTGCGGTGCGACCAACCCCGCGTTCTGGACATCGCGGAACGGGGCGGACGCAAGGTAGATACGTTACCAGCCGCTTTGCTGGAAGACGTGCTTGCCAAGGTGGCGACGTTATTCGAGATTTGACGCGGAGTGCGCGAGGCGGTTTGAGGAGCCGATTTGAGCCGAATTCGAATTTTTTGGCAAGCGTCGTAGCGGAGGTGTGGTATGGAATATTTTTTGATAGCGGCCGGTATTGTTGTTCTGATTCTGTGGCAAAGAGATTTGCGCATTCACGCCGATGCTCGTCGCTATAAACGCAAAGGTAGCCGTCGCTCCGAGTCTGGTAGTTCCGGTCACGATGGGAGTGTTCCCTCCAATTTCAAAAGCGAAGACGCATCATATGACGGCGACGGCGGGGATTTCGGTGGCGGCGGCGCGAGCGGCAGTTGGGGTGATAGTGGCGGTGGAGGAGATGGTGGTGGCGGCGGAGGAGATTGAGTAAACAGCAGGCATTAATTACGGTGAATTACCGTGGCACATTAATTAACTCCTACATTATTCTCCTAAAATCAGGCTAAATTCCGTAGAGGCGCAGAAAAAATTGCGGATTGGCGCTGTCATTTCGGGCATCGGGTGCCAAGATTTACGGTGCAAGTTTACTAAATACATTGATTAGCCCAAAACGTGACAATTACGAATTACTTCGACAATGCATTTAACTACCTCCCTTTAACCAAAGCTCTGCCCTTCTCTTGCAATGTAGGAGTATGTTTGGAATCATACCCAGCAACTCTTTCACAATTGGCTCTTTGACAATCTGAATAGCTTCATTTTTTAAGCCAAAAACGCGTGTTTTTGTTGGATAATTTGGCCCCAAAAATCCTACACAAAAAATCCATGTTTTGCGTTATTTTGAACGGACCTAAAATACGTCATCTTTGTAAACTTATCGGGCAAAATTTTTACGCTGTTTTACACGAAAAAAGGTGGCCGATTTTGACGGCTGCGGCAGAGGGTTTAGCGGCGCCTGAATTGCCATAATCTTCGCCCGGTTTGCGCTGTGCCGCCGAGCATTTTTTTTCACGCAAAGAGCGCAATGCCTACTTCTCCTGCCTGCACCGTAATAATGCCCGCATATTGCTGCCCACTTATCCATCATCTGCCTAATATTTAAGCAGATGATTTGCGCCGCGTTGGGTATATCAGCGGGAATCGGTGATAGATGCATTTGGCACGATACTTGATATTGATTTTGTAATGCATCCGCGCGCGCGGAGCAAAAGCTGCATTCACCGCCGGGACCATAAAGGGGAACACCAATGAAAAAGATCGAAGCGATCATCAAGCCGTTCAAACTGGACGAAGTGAAAGAAGCGCTGCACGAGGTTGGTGTATCGGGTATCACCGTGACCGAGGCTAAGGGATTTGGTCGTCAGAAAGGTCATACCGAATTATACCGCGGCGCTGAATATGTCGTCGATTTCCTGCCCAAGGTAAAACTGGAAGTCGTTGTCGAGGATGCGCTGGCCGACCGTGTAGTAGAGGCGATTGCAGCGGCAGCACAAACCGGCCGGATCGGCGATGGCAAGATTTTTGTGATCCCTGTGGAAACCGCGCTGCGCATCCGTACTGGTGAGCGCGATAACGACGCGGTTTAACTGCGGATATGGCCAAAGACTCAAAGAAATCCAAACCCTCGCAATCGCGGGACAAGCAAAACAAAGGGAAGACGAATATGGCAAACACCGCCAAAGATATTATCAAGATGATTAAAGACGAGGAGATCGAGTGGGTCGATGTGCGTTTCACCGATCCCAAGGGCAAATGGCAGCATCTAACCATGTGCGCGGGCGTCATTGGCGAGGATGAATTGAACGACGGCCTGATGTTCGATGGATCGTCCATCGAAGGCTGGAAAGCGATCAACGAGTCCGACATGATCCTGCAACCCGATCTGGATGCGGTCTATATCGATCCGTTCAGCGCGACGCCGATGATGATCCTGTTCTGCGACATTGTCGAGCCATCGACAGGCCAATTGTACAGCCGCGATCCGCGTTCGACCGCAAAACGCGCCGAAGCCTATTTGAAAAGCACCGGTATCGGCGACACGATTTATGTCGGCCCCGAAGCTGAATTCTTCATGTTCGACGATGTGCGTTTCGAAAACAGTTACAGCACATCTTATTACAAGATCGACGACATCGAACTGCCCACCAACAGCGGCACGAAATATGACGGCGGTAATATGGGTCATCGTCCGCGCGCCAAAGGCGGCTATTTTCCTGTTGCACCTGTCGATAGCGCTGTCGACATTCGCGGCGAAATGGTTGCGACCATGCTGGAAATGGGATTGCCTTGCGACAAGCATCACCATGAAGTTGCCGCCGCGCAGCATGAATTGGGCCTGACTTTCGGTACGTTGACACAAACCGCCGACCGCATGCAAATCTACAAATATGTCGTCCACCAAGTGGCGCATGCATATGGCAAAACCGCGACATTCATGCCGAAACCAATCAAGGAAGATAACGGCAGCGGCATGCACACCCACTTGTCGATCTGGCAGGGATCAAAGCCGTTGTTCGCTGGCGACGGTTATGCAGGCCTGTCGGAAATGTGCCTGTTTTTCATCGGCGGTATCATCAAGCATGCCAAGTCGGTGAATGCATTCACTAACCCGACCACCAACAGCTATAAGCGTTTGGTACCTGGATATGAAGCACCTGTGTTGCTGGCATATTCGGCGCGCAACCGTTCGGCATCCTGCCGCATTCCATATGGTACAGGTGCAAAAGCCAAGCGCGTCGAGGTCCGCTTCCCCGACGCAATGGCCAACCCGTATCTGTGCTATGCCGCGCTGTTCATGGCTGGCCTTGACGGCATCCAGAACAAAATCCATCCCGGCGAAGCTATGGATAAAAACCTGTATGACTTGCCGCCTGCCGAATTGGCCGAAGTGCCCACAGTTGCCGGGTCATTACGCGAGGCATTGGATTGTCTGGCCGCCGATCATGATTACCTGTTGAAAGGTGACGTTTTCACCAAAGACCAGATCGAAGCGTATATCGAACTGAAAATGGAAGACGTGGCGCGCTGGGAAATGACCCCTGCCCCTGTTGAATTTGACATGTATTACAGCTACTGATTTGCCCGTTTTTGGTTAAGCAAAACGCCCGGGGGAAACCTCGGGCGTTTTGAATTGAGCGCGATTAAAGCCCTGCCTCAACAGCAATGCGGATGGCATCAGCGGTGGTCGCAACGCCCAGCCGGTCCATCACAAGTGCGCGGTGCATTTTCACTGTCTGCTCACTGACGCCCAAACTATGCGCGATTTGCTTGTTCAAATGCCCCAGCGCCATTTCGGCCAGCACTTGCCGTTGCCGCTCGGTCAAGCCTTTGACCAGCACAGCAGCGGCCATACGGCGATTGGCATTTGTCGGGTTGGCATCAGGATCAAGCTCGACCTGCGAACCTAAAAAAAACTCAAGCTCGCCGTTTTCATCGTAAATGGGCGCGACCAGAACGGCGTTGCGGAACGGCGTGCCATCGCGCTTGTAATTCAATATCTCGACCAGAACCGGGCGATGCGCGCGCACCCCGCCGCGTATCGTTTCGGTCAACCAGGGTTCGGTTGCGGGGCCCGCCAAAAAGCGGCAATTGCGGCCAACGATTTCATGTTCGGCATATCCCGTCAATTGCATGAACGCCTCGTTACACGCAATGATCGGGTTATCTTTCAGGCGCGGGTTACTAATCACCGACGCTATCGGGCTATACGCAATTAACGCGTCAAGATTACTCGTGGCGTGGCCAACGATAGTCAATTCTGTCCCTCCTCAAAGACTGTTCCAAATGTAACATTTCTGCGGCGCAGCGCAATGATATAATCACTGCATTATCGGGCGCCGTGAATACCACATGGTACAACGGGTAGGTTGATGCAGATGATCCTGCGGGTAATTTATACTTGCAACACTAACTATAACAGCTGGGGAATATCCACATGGACCAACTTACCGTCGGCCAATATGCGTTGGTATATAACGCATTTTCATTCACGTTTGCCACGATGGCAGCAACAACATTGTTTTTATGGTTTGGGCGCTCGCAAGTCGCACCAGCCTATAAAACCGCACTTACCATATCGGGCTTAGTTTGCGCAATCGCAGCCTATCATTACTTCCGCATTTTTGAAAGCTGGAGCGCAGCTTATGATGTCAAAGACAACGCCCTAACGGCAACAGGATACGCCTTTAACGATGCCTATCGTTATGTTGATTGGTTGTTGACTGTGCCATTGCTTTTGATCGAACTGATTCTGGTCATGCGTTTGTCGTCTGACGAAACCGTATCTAAATCTGTTAAGCTGGGCGGCGCTGCTGCATTAATGGTCGCGCTGGGCTATCCCGGTGAAATCGCAACTGATTTTAATACGCGATTCTTATGGGGTACATTATCGGCCATACCATTTGTGTACATCATGTGGCAGCTGTTTGCAGGCTTGGGTGCATCGATAAACAACCAACCCGAAAGCGTGCGTGAACTGGTCAAGAAAGCCAGATTACTTACATTTGCATCATGGGGTTTCTATCCGATTGTATACATGATCCCATACACCAATCTGGCAGGTTCGACCGTAACAGTGGGCGTACAAGTCGGTTACACCATTGCTGACATTATTGCAAAAGCAGGGGTCGGCGTACTGATCTACATGATTGCCACTCGGAAGTCGCAAGCCGAGTATGGCGACAATGTACATGCGCACGCATAATAAAAGAGTACCGGAGTAGTTTGTATGCTTCGGGGGTCGCTCACGCTGACATGTACATGCTAAGGCCCATAGACGCGCTGTCCCCTCCTAGATTGCGTCTATGGGCTTTACCTATAATAACTACTTTATTCGTCCTGCTTGATATATTCGCAGGATTGGGTTCGCCTCAAATCACCATGATCGCAGCTGCTGCCATTGTGCTTGCAGGTATTCCTCACGGGACATTGGATGCCGAAATTGCCGCGACACGGTTTGGATTGTCAGGCATATATCAGAAAATTGCGATCATCATCGCTTATGTGATCGCTGCCTCTGCTATGCTTACATTGTGGCATTATATCCCTGCATTCGCGCTAAGTGTATTTCTAATAATCTCTGTTGTTCATTTCAGCGCCGACTGGCGCGGCGGGGCAGACCCGTTCTTTGCCATGATGGCCGGATGGGCGTTGATATCGTTACCTGCCCTGTCACATCCAGCCGCTGTGGACGATATCTTTGAAATGTTAACCGCAAACAAGAACGGAGAAACCATTGCAGCCCTTTTGGCCTGTTCTTCTGTTCCGGCAACGCTCGGCTGCGGGGTATTTGCTTATTGGGCATTCAAAAATGACGATCCGCAAACCGCTATTGATGTCATCAGCTGCCTTGTCGCGGCATTGTTACTGCCGCCTTTGATCGCGTTCGCCATATTCTTTTGCGGACTGCATTCGCCGCGTCACATGCTGGACGCGTTGCGCGAAACTGGCGGAATGTCGCATGTCAAGAAAATGGTGATTATCGGTATGGTAACGGCGCTTTCGATAGGTATCGGCATGCTACTTTTCGCAGGATATAATACTATGAAAATCGATGCTGCAGTCATTCGCACTGGATTTGTGCTTTTATCAACCCTGACTGTGCCGCATTTTATATTGGAGCATTTATTGAAGCGACATGCCCGATTAAGTCTTTCGAGTTAATACAAAAATAGTATCACGGTTTATATGGACAAGGCCAATTACTGTGTTATTTTGCCGGAATGAGGGTGAATAGCTATTGATTAGCCAGCTTCATTCCAAGTTAGAATTAGAGGAAAAACCATGCGTATTTCAACATTGCTTATCGGGGCATTATTATCGTCTGCAACACCGGCATTCGCGGGATGGAAAGTTGCAGAATCAGAACATTTCATTTTGTACAGCGAGGCCGATGAAGCCGATGTACGTGCGAACGTTGAAAAACTGGAAAAGTTTGACCATATTGTCCGCGCATTTTCGCAAACAAAAAAGCCACATGCAAAACTCAAGTTAAAAGTATATCAAGTTCGCGATTTGGATGCGGTGGCTGCTACACTTCCTTATCCAACATCCGGTATTGGCGGGTATTACACGACCTCAATTCGCGGGCCTTTTCTTGTTGCCACGCGGCGCGTTGAAAGGGAGCCTGCGACACGGCGCACAGTCGTTCAAAATGTATATGGTTGGGCGCCTGATGTATTGCAGCATGAATATATTCACCATTTCACGTTTCAATATTTTCCGGCTACCTACCCTAGCTGGTATACCGAAGGGTTTGCTGAATATTACGGCACCATTCAATTTGTCGATGATAAAACAATTGAGTTCGGACACGCTCCGCTAGGACGCGTTGACACCATTAAGCGGGACTGGTTGCCGATGCGCAAAATGCTGACGGCCAAAAATTATGACGATGTGGGTGACCAAATTGGCTCGTTGTACGCACAAGGCTGGTTGTTAACGCATTTCGCATCCCATAATTCTGTTCGCGGAAAGCAGCTTAACGAATATCTGGTCGCGATAACCAAAGGGATGGATTATAAATCGGCTGCGGAGCAAAGTTTTGGTAAAGACCTTGATCTGCTCGACACCGAGCTAAAAGCCTATGTCAAAAATCTAAAAGCACTGCGGTTGTCGCTAAAACCAATTAACGTTGGCAACATCGCAATTCGTGATTTATCCGATCCAGAGGTGACATTGCTACGCGCAGATATCTCTTTGAATTCCGGTTTCCGGCGTGCTGATCTGCCTCAAATTACGCGAACAGTGGCCGATGCATCCGACAAACTGAAATCCAATGAACAGGCGCAGGAAATCCGCCTTGAAACGGAAATGATCGCTGGTCAGTCCGAAAATGCCAAATCCACCATTGCGCGTCTTAAATCTATCAACCCTAAAAATGGTCTCGCGCAATATTTTGATGCTGAAATGCAGAGTGATGATTTGAAAAAAGCGGGTAATACGGATCCAAAAGCGTGGAATGCCGTGCGCGAGCTTATATATTCCGCGAATGAATCGCGCCCGAATACACCACGCATTTTGGAAGGATTATTTGATAGCTTTACAAAGCAAGGCATAGCTATGCCACCTGAAGACGCACAAAATGCGTTGATGCAGGCGCATATATTGTTACCCCGTGACGGCGATCTGCGTTTCAAATTAGCCCGGGATTTTGAAGCGCGCGGAATGTATCCCGAAGCGATTTTCATGGTATCTCCATTGGCTTTCGGCAGCCATGAGGATGACAAGAATGACAAGGAAAAGCAACGCAAAGAACAAGAGAAATTTGCTGACCGCTATACAAATATCACAGTGCAAGAAAGCCCTCACGACATGCTGAAACGTCTTGAAGAAAAATTGGCAAAGCAGAACGGCGCTAAAGAAACGAGCGATAAGGTTGCGGTCAACAGTGCAAGCTAAACGAATATACAAATATTGATTGAATATGAAAAACACCCGGACTGGTTTCCGGGTGTTTTCGGTTATGAAATGTTTTCGATTTAAGAAATTTTCGAAGGATTGCCATGATAAGATTTGTCACCGCGGTTTGCTTTTCCGTTATGCCGATAATGTTTATGCAATCAGCATCAGCGCAGCTTTCTGCGCAAGAAACCAAAATGACCGCGCATATTGATTCCGAGTATGAACGATCCGTTGCATTATTGGAACGGTTGGTAAATCAAAATTCAGGGACAAAAAATCTGGCGGGCGTGCGCGCTGTGGCGGATATGGTGCGCGACGAACTCCTGCCCTTGGGGTTCGAACTATCATGGCAGGATATGGCGGCTGCGGGCCGCGCCGGGCATCTGGTTGCAACGAAAAGCGGCAAAAAAACCAACAAGCGCCTGCTGTTAATTGCGCATCTTGATACCGTATTCGAAGTGGATTCGCCTTTTCAAAAATTTACCCGCGCCAAAGCAGGCGGACGAGACGAAGCAGAGGGGCCTGGCGCTGGGGATGATAAAGGCGGTCTGGTGGTCATTATCGCTGCCCTGCGCGCGATGCAGGCCGCAGGTACGTTAAAACAAGCCAATATCGAAATTCATATGACGGGTGATGAGGAGGATGCAGGGGACCCTATAGAGATAGCGCGCGCCGGATTAATCGCGGCTGGCAAACGCGCCGATGCGGCGCTGGATTTTGAAGGACTGTTTGTCGAAAATGGCCGGGACATGGGATCGATTGCGCGCCGATCATCAAACAGCTGGCAAATAACGACAACGGGAAAAACCGGGCATAGCTCGCTGATTTTCAATCCAGTCTATGGCGATGGCGCAATCTATGAACTTATACGGATAATCCACCGGTTTCGCAGCGAATTGCCGGAAAAGAATCTAACCTTTAACGTTGGCCTTATTGCCGGCGGGCAAGAAGCAGCGCTGGACGAAGATGCCATACGCGCGTCAGCCAAAGGCAAAACAAATATCATCCCGGCTATAGCGATTGCGCGCGGCGATTTTCGCACATTGTCCGATGAACAAACACGGCGTGTAAAAGCAAAAATGGCGGCAATCGTCGCCGAACATGCGCCGCAAACAGACGCGCAAATCAGTTTCGACCCTGGCGGCTATCCAGCAATGGCACCGACAGATGGCAATCTTGCGCTATTGGCCCGGCTGAACGCAATAAACGCCGATCTAGCTTTGCCCACGATGCCCGCACTTGACCCGCTGAAACGCGGGGCTGGCGACATTAGTTTTGTCGCAGGCGATGTGGACGGCTTGATCGGATTGGGACCCAACAGCCGCGGTGACCATGCCCCCGGCGAAACGGTTGATCTGGAAAGTATTCGCAGACAAGCAAAGCGCGCCGCAATTTTAATGAGCCGATTATCGAAGGAAAAACGGTAGAGCCGACATTAGTCGTCTGGGAACATGCTCTAAAAAGCCTGTAACAATCGTTCGCGCATCATGTGGGGAACAGGTGCATCAATGCGTATCCGCCGCATAGATGTACTTATCCGCTGGAGCCGAAAATATAGATCTTCACTGGCGCGGATCAAATCTTGAGCTTCTGTTGGAAACCGCTCCATTTGAAACTCGTCGCTGGCAGGTGCATAGCCAAGATCGCGCACATCGCTGCTGGCGTCGTCCTTTGATAATTCGCCTGCCCTTAATGCTTTTTGATTTAGCAACCATGCTATCGCATGCATCAACCGCGTCGTGACCTTTAATGACTCGCATGAAAATGCCACGGAAACAGCAGGGGGAAAAGCACCAGACAATGGATCACGGTCAAAATATGAGCGCGCCTCATCAGCCAAAATCATCGCTTCGGTGTAAAGCGCATCGACCAATTTAGGTGTTATTTCATGATGTTGTGATTCCATATTATTGTTATGACATATTGCGCAGCAAAGCGTTAGCGCGTTTACCTTGTTCTGATACGCAATTACATCATTGTACCGTGCCGGGACGTCGCCTTGCCGATTATTAAGAATTTTCCTGCCAAATTTGACCGGCAACGGCACATAAATATCATGCGATGATGTCGGGGATTAAATCATCCTCCAGACGCATGATTTGATCCTTTAATATAAGCTTTTTCTTTTTCAGCCGCGCAATTTGCAATTGGTCAGTCGATCCGATTTCCCGCAACGCCGCAATCGCGTCGTCAAGGTCGCGGTGCTCCAGCTTCAATGCCAGCAGCTGGTTGCGATAGCCTTCATCATTCATAGATAGCGTCCATACCCATACCTTAAAACAGCTTACGCTTAACAAGTCATCGGCAAAATCAGTCTGCTGGACCAAAACCCGAAATTAGGGGCAGACATGCAATCCAATTCATGATTTATTTGTCATGTTACATCAGCGAATCTTATTAAGGAGAATGAGGTGAATAACAGTCATATGTCCGCCCTGCGTATCAAGCATGCCGATTTGGAAGCTAAACTGGAACGAGAAGAAACCCGGCCATTACCTGACAGTGATCTGATCCTTAGCCTGAAGAAACAAAAACTGCATATTAAGGACGTGTTGGCGCAAGAATCAGCCAACGCCTGAATTATAATCACGCCATCGGCGGCCTAGCGCGATACGATCCTATCTGCTAGGCCGCGATGATGGAAAGCGCGACCCAATCTGCACGCAATATATTAACCGGCCTTCATGAAATTATGGCGGCTAAAAATAATGCGCAAGCCAAATTAAACCATGTTGTCAATATCATCGGTGAAGCGCTGTCGAGTGAGGTATGCTCGATATATTTGTTGCGCGATGGCGCGTTAGAATTGTTTGCAACCCGCGGCCTGAACCAAGCGGCGGTGCATGTTACGCGGCTTGGACTGGGTGAAGGCCTGGTTGGCACCATCGCCGAAAATGTAGAAACGTTGAATCTGGACGAAGCGGCGTCGCATCCCAATTTCCGGTATATGCCTGAAACAGGTGAAGAACGCTTTCACAGTTTCGCAGGCGTGCCAATTGTAAGGTCCGAACGTGCCGTTGGCGTGCTGGGCGTACAGCATAGCGAGCCGCGCAAATATGAAGAGGTCGAGATCGAAGCCTTGCAAACCGTAGCAATGGTGCTGTCCGAATTGATCGCAGGTGCTGGCTTGATCGATGATGCGGCAAGCGGCGGCGCGGTTAACAACGGCACGATTGTTATGAACGGCCTTTCACTGGTGCAAGGAATGGCGGCGGGTGTGGCGATTTTCCACCAACCCAATATCCGCATCGAACATACTGTTGCCGAAGATACCGAGGCTGAACGGCACCGTGTCTATTCCGCGTTTGACAAGATGCGCGAACAGATTGACCGCATGACCAGCCAAGCCGATTTCGCCAAGGGCGGGGAACATGAGGAGGTTTTGCAAACCTACAAAATGTTTGCCTATGACGAGGGCTGGTCGCGGCGGATCAACGAAGCCATCGACAGCGGCCTGACCGCCGAGGCCGCGATTGAGCGCGTGCAGCAGCGCACCCGTATGCGGATGCGGCAGATCGACGATCCATTGCTGGCCGATAGGATGCACGATCTGGAGGATTTAGCCAACCGCCTGCTACGCATCGTATCGGGGCAAATGAGCACTGCGGCGCAATTGGGCCTGAAACAGGATTCGATTTTGGTGGCGCGTAATTTGGGGCCCGCTGAACTTCTGGAATATGACAAGCGGCGTTTGCGCGGAGTAATTCTGGAGGAGGGATCGCTGACTGCGCATGTCATCATCGTGGCGCGTGCGATGGGTATTCCGGTTTTGGGCCGTGTCTCGGGTGTCCGCCATCAAGTGCGCGAAGGCGATATGCTGCTGCTGAATGCAGATGAAAAATCGGTAATAGTGCGGCCAACTGACGGCGTGGTCGAGGCGTTCCAATCGCAATTAACCGACCAACAGAAACGCAAAGCGCGTTACGCCGCCTTGCGAGATGTAGAGCCTGTAACAAAAGACGGATCGCGCATCCGCCTGATGATTAACGCCGGTTTGCGTGACGATGTCGCGGCAATCGGTTTGACGGGCGCAGACGGCATCGGATTGTTTCGCACCGAATTCCAGTTCCTGATTTCTGCTACTTTGCCGCAGCGCGAGCGGCAACAGAGGTTTTACCGCGAAGTGTTGGATGCCGCGCGTGACAAATCAGTGACATTTCGAACAATCGATGTCGGCGGCGACAAAGCACTACCTTATCTGCGCGCTAGCCAAGCCGATGAAGAAAATCCGGCATTGGGATGGCGCGCAGTCCGTTTGTCACTTGACCATGAAGGGCTGATGAAGGCGCAGGCACGGGCGCTGCTTGAGGCGAGTGCAGGCCGCACTTTGAATATCATGTTCCCGATGATTTCCGAGCCGTGGGAATTTGACGCAGCAAAGGCGATTTTCGAGGCGCAGCTTGTATATCTGACTGGGCGCAAAAAACTGCTGCCGCAGCGCATACGGTATGGCGCGATGCTGGAGGTACCTGCACTTGCGGATGCGTTGGATATATTGCTACCGAAAATCGATTTCCTGTCTATTGGTACCAATGATTTAACCCAGTTTTTATTCGCAGCTGATCGTGCCGACCCCCGGCTCGCTGAGCGTTACGATTGGTTAAGCGCATCTATCTTGCGTTTCATCCGCCGCGTCGTGGTCGCCTGCAACGAACATAATGTGGACTTGTCGGTATGCGGAGAGATGGGCGGACGTCCACTGGAAGCATTGGCTTTACTTGGTATTGGCATTCAAAACTTGTCGATTACGCCAGCCGGCATTGGTCCGATAAAGGCGATGATACGGACTGTGGACAGGACAGCGGTAGAGGCGCAGCTTTCCAGAATGCTCGGCAAGCCAACACCGTATTTCAGGCAAGAATTGGCGGCATGGGCATCCAGCCAGCACGTTGACCTTGGCTAGGTTTATGACATGATACTAACCCCAGTTAACGCGCCAATCTGCGCGTGATCGCCATTGACTTTCGCGCTGCCACTGCCATGGTTTAATTGGACACCATAAAAAATAAAATGGGCGCATGGAGAGTATAGGTGGAAGACGAGACAATGGAAAACGCCGAGTTTGCGTTTCATACGGTTGGTGAAAAGCTAAAAGCAGAGCGTGAACGACGCACGCTTAGCCTTGATGAAATTGCACTCCGGACACGTATTCCGATGCGCCATTTGGAGGCGATTGAAAAATCCGAATATGAAAAACTGCCGGGCAGTACTTATGCCATTGGTTTTACGCGGTCTTACGCGCGCGCGCTTGAGATGGACGATGCCAAAATTGGTTCTGATCTGCGGATTGAACTTGCGCAAAGCGGAATTGGTGGATTCCAAGCGACAACCCCCAATTACGAACCCGCCGATTTATCCAGCGTACCTTCTCGCACATTGGCTTGGACAGCGGCCATAGTTGGAGCGCTGATTATCGGCGGATTCCTGATTTGGCGCAGCTATTTTATGAATGGCGAACTGCCCGTGGAATCCATTGAAACAGAGCAGCCATCGCTGCCCGCAATATCCGCTCCGATAAAGGCCCCTGCCGCCATTGGTGCAGGAAATCCTGATGGAGTGGTTACACTGACTGCCAAAGATGTGGTATGGATCAAAGTGTACGACAGCGCCCGTAATCGTCTGTTCGAATCAGAAATGAAAGCAGGCGATAAATTCACTGTACCAAAAGATGCCAACGGCCCGATGATTGTAACGGGCAGGCCGCATATGTTGACGGTGATGATTGACGGCAAAGAAGTGACCCCGCTTAGCGACCGTGAACTGACAATCGCCGATGTCGCGATCAGCGCGGCGGCGTTATCAGCGCGCGATGGAGCGGCTGCTGCGCCAAGCAACCCTGCTACAATGGCGCCCAACGTCGCTATGCCTGCCGATAATTTAGAACCGTAATGGTTGGAACAAACGGTAATATAAGCCACGCGTTGCAACAATTTGCATGCAACAACAGCCAAACTCTTTATTGCCGTCTGATAATTGGGTATGAACAGGCGAGTGTACCGGAGGGAAGGGTAAATTAATGAGGCATGGATTAATCCTGATCGGCGCAAGCGCGCTCGCGTTATCGATGCCCGCCTTTGCGCAGGACGTAAATGTGGAAGGCCGGGTCGTAAAGCTTGAGAAAGAAATGCGCGCAGTTCAACGCAAAGTGTTCCCGGAAGGCGCTGGCAAGGTTTTTGAACCCGAAATCAAGACGCCATCGGCGAGTAATCCCAATGGAACATCTTCGTCCAGCGCAGTCAGTGATTTGATCGCGCGGGTGGATGCACTGGAAACCCAACTGGCAACATTGACCGGAACGGTCGAACGTCAGGGTAATAGCATGCGGTCAATGGAGGCCCGGTTAAAGACCGTTGAAAATGAACTGAAAGCACAGGCTATGCCTGCCGTTGCGGCGTCTGGCGGGGCAGATGTACCGCGCCCCGTTTCGCCCGTAATTGCGGTAAAACCCGACGCGCCCAAACCTGCCGTAAAGCCGTCTGCCACCCGGACTGCAGCGGTGGCAGCAATCGGGCGCCCTGCCACTGGTGACGGGTTTGAAGATGGATATAATTACGGTTACCGCCTGTGGGAAGCAAAGTTCTTTCCCGAGGCGCAAGTGACATTGCAAGAAACCGTCGCCAAATATCCTAAGAATAATCGCGCCAGCTATGCGCGCAACCTTTTGGGCCGTGCGTGGCTGGACGACAAAAAACCGGCGACGGCCGTAAAAATTTTTTATGACAATTATAAAACCGATCCGCGCGGGGAACGTGCGCCAGAAAGCCTATATTTTCTTGGCCAGTCTTTGACCGACCTTGGCAAAAATGTTGAGGCCTGTGAAGCATTTGGGCAATTGCAAACCGCCTATCCCGACGCTGCCAGTGGACGTTTGGCCGAACGTCTCTCCTCGGGCCGAACCCGCGCGAAATGCAAATAATTGTGGTTGTCCTCTGATATCAAAGACAGGTTTTTGGCCGGGCTGCTGCGCTGCGGAATAACGGGGGACGGCAAAAGCAGGATCGGCGTTGCGGTATCGGGCGGTCCTGATAGCCTGGCGCTGCTATTGATGATGCATGAATGCTGTTCAGGGCAATTCTGCGCCGCCACCGTGAATCACCAGCTGCGCCCAGAAGCCGCATCAGAGGCACGGTTTGTCGCGTCGCTAAGTGCCGAGCGCGGTATTATGCACACGACACTCAAACCATCGGAGCCAATAAAAGGCAATATCCAGTCATATGCCCGATCGGCGCGTTACGCACTGTTGGCCAAATGGGCGGATGATAATGGTTGTACGCATATTGCAACCGCACACCATGCTGACGATCAACTGGAAACAGTGCTGATGCGGTTGGCGCGGGGTAGCGGTGTTGATGGACTGTCGGGAGTGCGTTGCGTAAATGGGCGCATAATTCGCCCATTGCTGTCTTTTAAAAAGTCCGAACTGGTGGAAATCTGCACGGCTGCGGGTGTTGCCGCCGTTCAGGATCCTAGCAACAAAGACGAAGATTTTGATCGCGTACGAATGCGCGAATGGCTGGCCTCGTCCCCTAACCCGCTGAACCCCGACGCCGCCGTGCGCAGTGCAGCAGCCTTGCACGACGCCAGCATGGCACTGGACTGGATGACACAGGAACTGGCCGCCGTACGAATTGTACAAGAACCAGAATATATTACATTAAACGCGAATGATATTCCGCATGAATTGCAGCGGCGGTTGTTGTTGCATATACTTGCTTTGTTGGAGCCCGAAACCAGTCACAAAGGGGCGGCAATTGAACGCGGGTTAAACGATCTGAACACGGGCAAAACATTCACCTTGGGCAACACATTGTGCAAGGGCGGGGAGACATGGTCTTTCAGGTCCGCTCCGCTGCGATCAAGCGTTAAAACCGCGCTGCGATAAATTTCATTCTGTTATATTGCCATTCACTTAATCCAGCCTACATAGGGTTTGGGGAATTGGCATAAAGGCAGGTCAGAGCGATGAATGATGAGCAAGAACCACAAGGCAACCCCTTGATGAAAAATATGGCGATCTGGGCGGCGGTAATTGTCGCATTCCTGTTGATCGCCTCAATATTCAGCGGCAGCGCAAGCGACCCCGCGAAGTCCATGAGCTATTCCGGCTTTCGCGGTAAAGTGACGGCAGGCCAGGTAAAAACTGTGGCAATTGCGCCAGATAAAATAACGGGCAAATTGGCCAATGGCGAAACATTTACAACGGTTCCGGTCGCCAGCGATTCCGGTCTGTATAAATTGCTCGAAGAGAAAAATGTCGAAGTGCAGGGCAAACAAGTCGAACAGCCTAGTCTGTTGATGTATTTGCTAATTAACGCACTTCCGTTTCTGCTTATCCTGGGGATAGCTTTTTTTGTGCTGCGGCAAATGCAAAAAGGGGGCGGCGCTAGCGGCGCAATGGGCTTTGGCAAATCAAAGGCCAAATTGCTCACCGAAAAGCATGGCAAAGTCACATTTGATGATGTTGCCGGCATTGATGAAGCGCGGGAAGAACTGCAGGAAATCGTCGAGTTTTTGAAAGACCCGATGAAATTCTCGCGCCTTGGCGGAAAAATTCCCAAGGGGGCTCTGCTCATCGGCTCGCCTGGTACGGGTAAAACATTACTGGCACGTGCCATTGCCGGCGAGGCAGGCGTACCGTTCTTTTCAATCTCGGGCTCCGACTTTGTTGAAATGTTCGTCGGCGTCGGCGCAAGCCGTGTACGCGACATGTTTGAACAGGCAAAAAAGAATGCCCCGTGCATTATATTCATCGATGAAATTGATGCGGTAGGCCGCAGCCGCGGCGCAGGCCTTGGTAACCAGAATGATGAGCGGGAGCAGACGTTAAACCAGTTGCTGGTGGAAATGGACGGATTTGAAGCTAACGAAGGTATAATTATCGTCGCTGCCACCAACCGTCCCGACGTATTGGACCCGGCATTGCTGCGTCCCGGCCGTTTTGACCGCCAAGTAACCGTTCCGCTACCCGATATTGAGGGCCGTGAGAAAATTCTGGGCGTTCACATTAAAAAGGTGCCGACCGCACCCGATGTAGACGTGCGTTCAATTGCGCGCGGAACGCCCGGATTTTCCGGTGCTGAATTGGCCAATATCGTCAACGAAGCCGCATTATTGGCGGCACGGCTTGGCAAACGTTTGGTTGCCATGGCGCAATTCGAAGCGGCAAAAGATAAAGTGATGATGGGTACAGAGTGGAAATCGCTCAGCATGACCGCCGATGAAAAAAAGATGACCGCGTTTCACGAGGCTGGCCATGCTATTGTCGCAATGCATGAAGCGGCGTCTGATCCCATTCACAAGGCGACCATCATTCCGCGTGGCCGTGCATTGGGTATGGTCGTCAGGCTGCCGGAACGTGATACATATTCGTATCACCGGGATGCGATGTATGCCAATCTTTCGATTGCGATGGGTGGCCGTGTCGCTGAAGAAATGATCTTTGGCTATGACAAGGTTTCATCGGGTGCGAGCGGCGACATTCAACAAGCCACCAAACTGGCCCGTTCAATGGTAACGCAATGGGGCATGTCCGATGCCCTTGGTCCGATCCAATATGAAGAACAGCAGGAAAGTTATTTGGGATATGGCGGGCCGCAACGCCGCGCGATGTCAGGGGATACAGCAATCCTGATTGATGCCGAAATCCGCAAACTTGTGGACGGTGGATACGAACGGGCCAAGATGTTGCTTAAGAAGCATAAAAAACAGCTCGATTTATTGGCCAATGCTTTGCTGGAGTTCGAGACTCTATCAGGTGACGAGATTAAAGAGTTGCTGGATACAGGTAGATTTGAGCGTGACGATAACACCAAAACAAAACCTTCCAGCATCCCACTCGCCGGATCGTCGATACCAAAGGCAGGCCGCGGAAAGCGTGCCAGCATAGGCGATGCAAAACCACAAGGCGCGTAAACGGTATCAATCGAAACTAAAATAATCAAACTGGCCGCGCGTTAAAATGCGGCCAGTTTTTTTATTCACTATGCATTCAAGTCATTGTCGGCAATTGTACGCTTCAGACTATTGAGGGGCGTATATGAAATTGAAGCTTTGCATTGCGATAATTATTTTATCGGCATTTCCTTTGCCCGCTTATGCTATGGACGCTGATACTTTCTATAACAAAGCACTCGCGCTACAGAAAAAAGGCGTCACGGCGATGCTGTCGTCCGATCTGAAACCGGTTATGGCCGAGATGAAATCAGCCGGACAATCGGTAAAGGCCGAAAATGATAAAGCGAAAATTGCAGGCAACCCAATGTATTGCGTTCCCAAAAATGCCAAATTTACCTCCGAGGATGCCTTGCGGGCATTTGGATCAATTCCTGCCGCACGGCGCAAAACGCTGACTGTTCGGCAAGCTTGGCGAGAGACATTGATTAAGCGTTTTCCTTGCTGAACCGTACTGTAAATACACGTAGGCGCGGTTAGCGGACGTCATGCCAATTTATTGTGACGAAAGTGGCGGAGTTGGCCGAGGTGTCATGACACTGGCCGCTGTGCTGATGGATGAAGCGGATACCGAAAACCTGCTATTGCAATTTCGCGCGGATACCGGACTAACCGGAGAACTAAAAGGCAGCCGGATTCATTTGCCCGAGCGCGCCTTATTCTTCGATTTATTAAACCGCACAAATGCAAAAATTGCCGTCAGCATTGCCATATCGGCATTAAAACCTGAACCGGGCAGCGACAGGGGCGCGCATGATATTGATATTTATATCCGGCTTATGAACGACGCGATTGGCGCACTGCTGACTGGCGGCGGTGCATGCACCAATATTGTCATGGACACAGGACGCTATGATGACCGGATTTTGAATGTAGTGCGCAGCGATATTGCACAATTAATCGGACCGTGGAACGGCGCTCAAATGGCGGAAAGCCACAGGATAGCCGGTTTGCAAATCGCCGATGTCATCGCCAACAGTTTCTTTAACCGGGCATTTGTAAATGACCGGCAGCCCCGCATGGCGGAGATTGTCCAGCCATTTTTGGACAATGGTCAGATAGAACTGCGACTGTTATCCGGTGACGCCTAAAGTAAAGACCAAAATCGCAAACAGAGTGAGAGCCGTTAGAGCGAACAAAGTCAAAGCACACATCCGCCAAAATGCCCCGAACCGTGATGTTTCATAGGCTTGGTGTAATTGCCGGTACATGTGGATTGGCGGAAATAGGCCTAGCAGCAACCCGCCGAAAATTTGCGTACTGTCAAATTGCATAAATATTGCCGAAATCATCCCGAGCAACATCATGAATGTAAGGGAATAGGTAACAAACACGGCGTGGTCAAACAGCTTGAATTTTCGCCGCCAAAAAAACAATAACCATAGAAATGGAACCGAAATTGGTATTAATGCCCAGCTATATTTATAGGTATTAGATTGAATTTTATAAATTAGCAGTTGCGGATTGCTGCTCGCATGTTTGAACGCTTGGTTTAACCATCCTGCGCCGGGAAGGCTTGGATCAGTAACTGTCCAAGCGCTTGCAGGGTCTGCGCTGTTTGCCAATTCTGCCGCTTTGCCCAGCATTTTTACGCCAAGACGTTCACCTTCCAATTGTTCTTTAATCGCGTCTGACGGCTTCCCGGCCTTTTCGGCTTTGGCCAAGTCTGCTTCTAATTTGGCAATCGAGGTCTCAATCTTTTCTTTTTCCACAGCCAGTTTTCGGGCCGCGATGTCCATGCGCCGAATTTCTTTGCCCTGCCCTTGTTCTAACGACTGCAAAGCTTGCTTATGCCGCTCGATTGCACCGTCCATCCATTGATAGCCGGATTGTCCCTCGGCAATTGCTTCTTTTTTGTCTTTTTCAAGCCCCGCAATATCATCCAACATGTCTTGACGATCGGCAGCATAGGCCTTTTGTTCAGCTGATTGACCACCCACCGTGTTTGTTTCAAACTCTGTGGGCACAATCGTATTAAATGTGGCAAAGGTCAAAAATACCGAAAATAGAAACAATGCCAATGGTGAGACGAATTTCGCGCGCTCGCCGTGGGCATAGCGCCGCGTCAATTCACCGGGCCGCCAAAACAACATTGGTAAAGTCCGCCATATTTTACCGTCAAAATGGAGTACACTATGCAGAAAATCGTGGCCGAACGCATGTAGAGTGCGATGCACTTTGGCCTTTTGACCGCAGTTATGGCAATGGGCCCCAGACAAAGCCGCACCGCAGTTCAGGCAATCACGGTGCGTTTCACTGGTGGCTGCTCCGCTGGGCGGTTCAACTGCGCCAGCAATTACCGCGCCGGTCATGATATCTGCAACTGCCCCGAATTCATTCATAGCAGTTGTGTAACAAGGCAATCTCTGTTTGCCAAAAAGAAAAAGGCCCGGACATGCCAGGCCTTTCACAGCTATTCGGTCACATAAAGTTGATGTTAGCGGTCATAATCCCGCGCTACGCCGCTGCCGCGCGCAGGAGCCGCTGCAGTCAAACGCAATGCTTCTGCAGACAAGCTAAGCGAACCAATTTCATCCGGCGTTTCATCATCGTCAATTTGCATTTTTTGCAGGGATTGCGTCAAGCCTTCCATCAAATGCGGCGGGCTAACGGTTTCATCTGCAATCTCGCGCAATGCGACGACCGGATTTTTATCGCGGTCGCGGTCAATGGTCAGTTCGGCGCCGCCGGATATCTCGCGTGCGCGTTCGGCAGCAAGCAACACCAGATCAAAGCGGTTGGTGATTTTATCGATGCAATCTTCAACGGTTACGCGTGCCATACGGGCTCCTGATTCTCGAAATGTACGGAAAGTAGATGGGCAACTAGGCAACAGGCCCCCAATTGTCAATGAAAAGCCGTGCGCACTTGTATGCATAGGTTTCACCGTTTACTTGTTACAAATGTCAGGCGCAAACACACCCTCAAACAAACACAGCTTTCCCGGCAAGCCGTTCACCGTCGATGGTCATATTATAAACGTTATCTCGGCGGATGATGAACGGTTGGACGGTGTATTGGCGGTTATTGCGTCCGCCAAAACCTCGCTGCGCATGTTCAGTTATATGTTCCGCGGCGACGAAACCGGCAAACAAGTTCTTTCGGCGTTAACTGAAACGGTGCAGCGCGGCGTAAGCGTGCAGCTGATTATCGACAGTTTTGGATCTAATGAGACTGGCCATGAATTTTTTGAACCATTTGTCGATGCAGGCGGCGATTACCATTGTTTTAGTTCCAAATGGAATTTGGGATATGCGGTCCGCAATCACCAGAAAATCCTGATTGCGGACGAACAGCACGCTGTAATTGGCGGATTTAACATCACGGACAATTATTTCGGGCGCGCAGGCGATGAAAGCTGGGAAGATTTCGGTATTATATTGTCGGGACCCAAAGTGGCCGAGCTTGCAAAATATTATGACGATTTGCATGATATGTCGAACGATGGCGGTGTTCAATTTCGTAAGCTTCGCCGTGTCATCCGTGCCTGGAAACCGGGAAATGGGGCAATAGCATGGTTGCTTGGCGGGCCAACCAACCGGATATCACCATGGGCGTTGCGATTGAAAAAAGAGTTGGAGACAGCAAAAAATTTGCACGTCGTATCGGCATATTTCTCGCCGTCCCAATCCATTTTACGCAGAATAGCAAAAGTAACGCGCGGCGGGGGATCACAGATTGTACTGGCTGGAAAATCCGATAACGGAGCCACAATAGGCGCTGCGCGGTCGCTGTATAAATATCTGCTAAAACGCGGCGCGCATATCTATGAATTTCAGACGCGGCCGCTGCACATGAAACTGCTTATCCTAGATGATGCCTGCTATATTGGGTCTTCAAACCTAGATACACGCAGTCTGTTTATCAACATGGAAATCATGGTCCGTATCGAGGACGCAGCACTGGCTGCATATCTGCGTTCCATTATCCAGAATATGGCCAATCACAGTGAAGAACAAACGTTGGCTCTGCATCGCAGCCGCAGCAGTATTTTCACCAGAGCAAAATGGATGCTGAGTTATCTTTTGGTCAACAGCGTGGACTACACAATTGGGCGGCGGATCAAGTTCGGGTTGATGTTCAACCGGAAACGCAAATTGCTTCCATAGGATTATAACCCAAGAATGGGACCCTAGGAACAGGACCTAGTCTTTCCAGCCCCAGAACAAATGGCATGGCAGAATATTCCAAGGTTCAAACCCATTGTCGATCTTTGTGAAATGGGGCGCCATAAAATCGCGGGCGCGCGCACGAAACTGATATACCAAAAACGCTCCGCCGGGACGGATTGCCTTTGCTGTTTCTTCGGCAATCACGGGGCCCAAATTGTCCGGCAATGTTGAAAATGGCAGGCCGGACAAAACATAATCGGCATGGTCAAAACCGAATTCCCGAATGATTTGTACAACATCCGCAGCTGATCCGTGCACCGCAACGAACCGGCTATCGTGGAATGTCTTGGTCAGATATTGCACAAAATCAGGGTTGAGATCGATTACAATCAATTTCGCATCCGGGCGCATGCGGTCCAAAACGGGTTGGCAGAACGTACCAACCCCGGGGCCATATTCGACGAACAATTTGGTATTTTCCCAATCGACCGGAGCCAGCATTTTATTTACGGTGCGTGATGATGATGGAATGATTGATCCAACCATGACAGGGTGTTTGATAAAGCCTTTGAAAAACACGCCCCACGGACCAAAAAAGCGGCTGGCCTTCACTTTAACGCGGTCAATAAGGCCGGATTTAATAACAACGGAGGCTGGCATAGTTTCGCTTTATGAAATTTTGGGATGTCATATTGTCGCAAATGGCGTCCGCCAGTGCAACATGTATATGCCTAAAAATGCGTTCTGCCGTATTTGCGCGATTGCGAAATACGGTCAAATGCTTCTAAGACCATCCTATGACCAAGCATTTCGCCGGAACTATCGCCGTAATATTTGTAGCGCAGCGAACGGGATTAGATGACGCAGGCTATGCAACTGCGGCGGAAAAAATGACTGCATTAGCGGCTTTGCAACCTGGTTATGCCGGTGTTGATTCGGTGCGTGGTCACAGCGGCCTTGGTATTACCATCAGCTACTGGGATGATAATGCATCGGCCCTGGCGTGGCGGGACAATGCGGAACATACTGCAATCCGCGATGCAGGCCGTGACCGTTGGTATTCAAAATATGACCTGCATGTTGCCGCGGTTACGCGCAGTTATGATTGGCAAAAATCCTGATGACAAAATCGCAATCCATCCCGGCGACGCGTATTGTCATACTGTTTCTGGTTATGCTGGTGGCTGCGGCTGGTAATACAGCGATGCAGTCCACACTGCCTGCTATCGCCAGCCAATTGAATGTCGCAGATGTCTGGGTCAGCTTGGCCTTCAGCTGGTCAGCATTGTTATGGGTGATAACCGCGCCGCGATGGGCGCGCATGTCGGACAGACGCGGCCGCAAGCAATTGATGACCATTGGCATGTTAGGATTTATTGCTTCTATGGGGCTGTGCGGGACAATATTGTGGATGGGGTTACAGGGGTTGATCGCCCCTGCGCTGACTTTTATCATATTCGCGCTTTTCCGCAGCCTGTATGGCGGATTCGGCAGCGCAGCCCCGCCTGCGGTTCAGGCTTATGTTGCAGCCCGTACCGAACGCGCCGAACGGACCAAAGCGCTGTCATTGTTGGCCTCGTCTTTTGGATTGGGAACCGTTATCGGGCCTGCACTATCTCCGTTACTGGTTTTTTATCCCTTTGGTTTGGCCGGACCCCTTATCCTGTTTGCCTTATTCGGTGTCGGCGTTTTGGCGGCGCTGTATTTGCGGCTACCCAATGATACGCCGCGATTTGAGGCGCGCGGTATCGTTGCATCCTATCCCTCATCGGCAACCATGAATACACCGGGCGCAGAAGAAGCCGGAGACCCTTTGCACGGCGAAATCATCGACGTGCCATCGGATGTGCGTCTGAAATGGCGTGACCCTCGCATCTTGCCTTGGTTGCTTTCGGGGTTGATCGGCGGCCATGCGCAAGCGATATTGCTTGGCGTAGTCGGATTTTTGGTGCGCGACCGTCTGGGTTTGCAGGACGATGCCGTTGGCGCAGTGCAAGCGATTGGATCGGTTATGTTTATCGGCGCGATGGCATCTTTACTGGCACAGTGGGGATTGATCCCATTGCTGTCGCCAAGTCCGCGCGCATCGGTATTATGGGGCTCAATTCTGGCGCTTGTGGGTGTAGTGGTTACCGGTGCATCACAAGAATTTTACGGAATAAGCACCGGCTATGCCATCGCCTCATTAGGCTTTGGCCTGTATCGCCCCGGATTCACCGCTGGAACATCGCTGGCCGTCCCGCGCAGTGAACAAGGTGATGTGGCGGGTAAAGTCGCGTCAGTGAACGGGGCGGCATATATTTTTGCGCCGGCGGTTGGCGTTTGGCTGTTCAATATTTGGGAACCCGCCACATTTGCAATTATCGCGGCGGCATTATTATTCCTGATTATTTGGGGACGTAAAGCATTGGTGCTTTAGCCCCATACCACCAAGTTTTACGTCACATCAGTTTTGAATAGACCGAAACCAGCGCCATTACAGCAAGGCCCAATAAAGTAAGCATGGTCAGTATTGTTCCGATCATGCGGCCTTTTTCAAGCGAACCGCCATCCATCCCAATGGGATGTAACAAACGCCCGATGGTGTATGCAATTCCGACGACCCAAAGCCATGTCGAGGTGCCGCCCGTTAATTCCAGCGCAGCAATCAAGATCAGAACGATTGGCGCGCTTTCGATGAAATTTGCGTGCGCACGCATGCGCCGAATCACTAATTCACTGCCGCCATCGCCAATACTCACTTTTTCAGAAGTCCTCGCTTGACCGCACCGGATCATTAGCCACATGTTAATCAACGCAGCTGCAGCGGCAATGGTAAGTGTGATGGACAATGTCATATATATTCCTCCCGTGATTTGGATTTGTCCTACACAGCATCTCTGTGGTTGCAAAGGACAGAAAATTGGCTATACGCGCCGCTCACCCGATTGCTTGTGGCTTTTCGGCTAGTGATTCTGGCGTTGCTTGCCAGCGCTGGTGAATTGGCTTAGTGCAATAGGCATTATTTAGAATTTGAAATGGAACTGGTGCCGAAATGGCTGTCCCTAAAAGAAAAACATCTCCATCGAAACGCGGCATGCGCCGTAGCCACGATTCGTTGAAAGTTGACGCTTACCAAGAATGTTCAAACTGCGGCGAGCTGAAGCGTCCGCATCATTTATGTGATGCTTGCGGCCATTATAACGGCCGCGAAATTATGGCGGCTGGCTGATCCTTCATTGGCTCACTTCCTGAAATCGGCTAGGGCTGTTGCTACTAGATATCAGGAGGAAATACAGTGACGATGAACCCGCGTATCGCAATTGACGCGATGGGCGGCGATGAAGGTGTGTCTGTGATGATTGCAGGCGCAGCGCTCGCCCGGCATAGACACGAAGGTTTCAAATTCCTGCTCGTTGGCGATGAAACACGCATTAAAGCGGCTTTGGACGACCACCCCAACTTACGCGCTGCCTCTGAAATCATCCATACGGACGGCGTTGTAACGGGTGAGGACAAATTGTCGCAGGCGCTGCGCAAATCCAAATCCAGTTCTATGGGGCTTGCAATCAACGCCGTCAAAGATGGCGAAGCCAGCGCAGCGGTCAGCGCAGGCAGTACGGGCGCATTGATGGCTATGGCCAAATTGGCATTGCGTACAATGCCCGGTATTGATCGCCCTGCCCTTGCCGCATTGCTGCCTACTTTAACCGACACCGATGTTGTCATGCTCGATCTGGGCGCAAACACCGATTGCGAAGCCAAAAATTTGGTGCAGTTTGCGGTTATGGGTGCGGCCTATTCGCGGGTAATATATGGATTTGAACGGCCCCGGGTACGGCTGTTGAATATCGGCACCGAAGATATGAAGGGCACGGACGAATTGCGCGATGCGGCTCAGCACTTACGCGAATCAGTTGGTCTTGCCATGGATTTTCAGGGCTTTACCGAAGCTGACAAGATTAACCGAGGCGACTGCGATGTTGTCGTTTGCGATGGTTTTTCCGGCAATATCGCACTGAAAGCAATTGAGGGTTCTGCCCGGTTTGTGACGGATTTGCTGAAACGCGCTTTTACAAGTTCGATCCGTTCCAAAATCGGATTTTTGGTATCGCGGCCGGCAACAGAATTGCTGCGCCATCACCTGGATCCAAACAACCACAATGGCGCAGTATTCATGGGTTTGAACGGCGTAGTCGTCAAAAGTCATGGCAGCGCAAGCGTGAAAGGCGTTGCAAATGCGGTCGAAGTGGCGGCCCGGCTGGTAGAAGAAGACATTACAGCACGAATCGCCAATGATTTGCGGTCAGTCACTGAAACAGAGACAGCAGGAAAGCAGGCGGTGGAAATACAAAAGACGGGCGCGCAATGACTGCGCCTGCATTGCGCGCCGTTATCAAAGGTACAGGCTCGGCTCTGCCCGCCAACCGTGTGTCCAACGCAGAATTGGCGCAGCGTGTTGACACATCGGATGCGTGGATCACCGAACGCACTGGAATAAAATTCCGCCACTTGGCCGCCGCAGACGAAACAACTGCGACGCTAGCCGCGCAAGCCGCGCGAAATGCATTATCCGCTGCCTCAATGGACGCATCCGAAATTGATTTGATAATCGTCGCCACGGCTACGCCTGACCAGACATTTCCCGCCACTGCTACTATTGTACAGCATCTGCTCGGCCATCATGGCGGTGCAGCATTTGACGTTGCTGCGGTATGTTCCGGCTTTCTTTATGCATTTTCAGTGGCGGAAAGTATGATCCGTGCGGGTTCCGCCCAAAACGCACTGGTCATCGGCGCAGAAACATTCAGCCGTATTCTGGATTGGGAAGACCGCACGACATGTGTGCTTTTTGGCGACGGTGCGGGCGCAGTGGTTTTGTCGGGAGAGATTGGCACACGGGGCGCGCTCGCCACCAAATTGCATGCCGATGGACGTCATAATCAGTTGCTGTACGTGGACGGCGGACCGTCAACGACGGGGACAGTGGGCAAGTTGCGAATGAAGGGTCAGGAAGTTTTCCGGCACGCTGTTACCAATTTGGCCAGTGTTATGCGCGAGACGTTGGAAGCTGCTGAGCTGTCCTCAGCGGATGTAGACTGGGTTGTCCCGCATCAGGCGAATGCACGGATTATCGACGCAACTGTGCGCAAATTGGGGCTTGATAAAAATAAGGTTGTAATGACCGTTGACCAACATGCCAACACTTCGGCGGCGTCTGTGCCATTGGCGCTTGACGTTGCCGTGCGAGATGGCAGGATTAAACTTGGCGATATAGTTGTATTGGAGGCTATGGGCGGCGGATTTACTTGGGGCGCTTCAGTCGTAAGGATGTAGCCAAATTTGGGCCGTTTTCACAGACGATTTTACATTATGCAATTTGTTATATATACCAATGCATAGTATACCATAAATAGTAGGGGCGGAGAGAATAAATGGCTGAAACAGGAACATTGACGCGGGCTGATCTGGCCGAAACGCTGAACCGCCAAATCGGTTTGTCGCGCGCGGACTCGTCGGCGATGATCGAGTCTATAATGGATCACATGACCACGGCATTGATAGATGGCGAAAATGTCAAAATCTCCGGATTTGGAACATTTGTTCTGCGCGATAAAGGTGAGCGCGTTGGCCGCAACCCCAAAACCGGCGTTGAAGTTCCGATTACACCGCGCCGCGTTTTGACATTCCGCGCCAGCCAAGGCATGCGTCTACGCGTAAAATAATCGCTGATTTGTGCAAAGCCACATCGGAGAGGCATTTTGGATAAATCGTTTGACGCATTTCGCACCATCGGGGAAATGGCCGCAGAGCTGGGCGTGAAAACGCACATATTGCGGTATTGGGAAGAACAATTCCCCATGCTGCGGCCATTAAAACGTGCTGGCGGTCGGCGGCATTACCGCGCTGAAGACGTTGCAATGCTGCACAAGATCCATACTCTTTTGCACGTGGAGGGCTATACCATTAAAGGCGCTGCAAAGTTTTTGGGCGGCAACGTTAATTCAGCGCAAAATAATGAATCTGCCAGGCAAATACCAACGCAAAACAGCCCGCAGTGCGATCACACAGTGCTACGGGGTATACGTGATAGATTGAGCGCCGCGCTAGAGGCTGCTTAGGGTTAAGGACCTAACCAATCACCGTTTTAGCGTAAAGAAAATCCAAAAATTCTACATCGCCGACCATGAAAACAGTTTCTCCGATTTTTGAATATCCGGCGCGTTCGTAAAATCCGATGGCGTTGGGATTGCTTTCATAGACCGCAAGCAACAACCGTTTTGCCCCGCGCGATGCCGCGATTGCGGATGCTTGCCCTAACAATTCCCGCCCATTTCCGCCGCCTTGCCACGGTGCGAGCAAATAAATTCGTTTCAGCTCCAAATCACCCTCTTGCTGAAACCCCGGATGTTCGGGCGGACAAAGCATCAAATAACTAACGGGCGCGCCTAGCGGTGTTTCACCGATTACAATATCGACGTTGGGATCGGCCAATTTTGCAGCATAAAATTCCGGGCTATGTTCGCGGTTCAAATGGTCGATCAAGCCTTTGCCGGGATGATCGAAGGCAAAAGTTGTCAGAAACGTTGCGGCGCCCAAATGCGCCAGTGCATCGGCATCGGTAATCACAGCCTTGCGCCATAATATCGGGGTCATTCGTCCTCTGGTCCCAGTTCTGGGTCAAGATCGCGTGGCCGAATAAAGCCAGTTAACGTTCCAGTCCCGCGTTCAATTGCCGCCCATGTATCAATATTTAATTCTATTTCGGCAATCGCCGCCGTTGGGAATTTTTCATATACCGATGCCCGCATCGCTCCGCCAGTTTCAATAGGTACCAAATCCAGAACCAAATCCTCAAGCCCCGGATTATGTCCGGCCATTAATACCGATGCGCCATTATCGGGCAATTCGCGCAACACGTCCATCAGGGTTGCCGATGATGCCAGATAAACACGGCGTTCCCATGTTGCCTCTATCCGCTGTGCATATCCAGCCGCGATATAATCCAAAGTTTGAATAACCCGTACTGCGGGACTTGCGATGACATGCGTAAATTCAATATTATTTTTTTTCATCCAGCGCCCCATCAGCCGCGCTGCTTTTTCGCCGCGTTTGTTCAACGGCCTATCGAAATCGCGCGCTACTGGATCGTCCCAACCAGATTTGGCATGGCGCAGCAGAATGAGTTTTTTGGTCAAAATGGAATGCTTTCCTCTGGCAGAACATCAAACGTCTCCTGCCCGATTTTTGGCTGGGGTAAAAGGCCGGATTTAATTGCAGCCACCGCTTCGTCCAATGTTACGCGCCGGATATGTGTTCCAGCAGGAAAAGCGGTTAACAGGCGGGAGGGCACCGCAGCAGACAGCAACACAAAATGGCCTTTATCGCCTGCGCTTCGGATCAACCGTCCAAACGCCTGCGCCAATCGTGCACGGATTATGCGGTCATCAAAGTCGGTTCCGCCAGAGGCCAGCCGCCGGGCACGGTGCAATATATCGGGACGCGGCCACGGCACCTGTTCCATGATTACCAGCCGCAACGAATGCCCCGGAACATCAACTCCGTCGCGCAGCGCATCAGTTCCCAGCAGGCTGGAATGCGGGTCGTCGCGGAAAATATCAACCAGCGTGCCTGTATCAATCGGATCAACATGCTGCGCATATAAAGGCAGTCCGTCGCGGGCCAAGCGGTCGGCGATGCGCGCATAGGTGGAGCGTAACCGCCGGATCGCGGTGAAAAGCCCCAGTGCACCGCCGCCTGATGCGGCAATCAGCAATGAATATGCGCCTGCAAGCGCCGCCATATCGCCGCGTTTGACATCAGTCACAATCAACACCTCTGCTTGACTGGCATAATCAAACGGGCTGATCGCACTAAAATGCAGCGCCCGGTTATCCAGATGGTTTGCGCCCGTTCGGGCCTCTGCATTGGCCCAGTCCCCGCCGCTGCGCAGTGTTGCTGATGTTGCCAGAACGCCATGCGCTGGTTTCAAAACGATTTCGGCCACGGGCTTCATCGGATCAAGCCAGCGCCTGTGCATACCGATGTCATACTCACGGCCCTCCACCCGTTCAATCGCCAACCAGTCGACAAAGTCGGGATCAACCGTACCATTGGCCCGTGCCAGCATCGCCGCCCAGCCGCGCACGGTATCAATTCGCCATGACAGGCTGGCCATTGCCCCTTCTATCCGCGCGCGTGCCGCACCATCCAGCCAATCTGGCGGATCGGCGATCAATGCCTCCATACGCTGCCCCAGAACCGTTAGCGGCCTTGCCAACGCATCCATGGCACCTTGCGCCGCCGCCACCGCATCCACCATTGCGGCATCGGGCGAGGTCATTTCGGTTTCAAGGCCATAGCCAGCCTCTGCATCGCCATTTTCATCCCGCGCAAACACCATGACCCGGATCGCCGCGAGCAATTTTTCTATCGGGCCCGATGGTATATTTTCCGCAATACGGGACAGCCATCCGTCACCGGGCAACGCCTCTGCTGCAATCCTTGCCATTTCAATTGCCGCACCGCCGTCCGCGTCATAGCTTGCGACATCGGCCAGCCGGGCAGATAATCCCCGCCGCCGTCCCCGCGCTTTGCCTTCTGGACCAATGACCCAGCGGCGCAGTTCAATGGTTTCCTGACCCGTCAGTGCGGCGGCAAACATCGCGTCGGCGGCATCAAATAAATGATGGCCTTCGTCAAAAATAATCCGCGTCGCGCGTCCGCTTTCGTCCCGGCCTCTTGCCGCGTTGACCATCATCAGCGCATGATTGGCGATGACGATATTGGCGGCGCTGCTGGCCCGTGAGGCCCGCTCGATAAAGCATTTTTTGTAATGCGGGCATCCGGCATAAATGCATTCCCCGCGCCGATCAGTTAACGCGGCGGGACCATTGCGGCGGAATAATGTGGGCAACCATCCAGGCAAATCGCCGCCGATCATATCGCCGTCGCTACTATACGCCGCCCATCGTGCCACCAGATGCGCCAATATTGCGGCGCGGCCTGTGAAACCGCCTTGCAATGCATCTTCCAAGTTCAACAGGCATAGGTAATTTTCGCGCCCCTTGCGCACGACAACGCGGGTTTTGAAATCGTTCGCGTCGGGATAGACACGGCGCGCCTCGCGCACCAATTGGCGCTGCAAAGCTTTGGTAAATGTCGAAATCCACACCACACCGTCGGCCGCTTGTGACCAAAGTGATGCCGGAGCCAGATAGCCAAGCGTTTTGCCGATCCCGGTTCCTGCCTCCGCCAGCAACATATTGGGCTGGCCTTTGTGTGCGCGCGGACTGAACATATGCGCAACGGCACCAGCAAATGCACGCTGTCCCTCGCGCACTTCGGCTTTGTCGCCAACCAGCGATGCCAACCGTTCCTGTACTGCTTCAGGCAGCAGCGTAACTGTGCGCGGCGCGGGGCGCGGCGGTGCTTCTTCCCACTCCGTTAAGCGTGAAAAAAGCCACCGTTCCGCCTGTTCGGGTTTTTTCAGCGCCGCCAACACTGTACCCGCCCACGGCCAACGCAGCCGCATCAACGCCTGCGCCGTGTCCCATGCGCCCTCCCGTTCCGGCCATGCGGGATCGGTGAGTGCATCGAGCAAGTTTTGTGTCGCAGTAATCAGTAGGTGAGGGACGTCCTGATCTGAAAAAACACCAGCATTGCGTGAAATTCCTAACGCGGAAGCCAAACCCTTAGGCGTTGGCACAACAAACCGCGCCGGATACACAAAAGCAAACAGCTCCAACACATCGAGCCCCGACAGATCGGCATAGCCCAAACGCTGCGCCACCAATGGCGCGTTCAGCATAATCATCGGCGTCTCTGCTGCCCGCCCCACAGCCTCCCCTTTACCAATCGACCGCACCTCGCCATCGGGCGCAGCAAGCCAGATTCCAGCATGGCTTGCATGCAGCGCAGGGAAAGAGAATGGAAGATGGGGCGGCACATTAGTCACAGGCGGAGTATAGCTATGATGGGAACGAAAGGAAAACGCTTTACAGGTTTACATTATGTTTATTTGTTTTTGCAAAAACCAAATATAACATAATGTAAACCTGCAATAACAAGATTTTACAGTGAGGATTAAGTAAGCGATGATTCATACCCTTGCTATTTCAGGATATCGTTCGCTTCGAGACATCATTATCGAGTTAGGCAAACTAACGATAATAACGGGCGCTAATGGTAGCGGGAAATCAAGTCTATATAGATCTTTACGATTATTATCAGAAATTGCTCAAGGCCGCATTATTGCATCTCTCGCGCGTGAGGGAGGTTTATCCTCAACGTTATGGGCAGGCCCAGAAAATTTCAGTTCAGGTATGAAAAGCGGCGAGCATAAAATCGAAGGAACTGTGCGCAATGGACCTATAAGTTTGCGCCTTGGCTTTTCTTCGGACGATTATGGCTATGCAATTGATCTTGGGCTTCCGTCACCTTCGTCATCACGCTTTTCAAGTGATCCGGAGATAAAGGTCGAAGTGTTATGGACAGGCGAAACGCTTGGGCGCAGCAATCTTTTTGCTGAACGCAAAGGACCGTTTGTTAACATTCGTAGCAGCAATAGCGGTGAGTGGCGTCAAATCAAAGATGGGTTATCTCCTGTAGATAGTTTGATAACCCATTGCGCAGATAGTCAGGACGGCCTTGAACTTTTGCTATTACGCGAAAGAATGCGCAACTGGCGTTTTTATGATCAATTGAGAGTAGATAGCAACGCGCCCGCTCGCTCGCCTCAGGTTGGAACTTTTACGCCAATACTCGCCAGTGATGGCTCTGATATTGGGGCAGCTATTCAAACTATTTATGAGATAGGCGACGGCGAAGGATTGGCTGATACCATAGCAGATGCGTTCGATGGCGCTAAGTTAATGGTGAACAATCGATTTGAAGTTGAAATGCATCAGCGAGGGCTCCTCCGCCCATTGAGTAGCGCAGAATTATCTGACGGTACTCTTAGATATATTTTACTAACTGCGGCTCTTTTATCCCCTAGTCCGCCGGAAATTATGATTTTAAACGAACCTGAGTCCAGTCTCCATCCACAATTACTTGCTCCATTAGGGCGGCTGATGACTAAGGCAGCAGATAAATGCCAGATGGTAGTTGTTTCGCATGCCGATGAATTGGTAAAAGCGCTAACAAGCAGCCGAAACAGCAGGGTAATCACGCTTCAAAAGGAACTTGGTGAAACAATCATTCCAAACAGATCTATTATTGATAAGCCAAAATGGAAATGGCCAAACCGATAAAACGCGCCCATTTTGTCCTTACCACTCCACCTAATCCATCCTTGCAACCATAACAAAAAACGGGATAGGGCAGCT
>JANOKA010000260.1:0-1928 GCA_031418995.1 Sphingomonadales bacterium | reverse complement strand
GAGGCCGTTGATCCACACGACGATTCTGATTGAGCCAGGTTCAACGCCGTCAACCTGTCGCAAAATCTCAGCAAACGTGGCGTGATCGGTTAAAAGTACGAACGAGAGAGTTGCCGAATCCCCGCCGTCCTTTGGAAAACGGGCGTGCCCGTACCCAGCAAAGGCGTCACCTCGCAGGTTTTCAGGAACGAGTAGCTTGACGTGTTCGAAGTGCTCCACGTCGGCCCGGACCCATACTAGGGCTTCAATTCTCTCTAGCGTGCTCTGGAAATTGTGCTCCGCGAAAATGTGCCTCGCACCGAGCCTGATCGTGTCATGGCCAACAGGGACCACTGTGGCTTTTAAGCTTACCCGCGTCTCACTGCCCCCAACTCGCGACGCCTCCACACCCAGCGAGAGAACATCAAGTTGCATTTGCGTCCCCCTTCGCTTCAGACCACCGAGTGGGTTGGAATGGAAATTAGCCGGGAATGCAAGTCGCCGACCCCAGATGTTGAGATAACCGCGAGCCGGAATCAAACGCCATCGTCGGCCCTAGCGCGGCGTGCATAGGGGAGCGGTTATGGGAACATCAAACAATCAGATGAAAATGTTTAATAAATACAGTGCGAAATGGCGGACAGGGTGGGATTCGAACCCACGGTGAGCTTCCACCCACGGCGGTTTTCAAGACCGCTGCCTTAAACCACTCGGCCACCTGTCCCCGTGCGCAAAGCCTGGCGGTTCGCCTAGCTTCAATGCGAGAAGCGCTGCGCCTTACGCTGTGTCCCATCTTTTGTGCAATAGCGGTGTCGCGGGGGGTTCATGTCGTGCGGGCGGTGTGGCACACCAGTAGGATGACCGGTTCCAAAGTTTTTCTCCGTCGAATCGCCGCCCCGATCGCCATCTTGCTGGCTGGGCTGGCGCTGGGCAGCAATGCGGCGGCGCAGGATGAAGATGGATTCCAAGCCTATTTGCAAACTCTGGTTGCAGAGGCGGAGGCGCGCGGCGTGACGCGGGCGACGATTGATGCGGTGGTGCCCACGCTTACCTTCCAATCGCGGGTTGTTGAACTCGATCGTGCTCAGCCGGGGGCCATCCCCAATGCACCTGTGCCTGATTTTGCACCGTATAAAGAACGTCACGTTGACGCATCACGGATCAACCGGGGACGGGTCGCTTATCAGTCATTACGGCCGCGTTTGTCGGCAATTGAGCGGGAAACGGGCGTTCCTGAGTCGATTATGGTCGCGATTTGGGGGCATGAGACCAATTATGGCGCGGTTACGGGCAATTTTGACCTTCCGCGCGCGCTGGCCTCGCTTGCTTATGACGGGCGGCGGCGTGAGCTGTTTTCGGCCGAGTTTATCGCAACGTTGCAGATGATGGACCGCGGCGTGCCGCGCGGGCAGTTGAAGGGAAGCTGGGCGGGGGCGACCGGCAATCCACAGTTCCTGCCATCGGTTTACATCCGGCTGGCGCGGGACGGTGACGGGGATGGCCGCGCAGATATATGGACAAATGAAGCCGATACCCTGGCATCCATCGCCAATTATTTTGTCAATGCTGGTTGGCGGGCTGGCCAGCCCTGGGGGTTGGCCGTCGCGGTGCCCGCCACGCTTGACCGCGAGGCGATTCGCAACCGCACAACAGCGCCACGCTGTGCCCGCGTATTCGAACGGCATAGCGGCTGGAAATCAATGGCTGAATGGCGCGCGCTTGGCATGGTCCCGCTCGACAAGGTTTGGCCGGGTGATCAGGTGCAGGCAACGTTGCTTGAACCTGATGGGCCGGGCAAGACGGGCTATCTGTTGACGAGCAATTACCGGGTGATCCTTGATTATAACTGCTCCAATTTTTACGCGCTCTCGGTGGGATTGTTGTCGGATGCCGTTGAACGCTGACGCAAAGCCTGTGCGGCGGGTAGCAGCGCTGCTGCTCGCTGCCTG
>JANOKA010000259.1:0-1625 GCA_031418995.1 Sphingomonadales bacterium | reverse complement strand
GCCAGCGCGTATCCGCCAAAGTTTTTCGCGCGGGGCTTCACCGCCGTCGGCCAGGTGATCGGTCAGCCGCTGAACCGCGCCAAGGAAATTATCGTGGTAATATCCAAACGCCGTCGTACGCCTCAGGACCGTCACATTTGGCGCATCTGTCAGCGCCTTCATACTGCGCTGTAGCCACGGCCATAATGCCGGATCAGCCAAAGCGCCGCCGCCCAATTCCTCCTGCTCATCGATCATGAAAATGCGCTTGTGCGACCCCATGGCCTCCAGCGCCGCATCAATTCCGGCGGATCCTGCACCAACGATCAACAGGTCGCAATGCGCATAGGTCGCCGAATAGGTATCAGGATCTTCTTCGGTCGGTGCATCGCCCAATCCAGCCATCTTGCGGATCGCTGGCTCGTACACGCGGTCCCAAAAAGAGCGCGGCCACATGAAGGTTTTGTTGTAGAAACCTGCGGGGAAAAACATCCCTAGCCGATCATTGATCGCGCCGAAATCGGTCTTTAATGATGGCCAGCGGTTCTGGCTAACAGCATTTAACCCAGCGTAAATCTCGACGTTGGTGGCGCGCAAATTGGGGGTGAATCGGCCCGGCCCGCGATCCACCGAGACAAGGGCGTTAGGTTCCTCACTGCCTGCCGCCATAATCCCACGTGGACGATGGTATTTGAAGGATCGGCCAAAAAGGGTGACACCGTTTGCCAGCAACGCCGACGCCAGAGTATCGCCTGCAAACCCTTGATAGGTCTTGCCGTCAAAGGTAAACTGAACGGACTGACAGCGATCAATCCGCCCGCCTGTTTCTAACCGAGACCCGCTCATTTGCGCGGTTCCCCGGCTTTGTACGTCGCCTCAAACTTGTCGGTTACTGTATCGCGCACCGCGTTGAAGAAACGCCCGCAGCCATGCACATGCCGCCAACGCTCATGATGCCGCCCGCGCGGATTGGCGCGTATGAAAAGGTAAGCCTCCCACTCTGCATCGCTTTGACGCGATGGCTCAAGTGGACGCGCAACATGCGCTTGCCCGGCATTGGCAAACTCGATCTCGGGGCGTTTCTCGTCGCAATAGGGACAATGGATAAGGATCATCAGTGCGCCACCGCTGCTGCCGCCGCTTCGTCGATCAACTGGCCGTTGCGGAAACGATCCAGATTGAACGGCGCGTTGATCGGGTGCGGCTCGTCCTTGGCCATCGTATAGGCAAGCAAATCGCCAGCGCCCGGCGTAGCCTTAAATCCACCCGTGCCCCAGCCGCAATTCACATAAAGCCCTTTGACCGGAGTTTTGCCCAAAATCGGCGAACGGTCCGGCGTCACATCGACAATCCCGCCCCAAGTGCGCAGCATCCGCATCCGCCGGTAAATCGGGAAAATCTCGCAAATCGCCGCCAGCGTATGTTCAACGATGTGAAGCGCGCCGCGTTGTGAATAGCTGACATATTGGTCAGTCCCTGCCCCGATCACCAGCTCGCCCTTGTCAGATTGGCTCATATAGGCGTGGACCGTGTTCGACATCACCACGCAGGGGAAAGTGGGCTTGACTGGCTCGGAAACGAGGGCCTGCAAAGGATAACTTTCCAAGGGAAAGTCCAATCCGGCCATTTGCATCACGACAGAGGAA
>JANOKA010000258.1:0-13369 GCA_031418995.1 Sphingomonadales bacterium | reverse complement strand
GTCAACGTAACCAGCAAGACAGGCCGCCGTCCGAACCGGTCCGATAATCCGCCGATAATCGGTGCAAACAAGAATTGCATTACCGCGTAGGAGAATAACAATATGCCGCCAATTTCGGCTGCGCGTTCAACGGGCACTTTCGCAATACCCATGATAAGTGATGGCATAACGGGTAAAATCAAACCAATGCCCGCCATATCGATGAACACGATTAGCGCGATAATACCCAAAGACATTTTCGGTTTTGCTGTAGTCACATTTCCCTCTAACCAAAGGGCTAACAGCATCAAATCTATGAGTCTATACCCGCCAATGCCAACAATCATGACCCACGCTATAATTCCGGTCGCCGCCGCGATGATGATGCGTAAATCTCGAATATCGGCGCCTATATTGGCCATTGGTATAATTTTTGCCATGCTGCCCGATGCCGATGTCATCGGTTTCAAAATCGGCATCGCTTATGAGGCTATGTGGGGCCACAGAGGCGCTACGCACAGCATTGCGTTCGCCGCTATTATCGCCGGATTGGCAACATTGTTACTGCGGCCTGAAAACGGGCGAACCGCATTTTGCTATTTGTTTGTTGCGGCGGCTTCGCATGGCTTGCTTGATACCCTGACCAATGGCGGGCTTGGCGCAGCTTTGTTATGGCCGATAAGCGAAAACCGTTATCATGCACCTGTAACACCCGTGCGCGTATCTCCGATTGGCGCAGCATTTTTTAGTGATCGGGGCGCGCTCGTCTTGTTATCGGAGCTGCGCTGGATTTGGTTTCCTGCACTCACCCTTGGAACAGGCACTATGTTGTTGCGCCAGACGCGATCCAAAACACATTAATGCGTGTCCCCGTCCTGCCATTGGAACACTGCTTCCAACGGTTTTCCAAAAACATGGGCAATGCGAAATGCGACTTCCAAGGACGGTGAATATTTGCCTTGTTCGATCGCGGCAATGGTTTGGCGGGTAACCGCTACTTTGTCGCCCAGTTCGCCTTGCGTCATTTCCCCGGATAGAAAGCGTAAGGTTTTTATGTCGTTGCTAAAGGGTAGCTTTGCCATCCATCAATACCCCCGCCGATAATAGTAAAGCTGCGCGCCAACCCGGATCAATTCTGCTGACACCAATGTTGCCATCAATATGTTGACAGACCAGCCATAGCTAAGCCCGTTAATCAAAGCGAAAACATTGGCCCATATGCCCAATACCAAGGGATAATAGGCAGCATGTGTCCCCTTTAAGTGGATGATTTTTTCACGCTCATCCTCTTTCAATCCCGCTTCTTTTGGGGTGCGGATTGCAAACCAGGCAGTGCCTGCGATCATGGGAACAAGAAAAATGAGGGTCGTCGGGATCAGCATCCAGACAGACGTCAACATACCCATGCGTGTATTTGCAACAGCCCAAGGGTAGGAAAGGAAATACCAGCCAAAGCCGAGTATAAGTCCAAGCATGGCAACCCAATGTATTTTTTCACGGAACGACATTTAGAAACTCCTATGTAAGTAAATTCGTACTTCATGTTATATATTATTTACATTGAGTCAACAATTATAAACATATCTCCGCTTCTTGCTTTTGCGCATCCGAATTAGCCGCTAGAGCAACATGCATGTCTACGACCTCAAAAATGCTCACATTCGACAAATCTACCAGCCGCGCCAATCCGACGCCATCGCCGATGAAGCGTCTGACTGTGCCGCGTATCCGGCAGCGTAAAGGCGCGGAACCTCTGGTTATGCTGACCGCGTATACGGTGCGCATGGCGCAACTGCTCGACCCGCATTGCGATATGTTACTGGTTGGCGATTCGCTCGGCCAGGTGATTTATGGCTTGCCGCATACCGTAGCTGTGACGATGGAAATGATGGCAGCACACGGCGCAGCGGTAGTGCGCGGCAGTTATCATGCCGCTGTGATTGTCGATATGCCATTTGGCAGTTACGAAGCGTCGCCTGAACAAGCCTTTACCAATGCATCCCGGTTGCTGAAGGAAACAGGTGCAGCTGCGGTTAAGGTCGAGGGTGGACGTGTTCTTGCCCCAACTGTTGAATTTCTAACCTCTCGCGGCATTCCTGTAATGGCGCATGTTGGCCTGACGCCCCAAGCTGTTAACATGCTCGGCGGATATGGTGTCCGCGGCAAAAGCGACGAGGAAGCGCGTTCAATTGTCGAAGACGCGGTCGCTATGGATAAGGCAGGTGCATTTTCCATGGTGATTGAGGGCGTTTTGGAACCAATTGCCATAGAGATTACGCAAAAGGTATCTTGCCCCACCATCGGCATCGGCGCGTCGGCCCTATGTGATGGTCAGGTTTTGGTGACCGAAGATATGCTGGGCCTGTTTGAACGCACCCCCAAATTTGTGAAAAGATACGGCGCGATGTCGGAACTGGTTGAGGCAGCGGTTTGCGAATATGCAGGCGAAGTGCGATCGCGCCAATTTCCAGGAACCGATCAAATATACAACACGGGACAATAGGCTGGTATAGCGCCGCCAGTGCGGCTAAGGACGGCGTTAAATTTGAATTCAGGAGGCCCATTTGGCTTTGACACCCACAACACCGCCCGCCGATAATCGTGTCGGTAGTGACGAGGTTTTTTTACGCGAAGTGGATGATGCTGTTCGCGCCAGCGATCTGCAAAGTTTTTGGAAACGCTTTGGCCGCTGGCTGCTTTTGGCGCTTGTACTGGCGCTGGCCGGGTTTGGCGGATGGATAATTTATCAAAATCAACAACGCGCGATTAGCGAACAACAAAGCGAGGCGTTCATCAGCGCGATGGATAAGTTGCAAGCGGGCAATGACACTGCGGCGCGCGCAGAGCTTGCTAAGCTTAGCAATGCCAAACAACCCGGTTACCGTGCGATGGCGCAAATTGTGGCAGCCAATTTGGAAGCGGAAAAGGGTGATGCCAACAAAGCGATTGCCGCCTATGCCAAAATCGCGGCTGATACCGGCCTGCCGCAACCATTTCGTGATCTGGCGCTGATCCGTCAAACCACTGCTGAATTTGACACGTTGCCGCCGCAAAAAATCATCGACCGTTTGAAGCTGTTGGCTACGCCCGGCAACGCATGGTTTGGCAGTGCCGGCGAAATGACGGCAATTGCGTATATGAAGCTTGGCCAAGATAACCGTGCGGGGCCAATTTTTGCTCAGATCGCCAAGCAAAAAGAATTGCCACAAAGCTTACGCGGTCGCGCCACGCAAATGGCCGGAGCGCTTGGCATTGACGCCGTTCAGCTTGAAGACAAGAAAAATACCGCATCGGATGCCACAAGTGCAAACGCGAGCGCATCTGCGAAAGGCGACACTGAATGAACCATATTTCAAAACTCCTATTGGCTGTGACTGCGGCTTCATTGATATCGGGTTGCTCAACAATCAAAAGCTTGACGGGCGGCAGTGATGAAAAAGCGACGCCCACGATTGGTAATCGCATCGATATTTTGGGTACCGAAGCTGACAGCAAGGCCGATACTAACCTCACCAATATCTCTGTGATCCTGCCGCCTGCACAAAGCAACGCAGACTGGGCGCAACCAGGGGGCAACGCATCAAAAGCCATTGGCCATGTCGCGTTGGGACAGGGCTTGGCGCGCACATGGTCCGCATCGATAACCGGCGGATCGAACCGTGCACGGCTTGGCGCATCGCCCGTTGTTAGCGGCGGAAAATTATTTGCTGTCGATACCGACGGACAAGTTGTTGCCTTTGATGCCAGCAATGGATCGCGGCTTTGGCGCAGCGCGATGGACATCAAAAAAGATGGCCGTCCATCCGCATTCGGCGGCGGCGCAAGTGTCGAAGGCGACGTTGTTTTCGCGACAAACGGCGTTGGCGATGTGACCGCATTAAAAGCGGGCACGGGCGAGATCATCTGGCAAAAACGTCCTGCAGGACCCATGCGAGGCGCACCAACTTTGTCCAATGGCAATGTCTATGTGATGACACAGGATAACCAGATTTATGCTTTGCGCGCCGCCGACGGAAATACGGAATGGAACGAGTCCGGGCCAGTTGGCGTGTCGGGTATATTTGGCGTGGGCGCACCATCTGCGGCACAGGGAACGGTGATCGCCGGATATTCAACGGGCGAGCTTGCGGCCTATCGTTATGAAAACGGACGTAGCTTGTGGAACGATTCATTATCGCGTACGGCCATGTCGACCTCTGTTTCAACGCTAACCGATATCGACGCCAATCCGGTCATTGACCGCGGCCGTGTATATGCGCTGGGTCAGGGCGGACGGATGGCGGCGTACGAGCTGGTTACGGGGCAGCGAATTTGGGAAATCAATATCGCAGGTATCACAACGCCGGTCGTTTCTGGCGAATGGGTTTTTGTCATGACAAGCGATGCAAAATTGCTTTGCGTACAGCGTGCAAGCGGTAAAATCCGCTGGATTTCCCAATTGCAACGCTACACCAAAGAAAAGAAAAAGGCAGGCGCGATTACATGGCGCGGTCCAATTCTGGCTGGCAACCGTTTGATCGTCGCCAGCTCCGAAGGCGAAGTTTGGTCGGTGGCAACAGATGAAGGCGCATCATCAATGGTATTCAAATCCAAAGGCGCGATTTCTGTTAGCCCGATAGTGGCAGGTAACATGCTGTATTTGTTGGATGATGATGGCAATATTTCGGCATTCCGCTGAACAAATTCAGGACCCATATTGGTCCTATAGTTAAGGAAATCAGGCAATGTTGCCGACGGTAGCCATTATCGGTCGCCCCAATGTTGGCAAGTCGACTTTGTTCAACCGTCTGGTTGGCAAAAAGCTCGCACTTGTCGATGATCGCCCCGGCGTGACCCGTGACCGTCGGGAAGGCGAAGGCCGCCTGTTCGATCTGGAATTCAAAATCATCGATACAGCCGGGTATGAGGACGAGGATCCTGACACCCTGCCCGGCCGTATGCGGCAGCAGACAGAGCTTGCCGTGGCCGACGCGCAGGTTGCATTGTTCCTTATTGATGGCCGCGAAGGCGTTAATCCGCTCGACGAAGAAATCGCCCGCTGGCTGCGTGGCAGTTCGACGCCTGTGGTGCTAGTTGTCAATAAAGCCGAGGGTAAACAAGCCGATAACGGTATATTGGAAAGCTATGCGCTTGGTTTTGGCGATCCCATCGCGATCAGCGGCGAACATGGCGAGGGAATGGCTGATCTGTTCCAATCGTTATTGCCGCATATCGACGGGGGTAAGTTTGAGGTTCCGGATACAGATGCGCCTGATGCGATATTGAAACTGGCGATTGTTGGCCGCCCGAATGCGGGTAAATCGACGTTAATCAACAAATTGCTGGGACAGAATCGTTTGATTACAGGCCCGGAGGCGGGGATCACCCGCGACAGTATTGCGATCGATTGGATCTGGACCGATCCCGATCCCAAAACGCCCGAGCCCGATGAGGAAGGAAATGTCGCCGAACCATTTGTCGAGCGGCGTGTCCGGTTAATCGATACGGCGGGTATGCGCAAACGCGCCAAGGTGCAGGACAAGCTTGAAAAGCTGTCGGTCGCTGATGCCCGCCACGCGATTGATTTTGCCGAGGTCGTTGTCCTGTTGCTCGATGCGACCAAGGGATTGGAATTACAGGACCTAAAAATCGCCGATCATTGCATCCAAGAGGGCCGTGCGCTTATCATCGCCATAAACAAATGGGACGTTGCCGAAAATGGCAGTAGCCTGTTTCAGGGCATTCGCGCGGCCCTCGAAGATGGCCTGTCGCAATTGAAAGGCGTGCCTTTGATTCCGGTTTCTGGTTTGACGGGAAAAAGCCTGGACATTTTAATCAGCGCTGCGTTTGATGCCCGCGACGCTTGGACACGGCGCGTTTCAACAGGTGTTTTGAACCGCTGGTTCGAGGCCGCTGTCGCTGCCAATCCGCCGCCAGCCCCCGGCGGCAAGCGCATTAAATTGCGGTATATGACGCAGGCAAATAACCGTCCGCCTTCGTTCGTGATATTTGGATCACGAGTCGATCAGCTTCCTGATAGCTATAAAAGATATCTGTTGAATGGCATTCGTCGTGATTTGGACTTTGGCGCTGTACCTGTGCGGATCAATCTTCGGTCGCGCACCAATCCGTTTGCCAAGGATTAAAGCTCTATTTACCTATTCGCGGTAAATTCATGACTGGATGTGGGATCGATCCATATATTAGGAGTGAAGCCCGATGTCGGCCAATACGAATGAAGACATTATCAACTGGAAAGCATGCGCCGAAACACGCGCGCTGATGGGGGCTGGGTTCGTGCGCATCTTGGGCTATTTCCGCGAAGATGGCATGAAATCAGTGGCTGCGATTGAAACCGCCTTTCGTGAACTGGACTCAGCGAAATTGGTAATGCCTGCGCATACGTTGAAAGGCGAAGCATGGCAGTTTGGCGCCGAAAAACTGGGTGAGTTGGCAGAAGAAATTGAAATCGCGGCACGTCATTATGTTGAAATCCGGCAGGACCCGTCTGATCTGGTTCGCCAGGTCGCAGGATTGCGCGTGCTGTTTGAACAGACATTGACCGCTTTAGATGAAGATGTCAGCCCGTTGGTCAACCGGCGCGATGTGGCACCTGCCAAACGATTTGGCCTTGGCCTGACGGCTTAACGCCGCATCGGTTGCATTTGTCCTTTTGCCAAGGAACGCCACAGCCATTCAAGCGGCCCATATTGAAAATGGTTCAGCCAAGGTTTTGACCATAACAACATCACAAGCCAGGTTCCGATAACAAACAGCCAAAGCTGCGCCAAATTGTATTTTCCCCAGTATGCCATTCCATACCCATTGAATAAGCTCGTCATAATGATGCTAGTCATAATATAATTTGTAAATGCCATGCGCCCAACCGCTGCCATTCTGCCCCCTGCTAATGTCAGTGCGGACCGTTTCGCCCAAAGTATGAATAATGCAGCATAACCGATCGTCATTAGATATTGCGGGATGACATTAAACACACGGTGCGTGGTAAATGTCAGCGATGGCCGGAAGTCATAAGCCACCAACATAATTGCCAGCATGCCAGACAAGATCGCCCCGCTTCCCAGATATTGCCAGGTAATCTTGCTATACCTACTGTTCTCCCAAACCCCTGTCAGAAACCCGTTTTGATAAAATGCAATGCCCAGCATCATCAGCGGCATAGTTTCCAAAAATGTATAGATGACGTAGATTGCCGGTAGTGACCATTCCTCCGTCAGTCTGTATTTGACCATAGCAGGGTAAGAATAAGCATAGATTTCACGCTCCTCGGCTGCGTAAGTTTTCAACTCTTTGGTATTTTCGGCATATGTATTTTTCTGCTCTGTAGTCGCCGAGCCATCATAAATTGCCATTTCCAGCGTAGTTTTTTCTATCCTCGACGAGGCATTGAAAACAACGCCCATTGCGAACAAGGCAATCGCAACTATAATCAGTTTATTGGGATGCCAGCTGCGAACCAGCATCGCAGCACTTCCGACAACAGCATATAGGAACAATATATCGCCGTCCCAGATCAGAAACATATGTAACAAGCCGAGTATGCCGAGCCAGAATAGGCGGCGCAGTTGCGACGTAACGGGATTCTGCCCCGCCGCATGTGCCCGTTCGATAAATAACATCATACTAGCCCCGAACAGCAGCGAAAATAATCCGCGCATTTTGCCTTCAAAAAATATGAAGCCGATTAAGTAGCTGATAATATTGTCAACTGGGTTGCCGCCGCCTGCCTGCGGATCAACGTATATGCTGGAGGGCAGCGCAAAGCTTTGAATATTCATCGCCAATATTCCCAGCACAGCAAAACCGCGCAAAATATCGAGCGTAACAATACGGCTTTTATTGGTCAGATCAGTCATCACAGCTCTCTCCCAACAGAATGATGCGACCTTATATAGATATCACTAAAGCCAGCTGGCAATTTGGTCCAACGGTTTTTTGATGGTGGCGTGCACAGGCACACTTGCATCCCCTGCCGGATGACCCACAACCAGAACCATTACCGGTTTCTCGTTTGATGGCCGGTTACAAAGCTTGTTCAAAAACTTCATCGGATTGGGCGTGTGTGTCAATGTGGCAAGGCCGGCATCATGCAGCACGCTGATTAGCAGGCCCGCTGCAATCCCAACACTTTCGGTCACATAATAATTCTGTTTATCATCACCGGGGTTCATTCCGCCTGTGCGTTGACCAAATATAACGATTAAATAGGGCGCCGTTTCCAGATAGGATTTATTTGCATCAGTACCAAGCGGCGCGAGCGCCTCCAGCCATTCCTCGCTAGCTTTAGACTGATAAAATAGTCGTTCCTCCGCCTCCGCAGCCACGCGCAAAGCTTTTTTCATATCCGCGCTTTCAATCACGGCGAAATGCCATGGTTGATGATTGGCCCCGCTGGGTGCTGTTCCAGCCGCCAATAAAGCATATTCGATGGCTTCGCGTGGAACCGACTTTTCCGAAAAATGGCGGCAAGTGCGCCGCGTTTTTAGCTGGCCATAAGCGGCCTTGGCTCGCGCAATTCGTGTAACATCTGAATAATCTGGCAAATCGCTATATGGGATATTAACGTGTGGCTTCATTCTGAACGTCATAAGCAAGAGATGTCTGTAACAAAAGCAACAATACAACTTCACTATTAACACTCTTGTAGGTAATATGAATTAATGCTACATATGTTACATATTAATGAAACACCGAATCTTGGAACTGAATGACATGACCGATACGATATTGATTCATCCCGACCGCACGCGCACCAATATTCGGCCATTGAAGGCGCTGCACCATTTCAGGAATCTGATTGCGGATAAAGAAGATACCGAACAGGTTTTTCATATCACCGAAAACTTGCGTGGACCGCGCTATACCAAGGATGCAGTGGCATTCTTGCAAAGTCCTATGGGCCGGAAATTACGCAATAGTAAGGAATTTTTACCCGATATATTGGACGATCATGCAGCTTTGTGGGATTTACCTGCCGGGTCACTTGGCCGTGCCTACGTTGAGTTCATGGAGCGCGAAGGCTTAACGGCCAATGGTTTGGTTGAGGAAAATGCCAAATTTACAAGCAAAATGCCGCATTATGGTGACCAGCTGGAATGGTTCCACAACCGCTTGCGTGACACGCATGATATGAACCATATCCTGACAGGCTATGGCCGCGATCCGCTTGGCGAACAATGCGTTCTGGCGTTCAGCTATGCCCAAAATTTCAGCCTCGGATTCTGGTTGATTGCCTATGCTGGCGGCTGGGAAGTTAAAAAACGTGCGCCATCCGGTGCGCCGATATTCAAAGCCATCCGTCAGGCGCAGCGCAACGGCGCAAAGGCGAAGATTATTGGGCATCAGGATATTGTGGCGCTATTGCCTTTGCCATTGGAAGAAGTTCGGCAGATGCTGAATATAGCTCCGCCAACACAATATGTTGCGGCGCATGCAGTTTATGACAGTGCCGGGGTCAATCCGCATGATGGGCTGCTGCTGGCGGCTTAACGCCGGTCTTCAATGGTCTAATTTCATATGCCACCATCGCAGATGTGTGCTGATTGTTACAGTTCGTATGCAAGGCCGAGGCGTTTTGCCTGGTCTTGTAAATTTTTATCTTTGGTGAGAACGCAGCCACCTGCAAACAACTTTGCCGATACGAGCAGGTGCGAATCTACATAGCCTATACCGGTTCCCGAAAGTTCGGCCCATTCGATAAATGCTGCCGCTTCTGATGCCGACGCAACGGGCGACCTCGCGAGTTTGAGCAACTGACGTGCGGTGTCTCCTTTAGTGGATAATCCGCCGAGCAATAATTCACCATAAACATACGGATGAAGTGCGATATCGCTCTCGGCAATAAGTTCTTGTATTGCTTTGATTGGTCGGCGAAAATGGTCAACCCATACCGACGTATCTATGATGATCATTTGAAGTTCAGTCAGGATTTATAAAGCGGGGCGGTCGACGGCGTGGAGGTGCCGTCAAGTTTGGTATCGATCCCCCCAGAGCAGCCAACCGTCGGCCAGCCTCACGCTGGCGCATTTCGATCAACGCCTGCCGCACAAGCGCGCTCGTTTCCTTAATCCCCGTCGCCTCACGAAGGTCGTCAATCAATTCGTCGTCAAGTGTAATCGTCGTACGCATGCATCATATATTGCATCAAATGATGCTAAAGTCAATGCAAGGTCAGCTTTCCATCCAGTCCTTGAAGAAGCTTTCATGTGCGGCGCGCAGGTCGGTAAGGGGTATTATCATCCCCTCAATTGGATCGGGCGAGATGCTATCATCAATAAATGAAATCGCCTGTCCATAAGTATTGCCGAGGATGCCTACCTGCACTCCTGCTTCAGCGGCATCTTCTGCCAAATCGCGCCAGTCGCCTGTCCCTGTTGCGATGTAAGCTGCTTGCCATTCGCTAAATAGTTCCAGTTTCTGCTCACGGGCATCTTCCGTCCACCAGCGAAGATCCGCGCCAATGTTCCCCGCCAATGCCATTTCGGCTATAGCCACCAGCATCCCACCATCAGAAACGTCGTGGACAGCAGTTACTCGCCCTGAAGCTATGAGATGCCGGACAAACTCGCCAACTCGTTTTTCGGCCTTAAGATCGACCGTTGGCGGCGAACCGTCCGCGCGACCATGTAGCTCGCGCAACCAAATTGATTGGCCAAGTTCGGGGAGCCGTTCGGTAGTTGCATCATGACTGTCAAGTAGGACAATGAACTGCCCCTCCGCTTTAAACGCAATCGTCGCCATCTTGATCACATCTTCGAGCACGCCGACGCCGCCAATTGCGGGGGTTGGCAAAATTGCACTGCCACCGCCTGTCGCCTTGCTTTCATTATAAAGCGAGACGTTGCCGGACACGATCGGGTAATCCAGCGCGATGCACGCCTCTGCCATGCCCTCCAGGCATCCCACGAACTGCGCCATGATTTCGGGCCGCTGCGGGTTGGCGAAGTTCAGGCAGTTGGTGATCGCCAGCGGCTTTGCCCCGACGGCGCATATATTGCGATATGTTTCGGCCACGGCTTGCTTACCGCCTTCATACGGATCGGCATAACAATAACGCGGGGTGCAATCGGTGCTCATCGCCAGCGCACGGTTTGTGCCATGGATGCGCACGACGGCGGCATCGCCGCCCGAAAGCTGTGCGGTGTCGCCGCCAACTTGGGCGTCATATTGTTGCCAGATCCATGCACGGCTGGCCAAATCAGGACAGGCCATCAACTTCAATAAATCCGCGCCGATGTCGGTGCTTTCAGGAATGTCGCCGAGCGGCTGAACGTTTGCCCATGCGGCATATTCTTCTTTGCTTGCCCGCGGACGATCATATTTAGGTGCGTCTTCGGCGAGCGGACCTAGCGGAATATCACACACCACTTCATCGTTCCATTCCAGGATCATATGCCCGGTATCGGTGACTTCGCCGATGACCGCAAAATCCAATTCCCATTTGTGGAATATCGCCTCGGCTTCTGCCTCACGGCCCGGTTTCAGAACCATCAACATGCGTTCTTGCGATTCGGACAGCATCATCTCGTAAGGCGTCATGCCCTCTTCACGGCACGGCACGGCGTTCATGTTCAGTCGAATACCGACCTTGCCATTGGTCGCCATCTCGACGCTGGAACTAGTCAGGCCCGCCGCGCCCATATCCTGTATCGCCACAATCGCGTCGGTCGCCATCAGCTCAAGGCACGCCTCTATCAGCAGCTTTTCAGTAAACGGATCGCCTACTTGCACCGTGGGTCGTTTCGCCTCGGCATCTTCGGCAAAATCCGCCGATGCCATGGTCGCACCGTGAATGCCGTCGCGGCCCGTTTTGCTGCCGACATAAACGATGGAGTTGCCAACGCCCGATGCAGCGGAATAGAAAATCTTGTCTTGATCGGCGATCCCGACGGTCATCGCGTTAACCAAGATGTTGCCGTCATAGGCGCTGTGGAAGTTCACCTCGCCGCCTACGGTGGGTACGCCAACACAATTGCCGTATCCGCCGATGCCTGCAACCACGCCCTGCACAAGATGCTTCATTTTGGGGTGATCGGGACGACCAAAACGCAGCGCATTCAGGTTTGCAATGGGCCGCGCGCCCATGGTGAACACATCGCGCAATATACCGCCCACGCCCGTTGCTGCGCCCTGATAGGGTTCGATATAGCTTGGATGGTTATGCGATTCCATTTTAAATATCGCCGCCAATTTGGTGCCATTGGGGCCCTCGCCAATGTCGATAACGCCTGCATTTTCGCCGGGTCCGCAGATAACTTGCGGTCCGGTTGTCGGCAGTTTGCCCAAATGAATTCGCGATGATTTATAGCTGCAATGCTCCGACCACATCACCGAGAATATGCCAAGCTCGACCAGATTCGGCACACGCCCCATCGCGGCCAATATCCGCGCATATTCTTCTACATTTAAGCCGTGGTCGGCGACGATCTGGGGGGTGATGTTTGACATGTTTGCCCCTTAGCGATCAATGACCTGTGAGCCTAGCCCTTTGTCGCAATTTTTGGGACGCGGGTGCGGTCCACGCGGTAGGCTAGCCAGATGAACAGTGCGAAAGCCAATAAAGCAGATAAGGGTAACATTATGTCCAATGTTTCAGGCTCCGGCGCTAGCCAGTTATACATTTGAATGACAAGCATGGCACCGCTTAACCAGTATACGGGTTTCATAGAAGCACCTGCCACCGATTTGGTGCGACTTACATAATATCCCAATGCCGAGCCCGTTATCCCCAGTTCCAAGGGCATTTCAATCAATGGATAATTCCATAATCCCAGACCCAGTTTGGGCGGCGATCCCGCAATGGTAAGGTCAGGAGCATGTACCGCCAGATCGACAAACCAATGAGAAACCACAACAACGCCCGTGATTAATCCTGCGGTCAGCGCCCTTGGCCAAATAACAACAGTGGTTCCGCCTCCATCGATACTCGTTTTGGCGGCGTGTGATCCGCCTTCTGTGTGCTGGCGCAATATGAACCAGACAAGAATCGTGGTTCCGCCGCCAAATACTAAACTGCCCAGTAAACTATGTGTGTAGGGCATTGAATAAAGATCCAGCGCATTCATCGCCGTGAAACCGGGGGTGATCCGCATTTCTTCGACGCCTATGATTACGAAAATAAAGAATGCGATATCCACCAGTTGCGCTGCAATAAATAAAGTACCCAGACGCGGTGCCTTTGGCAGAGTCGCTGCGATAAACGCGGGGGCATAATGTCCGATAAACATATTGGCTTCCTTCATTTGGTTAGTGATTATCTATACTCAAACCATCAAAAGCCATAGCTGCAAAAACAAAGGGGGCCGGACACACCGACCCCCAAATAAAATGGAACTTGAATTACAATTTAGCTTTTGCAGGTTTGAGCGCCCTTACCAGCCAGTTTAACGTT
>JANOKA010000257.1:0-1570 GCA_031418995.1 Sphingomonadales bacterium | reverse complement strand
GTAAAACGTGCGTACCGTTTTCGCATTTCGCATAATATCGTGCGCTGTACAAAAATTCGGAACGCCAGTCCAGCATGCCCATCCACCTACACGTCGTTTCATGATTTTGATGGTGACCCCTACGGGAATCGAACCCGTGTTTCAGCCGTGAAAGGGCCGCGTCCTAACCGCTAGACGAAGGGGCCAATCGCTTGGCGAGCCGCGCCTTTACGGATTCGGGTGGGGAAGGTCAAGCGTAAGATTAATCGGCAAAAGCGGCATCGTCGATATGCAGCTCTGCCTTGGGTGTAGCGCCCCAATCGTCGGTCTTTGCCCGGCCGGCTAGCCAGTATTTGCGGCCTCGTTCGCCGTGGAGCAATTGCTGTCCCAATGCACTCTCGCCCTGACGGAAGGCCATGGCCTTGAACGACTGCCCATCGTCGCCTGCGACTATCGCGCGAACATGGTCTTTGCCGACGATATCGCATTTGACCACGCGCACCGGCCCTGTCACCACGCGCGGGCCGGGCCAGCCCATGCCGTATGGTCCCGCCGATTCCATCGCGTCCACGAACACCGGGCTCAACCCGCGCGGGGTGATGATCGCGTCGATGAGCAGCGCCTTGTTCCCTGACGCGCGTGCAACGTCGCCTGCCAACCGCTCGTCCAGCCAATCGGCCAGCGCCTCGATTTTATCCTCACGCACCGTCAGCCCCGCCGCCATCGCGTGACCGCCGCCTGCCTCCAGGAACCCTGCGTCTTTGGCGGCGATGATGGCCGCGCCCAGATCGACCCCGGCGATTGAGCGGCCAGAGCCTTTGCCCGTGCCAGCCTCATCGACCGCGATGACGATAGATGGCTTCCCGGTCTTTTCCTTGATGCGGCCTGCGACAATGCCGATGACACCGGGGTGCCAGCCCTTGCCCGACAGCAACGCAACCGCGCGGTTATGTTGTCCGGCGATCATCGCTTCAGCCTGTTCCTGAACGACGCCTTCGATGACGCGGCGTTCTTCGTTCAGCCGGTCAAGCTCGAGCGCGATGTCCTGCGCCTCTATGGCATCCTCGGTAGTGAGCAGGCGGACGCCAAGGTCGGACTTGCCGACGCGGCCACCCGCGTTGATGCGCGGACCGAGTGCGAAGCCCAGGTCGGAGCAGATTGGCGCGCGGGTTAGCCTGCTCGCCTGAATTAGCGCGGCCATGCCGATATTGCGGCGCGCAGACATGATTTTCAGCCCTTGTGCAACGAACGCGCGGTTCAGCCCCTTGAGCTGCGCGACATCGGCGACGGTGCCCAGCGCGACAAGGTCCAGCAGCTCCATCAATTTGGGTTCGGGGCGGCTGGCGAAATAGCCCCGTGCGCGCAGCGTGCGGATGATGGCCGCGCCCAGCAGGAAGGCGACACCGACAGCGGCGAGATGGCCGTGTGATGCGGCATCATCGGCCTCGTCCAGCCTGTTGGGGTTGACCAATGCGAATGCTGTGGGAAGATCGGCGGCGCATTTATGGTGGTCGACGACGATGACCTCAAGTCCCGCCGCCTTGGCCTGCGCGAGCGCGTCATAGGCCATTGCGCCGCAATCAACGGTTAC
>JANOKA010000256.1:0-10039 GCA_031418995.1 Sphingomonadales bacterium | reverse complement strand
CAATCGGCGCAGCAACTGGCCGCCATCGGGACGCAGGCCAGCGAACGCACCGACGTGATGGCCGGGATGGCCAATAATATGAGCCACGCAATCCAGTCCGTTGCGGCGGCATCGCGCCAATTGCATGCTTCTGCCGATGCCATCTCGGTTCAGGTGCAGGACCAAGTTGCGGCATCGCATCAGGCGCGGGCCATCAGCAACGAAAGCTGCGCTGCAATTTCGGGGTTGACCAAGGACACCGTGAAAATATCTGAAGTAGCAGCAATGATTAAGACGGTAGCCGGGCAAACCAACCTGCTTGCCCTGAACGCTACCATCGAAGCTGCGCGAGCCGGGGAGGCAGGTCGCGGCTTTGCTGTCGTTGCACAGGAAGTTAAGTCTCTCGCCACGCAAACCCACAATGCCATTGGGTCTGTTACCGACAATGTAAGCCAGATACGGTCGCAAATGGACAATACGGCGATCACGGTTGCATCGGTGCTGGATCAAATCGGCAATGTGCAAAATGGAGCAAATAATATTGCCGCTGCCATTACGCAGCAGCAATCGGCGGCACATGAGATTAGCGCCAATGCCGAGTCTGCCGCAAAAGATGCCGAATCCGTTTTTGAATTTAGCAGAGAAGTGAACGGCGCTGCCGTTCAAATTGGCGAGGTGGCCGACGAAATGCAGCAAATCATGGTCAGCCTGGAACAGCGCACGTCCACTTTGCGCCAGGCCAGTTCCGACTTTTTGCGCAGGCTGAACGCGGCGTAGGTTTCGGGCTATTCCTCGTGCGCCGAAAGGTGGCGGCGCGCGGCAAACCCGAACATTAATAGCCGCAATAGTGCGCTGGCCAACATGGCCCAAGCTGCACCCTGAACGCCGTATGTTGGCATGAGTAATGCGATAATGCCGATAAATCCGGCGACATTTATCGCATTCAACCACAAAGTGGTTTGCGCTGCGCCGCCCGAAAGCAATACCGGTTCATAAATTGCACCGGCCAGATCAATACACGCCGCCGCCGCCAGAATGATGAGCAATGGATAAGCCGCCAGAAACTGCGGCCCGGACATTAGCAACAATACCGGTTTGCCCAGCAGGAATACCGCGCCCATAACGGCGATCCCGGCAAGAAACAAAAACTGTGTGGTTTGCCGGAACAATCCGCGCAGCGCATCATCACCGTGCGATGTCCGCACCTGATTGACCTCTGCAAAAATGGCGCGTGACAATAAAGAGGAAATCTTGGTCATTGCTGTGCTGATTTGGCTAGCCAACCGAAATAGCCCTGCTGCCGCTGGCCCCGCAAAAAAGCCAACCAACAATACCGCGCTGTTTTGTGCGATATTGTTTAACGTCGACCCTATGTTGGTCACAACCAAAAAATTCCTGATCCCTAAATTCTCCTGCAATGCCTGTTGAAACTGAAAGGCTTGCGACCAACGAAATTTGCGGGCGATCTGATGATAGGCCAACCCCCAATAGACCACACAATTGACGACTTCTGCAGCCGCCCACGCCAATAGAAAATAATATAGGCTGGGCGCCCATATCCATGCCGAAACAACCCCGATTAAGCGAATAAGGGGTATCATTGCATCGGCATATGTGCCCAAATCAAATCGGTTTAGAGCGCGTAATATGCCCGTCGGCGTAGATTTTAGCGCCAATATTATAGTCATGGAATATAATGTTGCGGCCCATGTCATTGCAGAATCCCACGCAAAATAACTGCCAATATATTTTGATGCCGCCAATATTATGGCGCAGCCAGCTAACCCGCCAAGCAGATCAAACAATACGCATATTCCGATAAGGCGGTTAAACCGGCCACTGTCGGCACTTTGTCCTAAATGAATGATACCGAAACGCACCACCACTTGCCAAGTTTGAAAGCTCGCAAATATGGCTATTGCAGTCGCAGCGCCGGTAATCAGCGCAAACTGACCCCATCCTACTGGTCCTAATGTTCGCGTTAAAATGGCAATGTAAAAAAGGCTCAAAACACCGCCGAAACCCTTTCCCGCCAGCAGCCATGCGGTATTCTTAAATATGCGTTTTAACCCGTGATCCGTTGCGTTTGCTTCAACATCGTTTTCAGCATTTTCGGGATCATTGGTGTTTATGGGCGCATAAGGTGGCAGGGGAATTGGTATCCTGTTTTCTAGCATTAGTAATAAAGCCAATTTATCATCGGCATTGTAGAATGGTGCAGCATCTCTATATCAACAGATCAATTCTATATCTGTTATATTGGTAGATTGCATTATGATCACAAAGGCAATTATTTTAAGCGCCGGGCAAGGATCCAGACTGTTGCCATTAACAGCAGATCGGCCGAAATGTCTGATAGATTTTTCAGGCTTGTCTTTAATTGCATGGCAAGTTCATATGCTTGCCGCAAATGGTGTGACCGATTTTCACGTAGTCACCGGGTTTATGACCGATATGGTCGAGGCGGAATTGGATACACTGCGCACGGGCAATATAAAAATCACGGTCCATTTCAATCCTTTTTATAAAGTCGCCGATAATTTAGGTAGCTGTTGGATTGTACGTGAACAAATGCACGAGGATTTCCTGATCCTCAATGGCGATACTCTGATTTCGTCCGGCATTGTTTCCAAGGTGCAAGCTGGCAGCAAATGGCCCATCACCGTCACCGTCGATGAAAAAGATAATTACGACAGCGATGATATGAAAGTAAACCGGGAAGGAGAACGGCTTCACATGATCGGAAAGACGCTGACCGCAAAGCAAAGCAATGCCGAGTCCATTGGATTTCTGTCCTTTCGCGGCGAAGGAGCAGCGATATTCCGGGAAACTGTGCGGCAATTCATGCGAACCCCGGCCGGCGTGGAAAACTGGTATTTAAAGGTAATAGATGCAATTGCGCCAACGGGTAAAGTAGGCACGGTTTCTATCAAGGGGCTGGACTGGGCCGAGGTGGATTATCTTAACGATGTCGAGAGTGCTGCGGCGCTTTGCCGGTCTTGGAGCAAAGCCGTTAATGCCGTTTGATTTTGGATCAGGGCCTATGAGACCCTGAGTCTAAATCACGCAGAAATTTCCATCAACCGCATGTGACTTTTGACGGCAACCTCGATTTGGTAGGGCATGGCAGATAAAGCAAGATCGGGATGATAGCGCGGCCCATTCAAAGCAGCCGCCATGGCCGCGGAAAAACCATCTATATCATCGCATGCAACCAAATGACAAAGCGGCGTAGATCCAATCAGCACGCCTGCCGCAGGAAAACAATCGGTCGCAACAACCGGGCAGCCCGCTGCCATTGCTTCCAACACCACTGCTGGCAGCCCTTCATAGGCAGACGACAGAACCAAGAAATCTGCTTTGCGTAGATAGGGCGTTATATCAGCCTGATACCCTTCAAAGCTGACGGAATTAGCAATGCCGAGTGTTTCCGCCAATTCTTCTAACGCGGCTTTGTCAGGACCTTCGCCCACAATGACCAAGCGGGCATCTCCACGGTTAAGTCGTTGCCAAGCGCGCAGCAGCAGGGGTAGGTTTTTTTGATGGTGTAACCGGCCAATGGCGACAGCCATTTTTGTGCTGCCCCGTTTACTGGCCGATTCACTGGCCAGTTCACTGGTTGCGCGATTGTCGCCGAGACGGAGCATAGCATCGGTAACGTAAGGATTTTCAACCACCTTAATCTTTTCCGCATATTGCGGGAATGACGCGGAAAGCGCATCAGCCTCACCTTTGCTAAGCGCTAAAATCCCCGCGCTGCCGCGAAACAAAAGAGCATAGCCCATTTTTCGCAAACCATTTTTCAGGGCGCTACCCTGCGTACGAATCACCGGATTGGTGATTTTAACAAACAATTTGCGGTTCGGGTTAGGATTAAAAGCATAGCCAAGGCCCGTAAACCAAGCGTTATTGTTTCCCGTCGCCAGCATTATATCGGGTGCTTCCCCGCGTACCATACGAACGAATTTTGGAAAGCTGAGTATTAAATCGGCGGTTCTGCCCCGCGATTTTCTAAAACAGCCACTGGTCGTCACCGCAGGATCAAGCATTTCAAGTAAAGGGCTCGATGGCGAGGGCCACAGAATATGTACCATGAATGTAGTGATATATTTAGAAAATCCATTTGCCAGATACATTGCGACGCGATCTGTTCCCCCGGTTGCCAAACTATGGGTCACCAATAATATTTTTTTAGGCGGCAAAGGCATCATCCTGCTGAAGCAACATCGTTACCCGATTGCGGCAGATGCCTGCGTAATTCAATAACCAAATCACCGATTTGCCCTGCATCTAAACTAATCGCAGAGCTTAAATCCGGCGTTTTTGGCCATCCGGCGTCGATAAACGCCACGTCATGCCAAACACGAATGCCGGCAAAGCGCGGTATAACGTGGAAATGTACATGAGGGTCAACCATCATCAGCATTAAATAATTGATTTTATCGTAATGCATAGCGTTACTTAGCATCGCTTCGATCCCCGCGATACAGGTGCCAAGCTCGGCGAATGCCGCGGGGCATAATGCACCAAATTCGGTCTCATCCCCCTTTGCCAATAATATACAGCTACCTAATGTCGGCTGCGCCTGCCGAAGCAGTAAAATCCAATGCTGCCATTCATAAATGCAAGTAGCGGGATAGCCGAATTTAACAATCGTCTCATTCATTTGCAGGCTCGCTTTCCAAGTCACGCTGCGCAAGTGCTTGCCAGCGTCTGATTTGTAACCAGCGCAACAATCTTCCGTTTCGCAGATGTGCGCTGGCCAAAGCTTTGAAAGTCATCGGTGAGCATAATTCTGCTTGCTGCCAATACCAACCGAATTTAGGAAGCGTCCGGTCCGCAACACGATTGGCACGAACCGCACTCTGCCGAAATTTTCCAATGCGCAATAGCTCTTTGTTGACGAAATGCCCAATCGCATAGCTTGCTTTATCGGTTAGTTTCGGAAGCGCGCTTTGTAATGATGTGGGAAATCCGGACAAAGCAAAGGCAAGGTCATTGTTTTTTTCAGTATTAAAAATGGTCGTATTGGACGCGGTTGCCGTGATGCTATCGCCGCGTAATCGATAGAAATACCATGGTTTATTGACATAAAAAAAGCTTTTCGCGCGTAAAAAAAGATACGGGGTAGTGGCAATATCTTCAAAACATTTTCCGACTGGGAAACGCAAGTCACTGGCCCACAATTCGCGCCGGGTGATTTTTGCCCAACTGTAAAGCTTGCGGCTGTTGAAAAGTTGGAACAGGGCTTCGTCTTTGCAATGTACCAATTGATTTTTTCGGCCACCGAACGATGATTTATATTTTTTCTTATAAATATAATCGCATGTTATGACATCAGGTGCATGCGCCAAGACGACGCCGCGCAATGCTTTGATCGCACCATCTAACAGCATGTCATCGGAGTCAACAAACCATAAATAGTCGCCATTGGCGTGTTCAATCATAGTGTTACGAGCCGCGCTTAGTCCGCCATTCTTGTCGTGCAATATCAACCGAAATGCTGTCCCGAAATCTCTGCATAGCCTAGCAGCCAATTCGCGCGATCCGTCGGTGGAGCAATCGTCAACCAAAATCACTTCAATACCATCGCCGCGCGATAATTGGGTCGCAACCGACGAAAGGCATTCTGTCAGATAGGGTGCAACATTATATACGGGTATCAAAATACTGAGCCAGATGCCCTGCTCATGATCTGAACAGCTTTCAAAATCTATTAATACAGACATATAATATTTTACGCAGCTTCCAACCAAGAGTTTATTGCAGCGCCCTTCATGCGTTGATATTCCGCTTGAAATATCTGAACGGCGTGAACCATTAGTGACACTAACGTCCAGATCGCCACCGCGTTTAGACCCCAATCTGGTCGCGCAAATAAAAGCCCGCCAATCAGCAAAATCATATTCGGATTGCGCCGCGCTGTTATCAACCGGAAATCGGAATCAATCTTGCGCCATACATGCATGTGAATGCCGAACCGCTTTATGAACCAGCCTTCAAGCAATCTTTGTGCGATATAACCGCCCCAGATAATGCCCATCACCAGCCAATATGTTCCGGTGTCATAAGCCAGCCCCCAAACCCCAAGACCAGCCGCCCATGCCAGCCACCAAAATGGCGGGTGGACAAGGTCGATGCCATGATCGAACACATTCCCCCAATAGCTGGAGGTTATCGTACACCGCGCCAATTTGCCGTCGACCGTATCCAAAATCATAAAACCAAATCCGGCGGCGGTCCCTGCCCAAAACTGTCCCTGCCAAAATAAATAGGTCGCCAGCACGCACAGAAACGCACCAATTGCTGTCACCATATTGGGCGTGCAGCGAATGGCCGCTGCAAACCGGGTCAGGTGAAACGCGATCTCTGGCCACAGATATTTGGTCAATATGTCGGTGACGCCTTTATACGCGCCGTAATAGCTGTCCCGTTGAATATGCGAGACGGTTTCCGGCGTTAACAATGTACAAAAAGGCTGCTGCATTTTGCGCAAATTATGATTGTAAATCGCGGGGTTCGTCTGAATATCAATGTTCGATGCCGATTGGGTTACTATGCCCTTATCCAGTTGCGCAGCTTCTTTTTCGCTAACATGCGCCATTACAGGGCGCGTGCCATCTGTTACCACCATGCCCGGATTGGCTTTCAAATGGTCAATCCACAACGGGTCAAAGGCATAGGACTGATCTGTCCAGATACGCGCTCCGCCAGCCATCTCGGCCACAGACACGCCCGATTGCACGGCCAGCCGCCGCAACCGTTCAGCATTGGCCATGCCCCATATTTTCGTATCATTATGACCGTGAATATGAAGCGAAAGGAGCGGTGCGACCGGCGTTGCCATAATATTAATTTCTCTACTTATGTTCTGTTTTGTTGGGCTAAGTCAGGCGGTAAGGCAAGTTCGCATTTACGTACATATACGCAATACTACCCAAAATCCTGCACGTCCCAGCCATTTGCCTTGGCCGCCTGCATCAATTTTGCCGATCTTGTGACCAAGACCGCTTCATCCGACCAATTGAGCATGGGGGCATCGCTGGGATGATCGGAATAGCTGATGATATGGCAATCCTCGCGCTGTAATCCCTGATGTGCAAACCATTCCTCAATCCGCCGCAGCTTTTCATCGCCGTAGCAGTTTTCGCCGTCGAACGCTGCTTGATATCCGGGATGCGTTTTCATGCGAATATGCTGCGTGGCAATCACATCGCCAATGCCCATTTGCCACGCAATTTCATTGGCATAAATTTCAGGGGCAGCGGTTGCGATAACGATCCGCGCGCCGGACTCACGGCTTAATTGAACCGAAAGCTGCGCCGCATCGCCATAATCTGCAGCGATTTTTTCGCGTGCAAACCGCTCAATCAAGGCTGCGAATTTACGGTCCGGCAAATTGCGCCCCGCCAGCAAACTAAGGCCAAATTGTTTGAGCGGCTTTCGTCCGTAAAAGCCCATCCGGTACCCGATCATCACCATGATCCACACAGGCAATAGCAACAATCGCCACGGCGCAGCTTCCTGCGCCGCAAATATCAGAAACGGTGTGAATGTCGGCCTGCGCAACAATGTGCGGTCAAGATCATATATTGCAATTCTTTGCATACACCCTGTATTCCCGTGCTTTGAATGTCGGCGTCTATATCCGCCGCTTTACGGGGCCAAGTATGCAGACGCAATGGACAGCCATCATACTTGCCGGGCAACGCCCCGGAACAGATGTTCTGGCCGCACATTTCGGGATGACGTACAAAGCGCTGGTCCCGCTGGCGGGTGAGGCCATGTTGACGCATGTATTGCGCACGGTGCACGCCAGTCCGCAGATTGGCCGCGTGATTATATTGGCGCAGAGCCCTGACATTTTGACAAAGGTGATGGACGCTGGCGGGGGTGGTGAATTCCGGCAAAGCGGCGCAGGCATTTCGGCCAGTTTGAACGCGTTGGCAAACACAGGCGATGTACCCTGGCCGTGGCTCGTCACGACCGCGGATCATCCGTTGCTCACTCCGGCGATGATCGCGCAATTCGTGAATGATGCCGATGATACCAATTGTGACTTATCGGTGGGCATGGTTGAAAGGGAGGACATGCTGGCGCAGTTTCCGGATGCGCAGCGCACTTGGCTGCGTTTTGCCGATGGCCATTGGTCGGGCGCAAACCTGTTTGCATTCCGCAGCGATAATGTACGCGCCGCCCTTGATTTGTGGGCGGCGGCAGAACAGGACCGGAAAAAAGTGTGGAAGCTGTTCATGCATTTCGGGCCTTGGCTCGCCTTGCGCGCCATTACGCGCACGATTGGATTGCAATCTGCACTGGAAAAGGCTGGCCAGCGATTAGGTCTGACGGCAAACCTGATCGTCATGACTGATCCTGTGGCAGCAATTGATGTTGATAAACCTGCCGATCACGCACTTGCGGAGACGATTTTTGCAAGCCGTAAGGACTTGTGATTATTTAGTTGCTTGGCTAACGCAAATCACAACAATTCAAAGCAGGGCTTTTCAGATGGCAACTTTCACGCTTCCCAAAAATAGCAAAGTGAAAACCGGAACCGCGCACAAGACCGCGACCGCAGGCAAGACGAAGAATTTCAAGGTATACCGTTACGATCCTGATTCAGGCCAAAACCCGCGTTATGATACGTTCGAGATTGATACCGACGATTGCGGTCCGATGGTGCTTGATGCGCTGATTAAAATGAAGAGCGAGCAGGATTCGACGCTGACATTCCGGCGGTCGTGCCGCGAGGGTATCTGCGGTTCGTGTTCGATGAACATCGACGGCAAAAACGGCCTCGCCTGCACCACCGCGATTGAGGATATTAAAGGCGACATCACCATCACGCCATTGCCGCATATGGAAGTTATCAAGGATTTGGTCCCTGATTTCACGCATTTCTATGCGCAATATTCGTCCATTAAGCCATGGCTGCAAACGGTAACATCTACACCTGCTGGTAAAGAACGTCTGCAATCCCCCGAAGACCGGGCGAAATTGGATGGTCTTTACGAGTGCATCCTCTGCGCATGCTGCTCAACCAGCTGTCCGTCCTATTGGTGGAACAGCGATAAGTTCCTTGGCCCCGCCATCCTGTTACAAGCTTACCGCTGGCTCGCCGACAGCCGCGACGAAATGACGGGTGATCGTTTGGACGAATTGGAAGATCCATTCCGTCTTTATCGTTGCCATACCATCATGAACTGTTCCAACGCATGCCCCAAGGGTTTGAACCCCGCCAAGGCGATTGCAGAAACCAAGAAGATGGTCGCCGAACGGCAACTTTGATTCAAGTTGGTACTTTTGGATACTCCCGCTTTCGATACCAGTCCTGATCCTGAAAATCCGGGCTGGTATAACTGGCAAATGACCGACCCCAGCCGTTATAACGGCCAAACGCTGGGCAAAATGATAGTACGCCCGGCGGATGACGGAAAAGCGTTGCTGCGCATGTATCCTGAACATCGTCACAGCAATTTGGGCAATAATGTCCACGGCGGTACGACATTAGGCTTCATTGATGTGGCGTTATTTGGCGCGGCGCGGATGTTCGGACTGATTGATACCGGCATGGCCGTAACGCTGGATTTGTCGGTCCAGTTTATCGGTGCCGGACGGATTGATGAGGCGCTGGATGCTGAGGTTGAACTGTTAAAGGAAACCCGGCGCTTGCTATTTCTACGCGGCCTGGTGGTCCAGAGCGGTGATAAGATCGCTGCATTTTCAGGCACAATTCGCAAACCGACCTCCAAATGACGGGCATATTGCGGCGCTACAACTCTATGTTGGCCGCGGGTGAATTACAGGCCGATGCCGCGCAACTTTCCGCTGCCACCGCGCTGCAATCTATTCAAGATCAAATAGAATCCGTCCCGCCGCGCGGCAGCACTTTATGGCGGATGTTCGGCAAGAAACCGGATCCTGTGCGCGGGCTGTATTTATGGGGCGGCGTTGGGCGCGGAAAATCGATGCTGATGGACCTGTTTTACGGCAGCGTACAAATCGGCCGCAAACGCCGTGCGCATTTCCATGCGTTCATGCTGGATGTTGATGCGCGGTT
>JANOKA010000255.1:0-4354 GCA_031418995.1 Sphingomonadales bacterium | reverse complement strand
CAGGAACCTTGGATCGAGGCGACGATTTACTGCCCCGACGAATATCTGGGTAGCATCCTGAAACTGTGCCAAGATCGGCGCGGGATCCAGAAACAGCTCACTTATGTCGGCGGCCGCGCGCAAATTGTTTACGAATTGCCGCTGAACGAAGTGGTGTTCGATTTCTATGACCGTCTGAAAAGCATATCGCGCGGTTATGCATCGTTCGATTACCACCAGATCGGCCACCGCGAAGGCGACCTTGTAAAGATGAGCGTATTGGTCAACGCCGACCCCGTCGACGCGCTGTCCATGATCGTCCACCGCGGCACAGCAGAGGCGCGGGGCCGCGGCATGTGTGAACGCCTAAAAGACCTCATCCCCCGCCACCTGTTCAAAATCCCGATCCAAGCCGCCATCGGCGGCAAAGTGATCGCCCGCGAAACCATCGCCGCAATGCGCAAAGACGTGACCGCCAAATGCTATGGCGGCGATATATCGCGCAAGAAAAAACTGCTGGATAAGCAGAAAAAGGGCAAAGCCAAAATGCGCGAATATGGCAGCGTCAGCATCCCGCAAGAGGCGTTTATAGCGGCGCTCAGGATGGGGGAGGAGTAGGTTTAGGCTGCTACTTTGCGTAACCGCCGCATTTCAGTGTTGAAGGTCGTCACAACTTTATCAGCTTCGGCACTGGGTAGCTTTGCGGCAAATTCGGGAAACATGTTGATAATTTGCAGCATCTGTCGTGCTTCCCAAGGCATGGCGTCGGAGGACAGCAACAAATCGATTACTTCCTTTAGTTCGGCTCGGATTTCATCCTCCGTCATCATCGTTTCCAAAACGCTCTGTGGTTCGCCGAACATATCTTGCTGGCGCGGGGCAAGGCCGAAAATATCAGTCCGCATCATTATCCTCCGGTTCATCGTCGTCGGATAGTGTTATAGGCACAAGAGCAACGCCAATCAACTGCGCAACAAGTTCTTCGATTTGAGTGGCGACGCCATTGACGATCAACGCCTGACGGATGCGTTTGCGGGTGCGGGGGAAATGCTCGCCTTCTTTCAGTTCAACCTTCGCTGCCAGTTTTTCCGCCTTTGCCGCCGCCTTGGCGAGTGCATTATGGAGCGGATCGGCGGCATCGAACAAGGGAATGGGCAGATTGAAAACGGCTTTATCAAAATCCCGCTTTCCCCATTGCCCTTCGGATTGCCAATGTTCGGCGGCGGCACGCGCGGTTTCGCTGTTCAGGATGGCGCAGAGATAGTTAGCTTCTGGAAGCAATTTTAGACCAAGATAGTAGAGCTTATGGTCGATGATTGCTGTCGCATCTTGAATTACGACGGCTGCTGGTTGGCTGCCCGCCTTGGAATAAGCGATCCGAACTTTGGCCAATGGGAACTGCGAACCCAGTTTTCCAAAATAGTCACACTGCTGCTTGAACGTCATAGTATTGGAGCCATGCTTGTCCCAAAGCGCTTCCGCTTTGGTCAGCCATTCGGCCAAAAGTCTTTTTCCGACGCTATAGGCCCCGTCCTTATCCATCACTTCGCGCTTGTTCGGATTCCACGGAATGATGCCAGTGACGTTGGACAACACGCGGTAAGGGGCAATCGATTCCCCCAGATATACAGGCCGCAGAAACTCAGCCTCAACTGGCCCTTCGAGTGGATCCAAATCTTTCCACGGCTTTTTATCCTGCTTTGATGTCCGACCACGTACACGCGGCGCGTCGGGGTTGGCACCCATCCGGCCACTCGCAGGCAGCCGCTCGACGATGACAAGACGGCGGGGAACCAAAGTCGCCCCTTGGCGGAATTTCTCTCGATATGGTGATGCCGAAACACCGGTATCGGCGGGCCAGTCTTCCACCATTACGTTCAAACAATCGTCGGCCATGTCCGGCGTTGCATCGCGCATTGGCAGCTGTCCTGAATGCCGCGTGACATTTTTCGGCAATGGGCGCGGCAAATCCGAACCTTCGGCAAAGAGCACACAAGATGGCACGGGAAAGAGCGGTTGAACATCCGACGGGAATGTCCATGCATCGGTAAATCGCACGCTAACCGGGAGGGCACGGTGTTGAAAATCGCCTTTGCGGAATTTGGCATAAGGGTCACGGCTCATCGCCGCATAGGGCAGCACGAACGCAATTTTGCCAGCACGTCGCATATACAGCGCCACGGCGCGTGCAAAGAAATAGGCGCATAGATCATTGGCGGTCGCTGCTTTGCCGCCAACCCATACGGCAGCGAATCCAGCCTCTGTTTTTAATCGTTCCTGATTGACTTTGGACAAGGACGAATATCGTACCCATGGCGGGTTGCCGATGACAATGTCGGCCTTCTGCCGTTCGGTCGCCAGCCAGATGGGCCTAGAAAGATTGCGCGCGACATAACCCCAGATATGGTTCCGCCCTTCTTCATTCAGCCGGACCAGTTCTTCGTAGGTTTTGACCAGCATGGCTGCGTCACCCGGCACGTTCTTCTCGCGCATCCAGTCTTTAATCGCTTTGGCGGGTTGTCCGCTTTGCGCAAAACTCAACATCGCTTCCAATGTTTGATCGAACAACTGTGGTTTATCGATCACGTCCTCGGGAAAGCGAAGGACGGTGGGCTTATCAATAGGGTTCGCTGGCGGCACAAGAATTTCGAGCTCGCTTTTGTTCATCAAATCCTTGGTATTCCATTGCAGCGCATCGCCCAGATATACCGGAACTGACAACGAAGATGGACGTCCTTTGGCGAAGGTGGGGGCAAGTGCCAGCAGCCATGTCGCCCGCGCAAAAATGACGGCAACGGGATGGATATCGATCCCCGCAACCTTCTCACCCGCCAATGCAACAATATCGGCAGGCTTCATCTTTTGTGCTTCGCCCGCATCCACCAACCGCCGCAGCGCGTGGAAAAGAAATGTTCCCGATCCACAAGCGGGGTCAATCACGCGCTGTACAAGCGGCTTATCTATTGCGGTGGTGCAAATACGCGCGGCTAGCCAATCTGGTGTGTAATACTCGCCAAGATCATGGCGTTGCGCCGGGTCGATCAGACTTTCGTACAGCCCTTTTAGAACGTCCACATCAATTGCATCGAGCTTAAACCTTTTTGCCTGTTGCGCGATGCGCAGGACGAGCGCGTCGCCATGTTGTTCGTCGCACAATAGCCAGTCGAAGAAATCAGCCTCGACGGCATTCAAGATTCCCAAATCGCGAAAGGGTTGCCCGTCGAGCAATTCTTTGCCGGTTTCAGGAAGCCCGCCCGTCAGCGCCATTGTGGCGACGGTCTTTGCAAGGATCACGAGGTAGCTGTGCTGGAAAAACAATTCCGGCGCGTCGATTTCAGCGCCATAGGCTACGCGAAGCAGCCTGTCCCATAGCTGACGCTTCAATACCACTTCTGGATTGTCAGCCAGCCGTTCCCACAAGTGCCGCAACTCCCGCATAGCGCGCCGATATAATACGGACTCTCGCCCCAGTTCGATGCGGATTCGGGCAATGTCAGGCAGCAATTTATCTTGAAGCGCAACCACGCTTTCCAGCCAGCTTAGCAATTTGAAAGGCGATTCTGGATCTGGAGTGAATGTGCTGAGTTCGATTAACGATGCGCCATCTTCGGCCAATTCATGGGCGGCGAAAGTAGCGCCGTCTGTAATGATGCCGACATAGTCGCTACCGGTTAAACTGCGTTGATCTTTCAGATAATTGGCTAGCTGTGTTTCGAACACTTCCTTACGCAAATCGGACTTTACCTCAATGACCGTCCGCCCCAGCAACGCATCGATCCGACCGCGAATTTCAAATGTTTGTTTCTCAAAGGTGATGTCGCGCGATGTTGCGCCAAGGCCGTCGGTCAAAAGCTTGAATACCAGCCCGCGAACTTTTTCATGACCGGGCCGTGTCGCAAGCTCCGCAATAATTTCTTCTAGATTTTCTTGAATCAAAGACATTTGTTACCCCGGTAAGATTTTTGATAGCGGAAAATGCTTGGAATAAAATTGAAAAAATCATTGAAATATATTTGATGTGTGCATTCTTCAAACTAGTCGCTTCATATGCGCATTAGCCTAGGCCACGACTGAGTGAACTCTACACGCACTCAGGACTATCAGCGACTGAAACCTGAGTTTGAGTTCACCCCCAAATTGTGACAAAAATATAACAATTGGCTACACTTGTAAAATCATGTATTGCATATCCATTGAGTCGCAACGAAAAATAAAAATCGCTCTTAATTTTCTCCTTTTTGTGCTGTGGATGGTGCCCCAAAAAATGCTTACTCGATTATTTGAAACGCGCAAACGCGCTGAACGCGATGCCAGCGAACTGACTGCTATGCGCATTGATTATGGTTCTGATTTGAAAACGGTTTTGTGGCAGCGC
>JANOKA010000254.1:0-3142 GCA_031418995.1 Sphingomonadales bacterium | reverse complement strand
GGCGCGCATAAAATCAACAATTGTATTGGCCAGATTTTGCTGGCGATGCGGATGGGCAAGACGCGGATTATTGCGGAAACGGGCGCGGGGCAGCACGGCGTTGCGACTGCAACAGTCTGTGCGCGTTTTGGCCTGCCTTGCGTCATATATATGGGGGCCCGCGATATGGAGCGGCAACAGCCCAATGTGTTCCGTATGAAGTTATTGGGCGCAGAAGTCATCGGCGTGGAAAGCGGCGCGCGCACATTGAAAGACGCCATGAACGATGCGCTACGCGATTGGGTCGCCAATGTGCATGATACGTTTTACATCATCGGCACGGCGGCGGGGCCGCACCCCTATCCAGAACTGGTACGCGATTTCCAAAGCGTGATCGGACGGGAAGCACGGGCGCAGATGCTTTCACGTATAAATCGCCTGCCTGATTTATTGGTTGCGGCAATTGGCGGCGGATCAAACGCCATCGGATTATTCCACCCGTTTCTGGATGATGCCAGCGTGGAAATGCTGGGTATCGAAGCGGCAGGCCACGGACTGGACAAGGAACATGCGGCATCACTTGCTGGCGGCAAACCCGGCATCCTGCACGGCAACAAAACCTATTTATTACAAGATGAAGACGGCCAAATCGCAGAGGCGCACTCGATCAGCGCAGGCCTCGATTATCCTGGCATCGGCCCCGAACATAGCTGGCTGAAAGAAAGTGGCCGCGTGCGGTATGACAGCGTAACCGATGTCGAAGCGCTGGCCGCGTTCCAGCTGCTGTGCCGCACCGAAGGCATCATCCCCGCGTTGGAGCCCGCCCATGCGATTGCAGCGGTCGAACGTGAAGCCAAGAAAATGGACCGTGACCAGATTATCCTGGCCAACCTGTGCGGGCGCGGGGACAAGGATATATTTACGGTGGCAGCGGCGTTGGGGACGGAGATTTAGTGATGCAAGAAGATGATCGCCTTACCAAAGGTCTAACTCTTTTCGTTCAACTCTTTATCGGTGGAATAATTGGAATTGTAGGGTTCCGATGGTTGCGAGGTGCGAGTATTGATATGGATACGATGCCTATTCGAGTGGTTGCTGTGGTAGTAGTTTCGGCTGCCATTGCCACCATCGCAGCATTGCGAACCAACTAGTATGACTCGCCTCACTTCCGCCTTCACCAAACCCCACCCCGCCCTCGTCACCTTCATCACTGCTGGCGATGGCGATACCGCCGCCAATCTCGATGCGCTCGTTGCGGGCGGCGCGGATATCATCGAGCTTGGCATGCCGTTCACCGATCCGATGGCCGACGGCCCCGTGATACAAGCCGCCAATATCCGCAGCCTTGATGCAGGCACAAAGACCGCCGATATTTTTGCTATCGCCACCGCATTCCGTGTGCGCCATCCAGACCTACCGCTCGTCCTGATGGGATATGCCAACCCGATGACGATACGCGGGCCGGAATGGTTCGCTGATGCGTGCGTCGCGGCAGGTGTGGACGGCGTAATCTGCGTCGATATTCCGGTGGAGGAAGACGACAGCTTGGGCGATGCATTGCGCGCAAAGAACATCGCTGTCATCCGTCTGGCCACGCCGACCACCGATGCCGCGCGCTTGCCGACGATCCTAAGTAACGCCACGGGCTTTCTCTATTATGTCAGCGTCGCCGGGATAACCGGCCTGCAGGTGGCGGCACAGACCAGCATCGATGAAGCCGTGGCGCGGTTAAAAGCAGGTACCACTTTGCCCGTCGCGGTCGGATTTGGCGTGCGGACGCCAGAGCAAGCCGCAAACATCGCCCGCGTAGCCGATGGCGTCGTGGTGGGCAGCGCGATTGTGGAATTGATCGCGCAACACGGCGCGGACGCGGCTGGCCCTGTGCGCGAATATGTGGCATCGCTTTCGGCTGCCATTCATACTGCAAGGAATTCGTAAAATGAACTGGGTCACACGCGTCCGTAATGCCCTGCCATTTGTTGCAAAGCGCGAAACCGCTGATACTTTATGGCACAAGTGTAAGGGCTGTAATGCCATGATTTTTCTCAAGGAGTTTGAGGAAAATCAATCGGTATGCCCCAAATGCGACCATCATGGCCGTGTCGGTCCGGCGGTGCGCTTTGCCGCTGTGTTTGATGATGGCAGCTGGAGCGTGCTGGCCCCGCCGAAGGTTCCCGAAGATCCGCTAAAATTCAAAGACACAAAAAAATATACCGACCGGATAAAGGCAGCGCGGCTTGCCACCGGAGAAACCGACGCGATGATGAGCGCGCTGGGCGCGATTGAGGGCCAAACAGTCGTCATCAGCGTGCAGGATTTTGCTTTCATGGGCGGATCGATGGGCATGGCGGTGGGCGAAAGTTTCGTCGATGCGGTGAAAGCCGCGATCAAGGCAGATTGCCCCTATATCATCTTTACCGCAGCGGGCGGCGCACGGATGCAAGAGGGGATATTGTCCCTTATGCAAATGCCGCGCAGCACGGTGGCGATCCAGATGCTGCATGATGCGGGTCTGCCCTATATCGTTGTATTGACTGATCCAACCACTGGCGGTGTCACCGCAAGTTACGCGATGCTGGGCGATATTCAAATTGCCGAGCCGGGCGCATTGATCGGATTTGCCGGACAACGGGTTATTCAGGACACCATACGCGAAAAACTGCCCGAAGGATTCCAGCGCGCTGAATATCTGCTCGACCACGGCATGATCGACATGGTCACGCACCGCCACGAATTGCGCGCGACATTGTCAAAGCTGGTGGATTATTTGATGGCTGGGAAAAAGGCGGCTTGAGTTATTATCTGATAATTTCAAATATAATATTGTCATTCCCGCGAACGACGAAAGAATTGCTATTAGTCCGTTCGTCCTGAGCTTGTCGAAGGATGAGACAAGCAACCTGTCCTTCGACAAGCTCAGGACGAACGGATAGGTGAATAAGATATCGCGAACGAATAATCCGATAGCTTAGACCATGGATCCCCGCCTTCGCGGGGATGACAATAATTTGAGTGTTACACCTATGCCCGACCACGCAACATCCTCTGACCCTGCCGTCCAAACGCAGCTGGACCGTTTTGCACAACTCTCGCCGGGGCGTGATATACTGGGATTGGAACGTATCGCTGCGTTAATGGCGGCGCTTGGCAACCCGCATCACCG
>JANOKA010000253.1:0-6027 GCA_031418995.1 Sphingomonadales bacterium | reverse complement strand
ACGATTCCGACCCAGGTTTGTTCGTCGTAAACATCATAGTCGTCAATAGGCGGGCCATTACGAATTTTGGCAGATGCACTTTCAATTACTACTTCGAACACACCTGTTTGCGCAAGCTCCTGAGCTAAAGGTGGTCGAACTTCTTCCCAGCGCCCCGGTAAATTGTGCTCGGAGACACATTGCAAGGCGGCAAGTCGCTCGTCGGTGTCAATGACACTGCGCGCGCGACCATGCACGACAACTGATCTATAATTCATTGATGATTCAAATATCGATCTGCCAACAACCATGCCATCAATTAGTGTAACCCCAATGCTAACATATTCGGCATCCAACATACGCGCTATGCGGGATTTTTTTGCACCATGTATGAAAACGCGATGTCCATTTCGTCCATAGGCCATCGGGATAACAACGGGCTTCCCATTATCGACGAACGCGACATGTGCCACGAGACCACGGTCGAGGATCGCAAACACAGTTTCGCTGTCGTAATGGCCTCGGTCACGGATTTGTTTGACGCGATTTTGTGACGTGATCTCAAAGGATTTTGTTGTTTTTGTCATTACGGACTCCATTTGTGAAGTTCATTTCTACGACAAAACCGGTATGTTAAAAACAACCACTTGTTTTAATTCTACCAATCCACTTTAAGGAATTAATGAGCACTTCACAAATTGGATGGATTACACTTGACCGGACAAAGTCTGATCTGACGGCACAGCTTTGTCACGCACTGCGTGAACGCATTTTGGCAGGAGAACTTCAATCCGGCGCAAGGTTGCCATCAACCCGAAATCTCGCTGAAGCGCTAGGCGTAGCGAGATCAACTGCTGTTGAAGCCTATAGCCGCTTGCACGCTGAGGGCTTTCTTGATGCCAGAGAGGGCTCCTCAACGCGTATCGCGTCATATATATCGCCCCCGATTATACAGCGCGGATTTGTCCGTAACTTGGGCACTGCGGATGCGACGGAAGCTAGCCGACTGTTCGTTCCTGGTAGTCCAGCTCTGGAGAATTTTCCGGATAAGATTTGGGCACGGTGTTTAGCAAAAAGCTGCCGAAATCTTGCCAGCGATCAGTTAGATTATCTGGCAAACCCAAATGATAAACGGTTGCGTGAAGCGATTTGCCATCATCTGGCAACGCGTCGCGGCGTATCAGCGCAAACGACGCAAATCGTAGTGATGCCATCCACCGCGATGATTGTGGATACAATAGCACGCGTGGTAATTAGAGGGATAAGTACAAAACGTGCCTGTGCTTGGATTGAGGAACCAGGCTATCCTCCCGCTCAAGCGTTACTTAAAGATGCAGGTTTTAATGTTGTGGGCGTGCCTTGCGACGATCAGGGTATCGATGTTTCGCGATGCGATGGCCTTGCTCCCAAACTCATCTATGTGACGCCGTCTCACCAATATCCAACGGGCGTGACTATGAGCCTTTCGCGGCGGCTTGATCTTCTCAAATGCGCGCAAGCCAATGGCAGCCTTATTATAGAGGATGATTACGACAGCGAATTTCAGTATATTGGGCCAGCAATAGCTTCACTTCAATCAATTGATCGAGCACAAAATGTTGTGTATGTTGGAACCTTTTCCAAAGTGATGGCACCCGGATTGCGCGTTGCTTATGCAGTTGTGCCCTTACATTTGGTTGACGCGGTTCTCACGGAACAGAGACAGCGCGGCCTTTCGGCAGCAACCCATATTCAGGCAGGGCTCTATACTTTCCTTGCCGACGGGCATCTGCGGGCGCATATTCGGATAATGAACCGGCTTTATGCGGCGAAAATGTCCCAATTGCGTACAGCGCTTTTAGATCACGGGCAGGGAGTCTTCGAAGTCGCAAATGGTCATGGTGGTTTGCAACTCGCGGCATGGTTCAATAATAGATCGGTCAGCGACGTAGATTGCGTCTCTCGCCTTGGCCAAGCAGGGTATGGCATAGCTCCGCTATCTACCTTTTATCTGTCCCACGCCAGACCCGGTCTCTTGTTCGGGATTGGCAGAACCCCTGACGATATTAACAATGAAGTGCGGCGCCTAATCAGGTTGCTCTTGAACTATCTAGCGTAAACATCGCGCAGATTTGCGGCTTACGAATTAACCTTGAAGCCCTGCGGAGAGAACGCGAATTCTTTTGCCACTTTATTAACAAATTCTATTTTATCATAAAAAAGGGCCGGAGATTTCTCTCCGGCCCATTTTACTCAGCCAAATGTGCGGCCTATTACGCGCCAGCAACATCCGCCAGATTGATTTTCAAGCCCGGGCCCATGGACGAGCTCAATGCGACTTTGCGCACATATTTGCCCTTGGATCCTGATGGCTTTGATTTGATAACCGCGTCGATCAGCGCATCGAAATTCTTGCGCAAGTCGGCGTCGGAAAAGCTTTTCTTGCCGATGCCGCTGTGGATGATGCCCAGTTTTTCCACGCGGAATTCAACCTGTCCGGCCTTTGCGGCTTTCACGGCTTCTTCGACATTGGGCGTAACCGTACCCAGTTTCGGGTTAGGCATCAGGCCCTTTGGACCCAATGTCTTGCCCAGACGGCCCACGATGCCCATCATGTCCGGCGTTGCGATAACGCGGTCATAATTCAGGTTTCCGGCCAACATGTCTTCCATCAGGTCTTCGGCGCCAACCTTGTCAGCACCCGCTGCCGTCGCCTTATCGGCATTGTCGCCGCGTGCGAACACAGCAACCTTCATGTCTTTACCGGTGCCCGCTGGCAACGATACCATGCCGCGAACCATTTGGTCGGCATGACGCGGATCAACGCCTAGGTTCATGGCGACTTCGATGGTTTCATCGAATTTAGCCGTCGCATATTCCTTGGCTGTTTTGATCGCTTCGTCGATCGAATATAGTTTTTCGCCGTCTAGTTTCTCGGCAACCATTTTTGCTTTTTTAGTGAGCTTTGCCATAATCTTAGCCTTCCACCGTCAGGCCCATGGCCGTTGCGCTACCTGCGATAATTTTGACCGCTGCTTCCATGTCATTGGCGTTCAGATCGGCCATTTTGATGGTGGCGACTTCTTCCAATTGGGCGCGGGTGATTTTACCAGCAGAGATTTTGCCAGGCTCTTTCGAACCCGATTTCAGGCCGAGAACTTTCTTGATAAGGAAAGTAGCCGGCGGCGTTTTGGTGATGAAAGTAAAGCTTTTGTCAGCAAACACCGTGATCTTTGTTGGGATCGGTGTGCCTTTTTCCATATCGGCGGTTGCCGCATTGAACGCCTTACAAAATTCCATGATATTTACGCCGCGTTGACCCAGTGCCGGGCCGATTGGCGGCGATGGTGTGGCCGATCCCGCAGGAACTTGCAGGCCGATATAGCCATCAATTTTCTTAGCCATTTTTGGCTCCTTTCATTCTATCAGCCGCTACGAGTTGCGATAACAGCTTCAAATTAAGCGGTAAAACGATAAGCAAAGCCTATCTCCCGCACGGTTTTCCCGCAGCGATCTGCTGCCAGAAGCGCGGCCATTAGCGCAGATACCCGGAAATGCAAAGCGGATATTTTTCGCAGCGGCCCTAAACATATGCTAACCTTTACGCGGTAGGAAAGCTGATAAGTTCCCTGAATAGGTTGCAAAATGTCAGTCCTGGTCGCAATTTTGGCGTATAATGAAGAGGCCCGTATCGGCGGCTGCATCGCCAGCGTGCTGGCCGAACCGGGCGATTTTCCTATCCATGTCGTCGTCAATGGCACGGCAGATCGCACCGCCGCGATCGCGCGCAGCTTTGGCCCGCGCATCGTGGTGCATGATTATGCGCTGGGCGGGAAATCGCGCAGCTGGAACCGTTTCGTATTTGATGAGCTGTCCGAATTTTCAGGCACGCATATATTTGCCGATGGCGACGCGGTGATCGCGCCGGGTTCGATTGCGGCGTTGCGGGCGGCGCTGGTGCAAAATCCGCTGGCCAATGCGGCATCGGGCATTCCGCTAAATGGTCGCCGTGCGCAATTTTACCAATCGCAAATGCACGCCGATCACGGGCTTTTCGGGGATCTCTATGCCGTGCGGGGCAGCTTTTTGGCGCGAATGAAGGCGGCCAATATACGGCTGCCCGATGACTTGATTGGCGATGACGGGTTAATTGGGTCGCTGGCCAAAACTGATTTGAAACCCGAAACACAGTGGCAGGACGACCGCGTCATTGTTTGCGCAGATGCCGGATTCTATTGCGAGCCTGCGTCCATTACCCGCCTATCGACATGGAAAATGCAATATGCGCGGCAAATCAACTATAGCGTTCGGCATTTCCAGAACCGGATCATCACCGATATCATGCGGGCGCAGGGGCCCAGCGCGCTGCCCGCAAAACTTGCGCCCTTTTATGCCGGATATTTAAGGACATTCGCGCCCCGGCGGGCGCTGTCACAATATTGGTTTGACCGCCGCGCGCTGCAACGGATGCAGGCGGCAGCGCAGTAATTTTACGCCGTAACTTGGGCTGCGAAATCAGCAATTTTCCGGCGCGCATCCCGCGCTTCCGGAAACGGGAATAACAGCCAGTCATGCATCAACCCCGCCCCCTCAATATATTCCGTTTCCGGCAATTTCGCCTTTAACGCACGGGCATCTGTCACCAAGATATCGTCGTCGCCGCCAAAGCATAATATCGGCGGCAATCCGCTCCAATCCGCATGGATCGGGCTGACCCGCAGATCGGTGACGGGCAAGTCCCCGGCGTATAAACGCCCCGCTTGCTGCAGGCGGTCAATTGTCAGGATGCAATCACGTTTCTCTAATCCAGCTTGTTCGGGATGGTTTGCCGCAACGTCCAGCCACGGGCAAATCAGCAACAGTCCAGATGCACGGGGCAAGCCAGTATCGCGTGCAGCATGCGCCGCAGCAGCCGCCAAACCTGCCCCTGCGGAATCCCCGCCAATCAGAAACGGGCCGTTATGCCTAGCAATAAAATGCTGATACAGCTTCAACGCAAACGCAGTCACGTCAGCAGCATGCGTCTCGGGGGCGAGCGGATATAGCGGCGCTGTGATCGCAAACCCGTGATCGCCGACCAAATTGGCAAGGAAATTCCAATGCGCGCCAACGGGCGCTGCCACATATGCGCCGCCATGAAAATATAGCATATGGGCGGCGGGGGCAGTATGTTTTGGCGCCATTGTCCAAACGCTGCGGCCTTCGAATATAGTATGCGAAACCGCCAATTTCTGATGCATGCCCCGCGTCGGTAAGGGTACTGCGCTATGACGGGACAAAATGATCTGCTTTTCAAAATCCGGCCCGGCTCTTCGTCCGCGTTTCAGCAAGCCTGTTGTACGCAAAAAACCGCCCGTCAATGTTGCGATCAAACTGGCCATGTACTCTCTCCCGTTCCCCTACTTTTATATTGCTGCCGGAAATATGGTAGCGTAACAAGAGACGTTACCGTGCAGCGATTTATTGCGCACCGGATTTAACCAGTAACAGGTCAGAAAATGGCAGGTTCACCAGTTCATCGTCGCTATCAAACCGCACCAGCGAAGCGTCGGTTTCAATGCGGTAGATACTGAAATCCAGTTCGCGCAGCATGGATAACAAGCCCAGGCTTTCATCCCGTCCCATGATCGGCGGTACAAACTCCATCACGATTTTCAGGTTTCTGGATCGCCGCAGAATTTCCTGCGCGCCGCGAATGATGGACGGTTCATGCCCCTCGGCATCGATTTTCATCACATGAATTTCGGCGACATCGGCCATTTCATCGTCCAGCCGCGCCACCGCCACATCGATCAAATGCGACGGACGGCCCGTTTCCGCCGCCGTATTGGCGATAAACGCCTCGGGCACATCGCGTAGGGTGGAGGTTGCCTCATATCCTTCAAACACGCGCAGTGACGCCGTTCCGCTATGATCGGATAGCGCCATTTGCCGCCGATGTGCCATAGTGCCAAAACCATTATTGTGCAGATTATCGCTCAATATCCGGTATAGTTTGGGAATGGGTTCGAACGCCCACACCTGCCCGCCGGGATGCGCGCGCCATGCGCACAGCACGCTGTAATATCC
>JANOKA010000252.1:0-1622 GCA_031418995.1 Sphingomonadales bacterium | reverse complement strand
ATCGGGACGCCTTATTTATGGGGCGGGCGCAGCGGCGATGCGATTGATTGCTCTGGCCTGGTGCAACTGGTTTACGGGATGAAGGGCATCGCATTGCCCCGCGATACCGATATGCAGCAGAACGTCGCTGGACGTGCGCTTAGCGAGGGAGAGAGCTTGATCCGCAATGACTTGGTCTATTTCCCCGGCCATGTCGGCATCATGGCGGATAGCGAAACGATGATCCATGCCACCGCGCATCATATGCAGACGGTTTCTGAACCATTGGCCGATGTTGTTGCGCGTTATGATGGCAATGATTCTGGCGCGATACTGGCACGGCGGCGGGTGCTGTAATGGCGAAATCTGTTTTTATCGATGGCGGTGCAGGCACGACCGGATTGGAAATTGCCGAACGTTTGGCGGGCCGCGAAGAGTTCACACTGATTACGCTGGATGACATAAAGCGCAAAGACGCAAAGGCTCGAAAGGAGGCGCTAAACGATGCTGATTTTGTCATATTGTGTTTGCCCGATGACGCGGTCGCAGATACCATCGCGATGGTCAGCAGCACATCGACCGCGATCATCGACGCATCATCGGTGCACCGCGTTGATCCGGCCTGGACCTATGGATTTCCCGAACTAAAAGCAGCACAGCGCAGCAAAATTGCAGGCTCAAAACGCGTCAGCAATCCCGGCTGCTACCCCACCGGCTTCCTGGCTTTGGTTGCGCCATTGGTGGCGGCGAAGCTGATCCCTGATGATTGGCCCTATACCGTGAATGCCGTGTCGGGATATTCAGGCGGCGGCAAGGCTATGATCGAACGGTTTGGCCAAGAGGCCGAGATTGGTTTTCGTGCATATGGCCTCGACATGGCACACAAGCATTTGCCCGAGATGCAAGTATATGCGGGCCTCGCGTTGCCGCCCCTGTTCGCGCCGTCGGTTATCCGCGCGTTTCGCGGCATGCTGGTCGAGGTGCCGCTGCCTATTTCGGTCATGCCCGGCAGCGACAGTGCAGAGGAAATGCGCGATTGTCTGGCCGCGCATTATGCCGGATCGCCGCTTGTGAATGTCCATATGGATATTGCCCCGTCTGAATTGCTGATATTTGAGGATCAGGAACCCACCGACAGGCTCGACCTATATCTGATGGCCAGCGGCGATGGCCGCCAAATCCGGCTGGTCGCAATGCTCGACAATCTGGGCAAAGGCGCGAGCGGCGCGGCAGTGCAGAATTTGAATATCATGGCGGGGCTGGATGAATTGGCGGGGTTGCGGGTTTAGCATCACACACACAAAAAAAGCCTCGTCACTCTGAACTTGTTTCACCTTGCGGTGACTTCGTTCTAGGGTCCATTTTGCATCTCATTCCTCCGGTCACGTTTGCAGGATGGGTGCTGAAACAAGTTCAGCACGACACCGGGTATGAGAGACGAAGCATCTAATCCCCACAAAATTTCTTGATGTAAAATGACTCAAAATATGCGGCTATAAGTAGACAAAGACGACACCGCTTGGGATTTTTGAAACAACGCAAAACATGGGTTTTGAATGTAGGATTTCTGTAGGAATATTGTCCTACAAAAATTGCGTAAATTCACATTAAAATGTGATAGTTTTGGTGCGATATTAGTCGAT
>JANOKA010000251.1:0-1963 GCA_031418995.1 Sphingomonadales bacterium | reverse complement strand
ATACGCCGCATTTCCGGCACCACCGCCACCCGCCGCCGCTCAATCAAATCGCGGTTCCACAATGCGCCTGCTATATCCTCTATCAATTCGCCGTCCAGTTCCTGCCGTCCGGTGCGCGTTCCGGCATAAGCAAGGTCCATCGCGGCCAGAAAGCTGCCGGGTAAATTTTGATGATTATCGCGGGTCCGGCCACGGGTTATTTCGACCTGATTTGCCCGGTTTTCGGCCTCCCCCACCAATCGCCGGATCAAAGCCACAGGCCTCGGCGTAGTGGTGGCCACCACGCGCGGCGCATCGCCAAGGCGCAGCCCGAGCATCAAATTATCCCATGCCGCAATCCCCTTGTCCCATTTGGCAATTTCGTCCGCCCAGGCAAAATGATGCTGGCTACCGCGCAAGCTGTCCGGACGTGCGGCAGAAAACAGCGTTGCTATCGCGCCATTGGGCCAGATGATCCGGTGCAGCGATGGTTCCCAAATAAGCCCCTCTCCGCCCTGCAGGTTCAGCAATCCGCTTTCCCCCTCCACCATCACGGCACGGGCTTCGGCCAGTGTTGCACCAACCATTGCGATCCGGACCTCGCCATTTTCCAATGCCCGCGCCCGAACCCATTCCGCGCCCATCCGCGTTTTGCCAAAGCCGCGCCCGGCCAGCACCAGCCATAACCGCCAGCTGCCATGCGGCGGTAATTGCGCGGCGCGGGCCCAAAATTCCCAGCGTTCTATCTCACCTGTTGCGCGTTCATGGGACCATCGCCCGATTTCCTGATTCATATTTTCGTATGATAATGCCAATAATTCCTGCGCCGTAAAATTTTGCATATTGCCGTTCTGGTTCGTGATATTATGCATTATATGCTAAGTTGGCACTTTCTGCCTCTGATCTATTCCGCATCAGATTCAATGTATTCAACAACGTCTGTTTGGCATCGGATGCGATGTTTATCGGGCTTCCTTTTGCTTTTCCCCGTATCAAACGGTGCGCGGCAAGCAGGCTTAGGCTTAATCGGTGCCACATCGCCGTCATGCGAACATCAGACGGCGTGGCGGGCTGCGTCACGGGCGCTTTTGCGGCGCGCAAGGCTCCGGCCAGCAACGCCGATTCCAGCCGCATATAGGCCACATCCGATGCCGCATCCCAAAGCGCCGCAAACGCAACATCGGTTTGGCGCAGCTTGAAAAATGCGGCATCATCGGCATGTCCAGCGGCCGTGGCGGCTAATATGATATCGCCAGACACCGCCAATGCGTTCAAAAACACCTGACGCGCTTCGTCGTTTATATCATCTGTTACGCTTGCCGCGCTGGCCGCAGCACTATTTGTATCAATTTTGGTATCGGTCATCAGGAAATCTCCATAGCAAAGCGCGCTAGCGGGCATCCCCCACCAGCGCAAAATCAAGAACGTGTATATTTGAGCGCACAAACACATCGGCCCCGGAAGCATTTTTCCGGGGCCGCGTTTGCGAATCACATTTTTCGACTATGCCTATTAGTACCCAGACAGCGTTACAATGTCAAGTATAAAAACCATATAGGTTATTTTATACTACCATTCTAAACCCAACATCGCTTTTTCTCGCCGGATCCAGCCAGCAAGGCTGGGGACCGCGAACATATCGGCGACCCATTTGGTGATCTTGGGATATTTGGAAGGATCGACCTTTATGCTGGCATGGCCCATATTCACAAATGGGCACGCCACCGCAATATCGGCCAGTGTCATGCGGTCCCCCACCAGAAAGCCCGACGCTGGGATCACCCGTTCCAGATAATCAAGTACGGGCGGCGTCGATTCAAATTCGGCCTTGTCGGCGATTTCGGTATCGGCCGGCTGCCCCATGAATTTGGGCGCAACAACGCGCTGGAAAAACGCTGGCCCTGCCGCTGGCGTAAATATCGTGTCAGCAAATTCATCGAACCAGATGATCTGCGCTTTTTCCGCCGGGGTTTCGCCCAGCATC
>JANOKA010000250.1:0-5376 GCA_031418995.1 Sphingomonadales bacterium | reverse complement strand
AATCATTTGATGGCATGGGATTTGCCATGACTAAAATCGCTGCCATCATCCTCGCCGCGGGTAAGGGAACCCGCATGAAATCCGACACGCACAAGGTGCTGCACAAAATTGCGGGCCGCCCGATGTTGATGCATTTGCTGGGCAGTCTGGACCAGCTGGACCTTGCCGCCAAAGTGGTGGTGGCGGGTGACCGCCGCGAACAATTGGAGGCGGCATTGGCCGGATCGGGCGCACAAATCGCGGTGCAGGACGATCAATTGGGCACGGCACATGCCACCATTCAGGCGCACGGTGTGCTGGGCAATTATGACGGGCTGATCCTGGTATGTTTTGGCGATGTACCTTTCTTGCGCGCCGAAACCGTCGAGAAATTATGTGCACAGATCAAGGACGAGGTAAAGGTCGCAGTGCTTGGTTTCCGCCCCAATGATGCCGGTGCCTATGGCCGGATCATCACCGACGGCCATGGCCGGATCATTAAAATGGTCGAATTCAAGGACGCGGACGAGGACGAACGCAAGGCCACTTTGTGCAACAGCGGCGTGATCGTCGCGCACAGCGCCGACATGTGGCGATTGCTGGGCAGCGTGAATAACGAAAATGCAGCGGGCGAGTATTATCTACCCGACGTGGTTACCAATGCGCTGGGCGAAGGCCATGTCGCCATGGTTATCGAAACCAGCGAAGACGAAGTGGCAGGCGTCAATAGCCGCGCGGAACTGGCCCAGATGGAGGGCAAATGGCAACAACGCCGCCGCCGTCAAGCCATGGATGACGGCGCGACCCTGATCGCGCCAAAGACCGTCTGGTTCGCGTATGACACGGTGATAGGCCGCGACGTATTGATCGAACCAAACGTGTTTTTCGGCCCCGGTGTCAGCGTTGCCGACTATGCCCAAATCCACGCATTCAGCCATATCGAGGGCGCGGTAATTGGCGAGGGCGCACAAGTCGGTCCCTATGCACGGCTTCGCCCCGGCACCGTGCTAGAGGAAAAATCCAAGGTCGGTAATTTCGTCGAAGTGAAAAAAGCGCGGTTCGGCAAAGGCGCAAAGGCCAACCATTTGAGCTATATCGGCGACGCAGATGTCGGCGCAAAGGCGAACATCGGCGCAGGCACGATCACCTGCAACTATGACGGCTATTTCAAGTATCAGACGGTGATCGGCGAAGGCGCGTTTATTGGGTCGAACAGCGCGTTAGTTGCGCCCGTCAAAATCGGCCGCGATGCAATTGTCGCCGCAGGCAGCGCCGTAACCCGCGACGTCGCCGACGGCGAGCTGCGCCTGGTCCGCGCAGAGCAATTGGTAAAGCCCGGCTGGGCGGACCGGTTTCATGATGCAATGCGCAAGAAGAAGGCGGATGGGAAGTGATGTCTATTTTAATTGACAAATACTTCTTTAGTGTCTATTAAAATGGACAAACAGTTCCGTATTGTTCGAACCGGGGCGTTCATTCGCTGGCTTGATGCATTACGGGATCGTAAGGGACAGACCATCATCGCTCGCAGGTTAGAACGCGTTGCTGGCGGCAATTTGGGTGATGTGAAGGCATTGGGCAGAGGTTTACACGAACTGCGTGTTGCATACGGTCCTGGTTATCGCATCTACTTTACGTTTGAAGATGATGTTATTGTCGTGTTGTTGACTGGTGGTGACAAGAGCAGTCAGAAACGCGACATTGCCGCCGCCTACGATATGATGGAGGACGAATGATATGGCTAGGGTGAAAGTAGAGACTAACCCTTTTGATCCAGCCGATTATATCCGCAATGACGAAGAGGCGGCGCTGTTTATCAGCGATGCGTTGAAAACAGGCGATGCGGCAGACGTAGCAACCGCGTTAGGCACAGTTGCAAGAGCACGCGGCGCAAGCGGACTTGCAAGAGCAACAGGCCTAAGCCGCGCTGCGCTTTATTCCAGCCTGTCACCGACAGGCAATCCAACATTGGCCACCGTTTTGGCGGTGCTCAAGGAATTGGGTATGGAGTTAAGGGTTGAGCCAGGGAAGATTGCTGCTTGATCGGGACTGGGCAGACAGGTTTCACGACGCGATGCGCAAGAAGAAAGCGGATGGGAAGTAGGAGTTTGCAATTACAGTGAATTGTGGTAATTTCAATTTATGGAAAACCATGTGATTTTGGGTGAAAATGCGTTTGCTGCTATAAGCGCAGTAGAAGGATTATCATTGTCACAGGCCGACCGCAGTCTAATCGCCGATCTCCGTCGCAAGGGTCGCACTAACGACGAAATTCGAAAAATTGTATTTGCGCAAATCAGCACGCGCAAAGCAGCTTGATCTTTGTCAACGTACGAACGATTTGATGATCCTTATTGTTATCTAAACAGTCCGGTCTTGAAAAATCGTGCTGGCATCAAATCTGCTGAATCACTGGAAATATTCGAAGTCCGTGCCACGATGTTGCGTGCAAGCGAACCACTTCCCACTGGCAAATTCGGTCAAGCCCATTACCGCGCCATTCATCGTCACCTGTTTCAGGATGTTTACGATTGGGCGGGGGCGTATCGGACCATCCGCATTGCCAAGGGAAATACGATGTTCTGTTTTCCCGAACATATTGCTGGTCAGATGGATTTGCTCTTCGCCTCGCTTTCAAATGCGCCGTTTCTGCCGGGAGCAACAGCAACAGATTTCATCACCGCCTCCGCCGGGTTCCTAGCCGACCTGAACGCCATCCACCCGTTCCGCGAAGGCAATGGCCGGACGCAATTGACGTTCTTGTTCCTGCTGGGCCACCGCGCAGGATTTGCCCTCGACATGACACGGATCAGGCCGCAAGAAATGCTATCGGCGATGATTGCGAGTTTTGACGGGAAGCTGGAAGGGTTGGAGGTTGAGATTGGGCGTTTGTTTGATTAAATTTCAAACACGACATTGAATATTGTAGCGGAAAGTGATCTGTGACTGGTTTGCGCCGATCAATTGGTGATATCCGGCTGGGCGAACGGTTTCCACGATGCGATGCGCAAGAAGAAGACGGAGAAGGGATGAATAACTCAGTCACCTTCCATTTTGTTCGTAAACGTTTACGATCGGTTTGCCTAAACAGAGGATAGAACATGCTTATTATTCTTATAGCCGTATTGCTTGGTATTTGGAAATATAGGTCCAGATACTATTTTAAGTGGGTAGTTTTCGCATTTTTGTGGATGCTAGCGGGTAACGTGCTTTTTTATGCTGGCGGGACGCTTCAGAACCCCGAAGGTGATGGACTTATTACACGCCAAATTCGAATTGCGACGCAGGATGGCCCCGGTATGGGCATTTTCGCTATACTTTTTTTAGTGGCTTATTGGGGAGGGATGATTTTCTTTGTGTCCCGTATGGTGAAAGCTGCACGCATTTTCACCGATCAGCAAAACGCATTATATTTTGAAGATGGTTTCGGGGAAAAGTCTGACACGACGAGGAAGATGCTTGAAACAGGTATCTTGTTGCTAGTTTCTGCAATTTGGGTCTTTTTTGCCTTCTATCGTCCGATGTTTCCTACAGCATTAGTAAGCACTTCTGTAGAAGAGGAGTTGGCTACCGCAGCGAATGAAGTGAACCAAGCAACTCCGCAACAAATAGACCCGATCACTACACTGGATAATGCAACGGTCTCAGGTCGGCGATTAACCTATCATTACACCGTAAAAGCAAAACCTAGCGAAAAGGAAAGGCTGCGGGCCTTTGCAGTCGAGAGCACCATTCCGAAAGTCTGTGACGGCGAAATGCGAAAGGGTATGCGTGATAGTGACGTTTCATATGCATACAGTTATATGGCGGTTGGCTTTAAAAGCCCCGTAGTCATCGAGGTAACTGAGCCAATTTGCAAAAAGAGGGATGCTGCATCAGCACCTTGACATGATATCATGATATGATATCAATATATCATAATGACTCGCATCCTTGCCGACCTACCTGATGAAGACATTAAATGGCGTGGCCAGCTTGCCGCTGAGCAGGGCAAATCGCGGGCGTCTGTGTTGAGTATGATTATCGACTGGTATCGCCAATATATTGAGTGCAAAAAATGAGAATATTAACCGAAATCCCAGATGACGACGTGAAGGAACTCGACGCGTTGGCGAGTAAGAAAAAGAGTTCGCGAGCGGCCGCGATCCGCGATGCGGTGAAGCTATATCTGGTTCACAATGCCGATAACAATGATTGGATCGAAAAGGGTTTTGGTTACTGGGCCGATAGAACGGACATTGGAGATGGCGTGGAATACCAGCGCGCCATGCGAGAAGACCGCAGGCCATACGAAGACATTTGATCGGTGGCTGATCCCTTTTTCGACACCAATATCGTCATCGATTGGTTGAACCGGAAGCATCCGGCAAAGGCGGAGCTTTCGCGTTATGCAGGCCATCGGATCAGTCGCATCGTTTGGACGGAAGTTCTTGCTGGCGAGCCACTCGAAAAACGAGATTTCGTTCGTGATCTTATCGCTTCGTTCGAAGTGGTCGAAATCGATTCCCGGATTGCGGCAGCGGCGGCGGACATACGATTTCGATCGCGTATGAAACTGATGGATGCCTATATTCTCGCCACCGCCCAAGTAAACGGTGCGATCCTTATTACACGCAATATAAAGGATTTTCCGGCAGAGATGCCGGGGATTCGCATTCCCTATACGCTTTAAGCAGAAAGACCTGAACCCCATGTGCGGAATTATTGGAATTGTTGGAAATCATGCAGTGTCGGACCGTTTGGTCGATGGCCTGAAACGGATGGAATATCGCGGATATGACAGCGCGGGGGTGTGCACCATTCATGATGGGCAACTGGTGCGCCGCCGTGCAGAGGGCAAGCTCGCCAATCTGGTCACCGTTCTGAAATCCGATGACGCGCCGGGCAATATCGGCATCGCGCACACCCGCTGGGCCACGCACGGCGCGCCGACGACCAGCAACGCGCATCCCCATGCCACGGGCGAGGTTGCGCTGGTCCACAACGGCATTATCGAGAATTTCAAAACGCTGCGCGACGGCCTGATGCAGCGCGGCCGCACATTTGAAAGCGAAACCGATACCGAGGTTGTGGCGCATCTGGTGTCTGAACAGGTTGAAGCTGGACTGTCACCCGCCGAGGCAGTGAAGGCCGTGCTGCCCACCTTGCGCGGCGCATTTGCGTTGGCGATTGCGTTTCGCCAGCATCCCGATTTCCTGATCGGTGCGCGGCTGGGTTCGCCTTTGGTCGTGGGTTATGGCGACGGCGAAATGTATTTGGGCAGCGACGCGCTCGCACTTGCGCCATTGACGCAAAAAATCGCGTATCTAGATGAGGGCGACTGGGTGATCGTTACCCGCGAAGGTGCAGAAATCTTCGACAAGGACAATAACCCCGTCACCCGCGAAATCACGACAT
>JANOKA010000249.1:0-5362 GCA_031418995.1 Sphingomonadales bacterium | reverse complement strand
TGGTGCGGCGGATCATCCGTCAGCGGCAATTGCGCGCGCGCTTCTTCGATGGCGACCTGTTCGCCGATCCGGCCTGGGACATGCTGCTCGACCTGACCGCCGCGCGGGCCGAACATACCCGGGTTTCGGTAACCAGCCTGTGCATTGCCAGCGGCGTGCCGCCGACCACCGCGCTGCGCTGGATCGGGCAGATGAGCGACGCCGGGCTGCTCGAACGGGTCGAAGACGAAACCGACCGCCGCCGCGCCTTCATCGCGCTGACCGAAAAGGCCGCCGACGGCATGGCCCGCTATTTCGCCGAGCTCGGCACCCAGGCGGGGCGACTGGTTTGAGGCTTTCCTCAACCGGGAACTTCGGCTAGGGGCGCTCTGCTTGGCGACGTGCCAGGGCGCTTAGCTCAGTTGGTAGAGCATCTCGTTTACACCGAGAGGGTCAGCGGTTCGAGCCCGTTAGCGCCCACCATGCATTTAGCGAATATTTAGCGTATATCGCGGTAACAGTTGACTTTATTTATTCCGCAGCTAACTTTCCTATCAGTGAATATGTGCTGATTTAGAAAGACCGGATATAATCGTGAAACTTTCAAAATTTACCCTGATTGCCGCATCTGCGACCTTGATGGCAGTATGTTCACCGGCTTTTGCCTCTGAAAAACAAAGCCCGCGTACGATTGATTCGGCAGAAACCAGACCCGAAACAAAAATGCAGCAAAGGCCTGCAAATGAGCAACAAACGCCGCGCCGTAAAACCCGCTGCATCAGTTGCCGGATTTTAATGTAACCGGAATTTGAGCGCAGGGCATATATCCGTCCTTAACCCGCCTCAGCAATTAATTTTGCCATTTCGGCGTCATCCCATTCCACGCCGCCCTCCACCCGCCATATCTCGCGCCCGGCGCTGTCGTATAAAATTGTCGTAGGCAATTTCAAGTTGCCGCCCAAACCGCCCAGCAATTGGTTGTCCTTGTCCGTATAGGGTTCCAGATTTTCAAAGCCGTTTTGCGCAAAAAATGCCTGCACTGGCTTTCGTCCTTCCAAATCCTGCGACACGGCAATGACCGATGTTTTGCCTTCTTCAAGCGCAGACAGACGGTCCAGCGTTGGCATTTCCGCTTTGCACGGCGCGCACCACGTGGCCCAGATATTGACCAGCAAAGGGCGACCTGCAAAATCGGCCAAGTGCACATCGCGTCCGTCCGCGCCAGTGAAGGGCACGCCGGGAGCTTGCTGTCCGGCAAAAGCATATGTCAGATTTGCAATCATGCCGTTACGGCTTTCAAGACCGATATCAGCGCGTTTTTGAGGCGCAGCGGAAACCTGCTTATTTGCCGCACCCGTTTCTTGCGCTTGCTCCGCTGGCGCAGACGCATTATCGCAGCCAGCAAGCATCGCAAGGAGCATGATTATTACTACGCGCATATCCGGTTCCAATGCCGCCAGTCCCGGTACGCAGGCTGGCAATAAAATGTGGGGCGGCCGATTTGCCGAAGGGCCAGCCGCTGTGATGCGAGAGATAAATGCTTCGATACCGTTCGACAAGCGTCTTTGGCGGCAGGACATAACGGGCAGCATCGCGCATGCCGCAATGTTGGGCGTTACAGGTATCATAGACGCCGGGGATGCAGAGATCATCATCGCCGGATTGGAAACCATTCAGGCCGAATATTCCGCGCACGGCGTTCCTGTGGATTTGTCACTCGAAGATATTCATATGACAATTGAATCGCGGCTGACCGAATTAATCGGGCCCGTTGCGGGGCGGCTGCACACGGCCCGGTCACGCAATGACCAAGTGGCAACGTCATTCCGCCTTTGGGTGCGCGATGCGATGAACGAAGCCGAAGCGTCGCTGGAGCAGTTGCGTGCGGCACTACTTACCCGCGCCGAAGAGCACGCAGATACCATCATGCCCGGTTTCACTCATTTGCAAGTCGCGCAGCCCATTACATTGGGACATCATTTGCTGGCATATGTCGAAATGTTTGGCCGCGATTTGGACCGTTTTGCAGCGGCGCGTAGGCGGCTTGATGAATGTCCGCTGGGCAGCGCGGCGCTGGCCGGAACCGGATTTGCCAATGACCGCCAAATGACCGCAGAGGCACTTGGTTTTGCAAGGCCCACCATCAATTCGATGGACAGTGTTTCCGACCGGGATTTTGCCCTCGATTACTTGATGGCTGCGGCGCAAACCGCTTTGCATTTATCGCGTTTGGCAGAAGAGATTATCATCTGGGCATCGCAGCCATTTGGTTTCATCACGCTGTCTGATGCCTGGTCAACAGGCAGTTCGATTATGCCGCAAAAACGCAATCCCGATGCTGCAGAATTGGTACGCGGTCATACCGGGCGCATCGCGGGATGCATGAACGCATTGATGATGACGATGAAAGGCCTGCCGCTCGCTTATTCCAAAGATATGCAAAATGACAAGCCGCCTGTGTTTGAGGCACATGATCTGCTCGGGCTGTGTCTGACGGCGATGAGCGGGATGATGGAAAGCGTCACGTTTAATCCCGAAAAAATGCGCGCCGCCGCAGACAGCGGATTTTCAACCGCAACCGATTTGGCCGACTGGTTGGTCCGCGCCGTGCATGTACCGTTCCGCGAGGCGCATCATATTACCGGAGCCGTGGTAAAATTATGCGAACAACGTGGCTGCGGACTTAGCGCGCTGACCACTGCGGACTTGGAAGCAATTGATGCAAGGGTCGCTGGGCATGTGCTGCCGGATTTAAGCGTCGAAGGATCAGTGGCCAGCCGAACCAGCTATGGCGGAACCGCACCGGAAAATGTAAGGCAGCGAATCTCGGAACTAAAACAAGCGATGCCGCGATGAACAAGACAACCGGAAAATTCCATTCTTTGCCCTTCATAGTGCTGTTTACCATAACGCTTTGCGCGTGCGGCAAAGTCGGCAATCTGGAACCCAAAACCGGGTCGACACCTATTCCGACCGCCTATGGCAATGATAAACCGGCCACCGCCGATGCACTGGTGACTGCAAATGCACAGGCCCGCCCCGGCCGCAGCGTCGAATTGTTGCGCAGATCCGAACGGCGCGAAGATGACCCGTTTGAATTGCCACCCGGCAAGGAACCTGTACCCATGGGTGATGCATCAGATGCGCCCGGCAAAGTGGACCCCGCAAATCCGGCAACGCCGCCTGAATATTGATTAGATACGAAAAACATGGATCATTTTGAAATTATCGGCGGCGTCATGCACGCCGAAAATGTCGCGCTTCCGCAGATTGCTGCCGAAGTGGGTACGCCGGTTTATGTATATTCGCGTGCGACGTTTATCCGGCACGCACAGGTTTTTCGCGATGCGTTGTCGGCGCTCGATAACCCGCACATCGCGTTTGCCGTAAAATCCAACCCCAATCTGGCCGTCCTGCGCATACTGGCGCGAGAGGGATATGGCGCGGATGTTGTATCCGGCGGTGAGCTTGACCGGGCATTGGCAGCAGGCATGAAGCCGCAGGATATTGTCTTTTCCGGTGTGGGTAAAACACCGGAAGAAATGGCGCAGGCCCTTAATGCCGGGATCGGACAATTCAATGTCGAATCCGAAGAAGAAGGCCGCGAGCTGGCCACCGTAGCTGAAATCATGGGCAAGCAAGCCACCGTGGCTTTGCGCGTAAACCCTGATGTCGATGCTGGCACACACAGCAAAATATCCACAGGAAAAGCCGACAATAAATTCGGCGTCCCGTTCGACAAGGCAAAAGGAATTTACCTGCGCCTGTCGCAATTGGCCGGCCTGAAAGTGCGCGGCGTGGCGCTGCATATTGGTAGCCAGTTGACCAGTCTTGATCCGCTGGAAGCTGCTTTTGTGAAAATGGGTGGTCTGGTTGCCAATATTCGCGCAGCAGGCGCAACATTAACCCATGTGGATTTGGGCGGCGGCCTTGGCGTATCATATCGGCCCGATGACAATCCGCCCAGTCCAGCCGAATATGGCGCGATGGTCGCACGGGTAACGCGCGGCTGGAATGTCACGCTGATGTTTGAACCCGGGCGCGTTATTGCCGGAAATGCCGGCGTGTTACTAACCCGCGTGATTCGCGTAAAGCCCGGCGGCGGCAATGTCCCGTTTGTAGTGGTGGATGCCGCGATGAACGATCTGGCGCGCCCGGCAATGTATGACGCCTATCATGAATTTGTGGCCGTGCAGCCAAATGGAGAGCGGATGACCGCGCATATAGTTGGCCCCGTTTGCGAAACGGGTGACACATTTGCAATGAGCCGCGATACCGATGAAATCGGCTCCAACGACCTTGCGATATTCCGCACCGCTGGCGCTTATGGCGCCACCATGGCGAGCACGTATAACAGCCGCGGCCTTGTACCCGAAGTGCTGGTAGACGGAGACCGCTTTGCCATAGTGGCCGAACGGATATTGCCATCGGCAATTTTGGCAGCGGAACATGTGCCGGATTGGCTCGACTAAGGCGAAGGGACTATGCCGCAATGGACCAGCTGCCCATTTTTGTGAATTTGAAAGATCAGCGCGTTGTGCTGGCGGGCGAAGGCGAAGCGATGCTTGCGAAACGGCGGCTGATTGAACGCGCTGGTGGCATTTGCATCGATGATTGTCCAAAGGATATTTGCGCCTGCGCCCGGATCGCGTTTGTCGCCATAGAGGACGAACAACTGGCCTTAAATACTGCATCCCGGTTGCGGGCAAAGGGCATGCAGGTCAATGTCGTGGATCGCCCCGAACATTGCGATTTTACCACGCCGGCGATTATTGACCGTGACCCTGTGTTGATTGCCGTCGGCACAGGCGGCGCGTCTGCCGGAATGGCCAAGGCGATCCGCCAACGGTTGGAGGCGATGCTGCCGCAGTCACTGGGTACATTGGCGCTATCGGTATCGGCGGCGCGCGAGGCCATTCGGGCGCGTTGGCCCGGTCCCGCGGATCGGCGGCGCGCATTGGATGCAGCGTTTCAGCCTGGCGGCCCGCTTGATCCGATGACCGAGCAAACGGAAAATGCTGTGACGGATTGGGCAAGTGGTTCGGCGGCGGTGCACAGGCAGGGGCTTATTGAAATACCTTTAATCTCCAATGATCCAGATGATTTGACGCTGCGCACAGCGCGTTTATTGGGCGAGGCGGATCACATATATTATAGCGCCGCTGTTCCCGACGAAATTTTAAGCCGCGCCCGGGCAGATGCTGCACGACATGCAGGATCGCCCCCTATGCTGCTGCCTGCTGGTTTAATAGTGCACCTTATATTGCCGCATGACGGCTGATCGGGCATGGGTGACGCATGAATGACATAGAATTTCCACACCGTTTCCTGATTTTTGGCTGCGGCAATATGGGCGGCGCGATATTGCGCGGCTGGATTGCAG
>JANOKA010000248.1:0-2048 GCA_031418995.1 Sphingomonadales bacterium | reverse complement strand
TTTCACGTTATGATAGGGCGAGATGCTTTTCAGGAACGCGCCTTCCACCGGGTCAGCGGGGCTGCCATATTCGCCGACCCAGCTCGCGCCTGCCAGCATTTTGTCATAGCGCAGCATGTCGAGCAGCGGCACTTGGCAGATTACGGCATTAAACAAATCGGGGCGCTGCGTTAACATCACCCCCATCAGCAATCCGCCGTTCGATCCGCCCTCTATCCCCAAATGTTTGGGCGATGTTATTTTGTCCGTGACAAGTTTTTCAGCAATCGCGATGAAATCATCATAAATCCGTTGCCGCTGCGTCTTCAATCCGGCCTGATGCCATTTCGGCCCATATTCGCCGCCGCCGCGAATGTTGCCCAGCACATAAACTCCGCCCTGTTCGAGCCATAATTTGCCGCGCGTTGCCGAATAAGACGGGTTCATCGAAACCTCAAACCCGCCATATCCGTATAACAAAGTCGGGTTCGACCCGTCCATCTTGGTCGCCTTTGCCCGTACCACAAAAAAGGGAACCTGCGTACCGTCTTTGGATGTCGCAAAAAACTGGTCCGCCACCATCGCGCTGGCATCAAACCAGTCGGGCAGCGATTTTGCCTTCGCCTTTTGCTCAGATGCGGTGTCATATGTCCACAGCGTACTGGGCGTTAAAAAACTGTCGCTGTTCAGAAAAGCCAATTCTTCTTTATCATCGGTTGCGCCGATGGAGACCGTGCCATTGGCGGGGAAATCCAGCGCCTGTGATGTCCATGCTTTGCCGTCCCAATCAAATGCGAACGCATTGCTTTTGACATCGCGTGATATGCTCATCAGGATTTTCGATTTGGTCTGGCCATATCCGTTCAGCGACGATTTTTCATCGGGGCGATAGACCAGATTGATATCCTTAATCGCGCCGCTCGCCATGAAATCGGTGAACGAAAAACTGACTAGATCGCCTGTTTTATATCCGCGCCAATCCTCATTAAGCGATAGCAGCATCTGTCCCTTAAACTCAGAACCTAGGCTGGCCTTACGCGGAATGGGAAACGGTACGGGTTTTTGCATCACGCCGTCCTTGCGCGGAATCCACGATGTTTCGCTGTCATAAAATGTCAGTGCGCGGGTGGAAATAATCTCGCGGCTGCCATCGGCGCGTTCCAATGCGCCAACGCTTAACGCGACATCGGCCGGTTCACCGCGCATAAACTCCACGGCCTCATCCAAGGGCTGGCCGCGTTTCCACAGCCGCGCCGTCATAGGATATCCCGACGCGGTCATCGTACCTGCGCCAAAATCAATGCCGACAATTTGCGTGTCGGCGTCCAGCCAGCTTGACCCGCCCTTTGTTTCGCGGGTGACAAACCCGTCTTTTACCCAGCTTTTTGTGCGTTTGTTAAATTCGCGTTGCAGCGATGCATCCTTGCCGCCATCGGACAGCGAAATCATGCATAACTCGTCTTCGGGCTCCAGACACGATCCGCCTTTATATACCCAGTTCTTGCTCTCTTCTTTCGCCAAAGCGTCAAAGTCCAATATCGTCTCCCACTGGGTATCAGCAGTCAGATAACTTTCCAGCGATGCCCGGCGCCATAACCCGCGCACATTTGTCGCATCTTGCCAGAAATTCTGCACCACGCCCTTGCGGTGCGACACATAAGGTATCTTGTCTTTGGAATTCAGGATGGCCAGTGCGTCCGCCTCCATCGCGGCAAAGCGCGGATCGCTGGTCAACCGTTGTAAGGTGCTTTCATTCCAGCCGCGCACTTCGCCCAGCGCCCGTTCGCCCAGCACTTCTTCCAGATACAGATGGTCATCGTCGGTTACTGCGAAATCGGTGTTTATCGTCATGGGGCTCGTTTCAGTGGTTGGGGAGGTTTCGGCATAAGCGGCGCTGGTAGCAAAGGCGCAGGTGGCTGCGCTTGCGAGCAGCAATCTAAAAATTGAAATGTGCTGAACATTTGCCATAAATATCGCCTTATTGCTGAGTAACAAAAAATCTTTAGACTTATACATATCACTGCGTCATTCCCGCGCAGGCGGGAATGCCGCAGGCGAGATTTCTGATT
>JANOKA010000247.1:0-34504 GCA_031418995.1 Sphingomonadales bacterium | reverse complement strand
CGGCAATTCGTAAACAATTTGCGCGCGGCCGCCGACATAAGTGAGCTGTTTCTGGATCCCGCGCCGATCTTGGCACAGTTTCAGGATGCTACCCAGATATTCGTCGGGGCAGTAAATCGTCGCCTCGATCCAAGGTTCCTGTATTTCTGCGATGCGGTTGATGTCGGGCATGTCGGCGGGGTTGTGCAGCTCCATATCGCGCGCATCCTCGGTCTTGGAACGGCTGAGTTTCAGTTTGTAGACCACCGACGGCGCGGTAGTAATCAGGTCCAGATCAAACTCACGGGTCAGGCGTTCCTGAATGATTTCGAGGTGGAGAAGGCCAAGGAATCCGCAGCGAAAGCCAAAGCCCAATGCGGCGCTGCTTTCGGTTTCGAAACTGAAACTGGCATCGTTCAGGCGCAGTTTGCTGATGCTTTCGCGCAGTTTTTCAAAGTCGGCGGCGTCGGTGGGGAACAGGCCGCAAAACACGACAGGTTGCACTTCTTTGAAACCGGGCAAGGCTTGCGCGGCAGGGCGTTTTGCGTCGGTGATGGTGTCGCCTACGCGGGTTTGCGCGACTTCCTTAATCTGCGCGGTGATGATGCCAACTTCGCCTGCCGCAATTTCGGTCAGGATTTCCAGCTTGGGCCGCATGCAACCGACGCGGTCGACCAGATGCTTGGTTCCGGCGGCCATGAACTGTATTTCCTGGCCCTTTTTGATGATTCCATCGATCACGCGGATCAGGATGACAACGCCCAGATACGGGTCGTACCATGAGTCGACGAGCATAGCTTTGAGCGGCGCATTTCGGTCCCCCTTTGGCGGCGGGATGCGCGTTACGATGGCTTCTAAAACTTCGGCGATGCCGATGCCCGATTTGGCGGATGTGAGGACGGCGTTGTCCGCGGGCAGGCCAATGATATCCTCAATCTCGGCCTTTACCTTGTCCACTTCGGCGGCGGGCAGGTCGATTTTGTTGATGACGGGGACGATTTCATGGTCATGCTCGATGGATTGGTAGACATTGGCCAGCGTTTGCGCCTCCACCCCTTGCGCCGCGTCCACGACGAGCAGCGCGCCTTCGCATGCGGCCAAGCTGCGCGATACTTCATAGGCGAAATCGACATGGCCCGGCGTGTCCATCAGGTTCAGCTCGTACGTAATGCCGTCGTTTGCGGTGTAATCCAGCCGTACGGTTTGCGCTTTGATCGTGATCCCGCGTTCTTTTTCAATGTCCATATTGTCGAGCACCTGCGCGCTCATTTCGCGTTCGGTCAGGCCGCCAGTGGTCTGGATCAAGCGGTCGGCCAAGGTCGATTTGCCGTGGTCGATATGCGCGATGATGGAGAAATTGCGTATGCGGGAGAGTTCGATGGTCATGGGGCCTGATTTTTTCAATACAAATTGCGCAGGCACGATAGCCATTGCGGTCCTGCGCGCCATTAGCAGCGGCGGCGGGTTAAGGGAAGGGGCTGCTTACCCCGCCAGCCACGCTTCCAAAATTTCATTCACGGTTTCGGGCGCCTCTTGTTGTACCCAGTGCGAAACATTCGGCAAACGGCGCAGTGTCAATTGCGGAACCCATGCCTCGGTTCCTTCGCAGCAGTGGATATTGAGCGCGCTGTCCTCCTCGCCCCAGATCAGCAATGTGGGGATGTCTATCTGGCCATCGCCTGCCTGCGCCATCATGTCATAATCCCGTATCAGCGCACGGTAATAATTGACCATGGCGGTCATCGCACCGGGCGGCTGCGCTGCGTCTGCATATACTTGCAGGACATCGGGCGGAAAACGGCTTTTGTCCTTTGCCATATTCAGGAACACGCCCTTTATGGCCGCTGCATCATAACGCAGCAAAACCCGTTCGGGCAGCCACGGCAATTGGAAGAAAAATATGTACCAGCTGCGCCATAGCTGCCGGAATTTGCGCATTTCCCGCTTTGCCACCAAGGGATGCGGCACATTCATGATGACCAAACGGTCCAATGGACGGATTTGTTTGATTGCAAACAACCATGCGATTATCGCGCCCCAGTCATGCGCAACCAGCATAATCTGTGCTGCGGGATGCTCGATCTGCGCCACATCGATCAGTGCGGCGACATCCGCAAGCAAATGGTCAAGCGCATATTCGCTGCGGCCCAGCGGACGGCTGCTGGCACCATAGCCGCGCATGTTGGGCGCCCATACGCGCCAGCCCTGTGATGCCAGCAGCGGCATTTGTTCCCGCCAGCTGTAATTCAGTTCCGGAAATCCGTGCAGGCATATGGCCAATTTATCGCCGGATCCATCCGCCGGAATAATTTCAGCCAGTTCAAACCGCATGCCATTTGCCTCAACAAAACGCTGCGCTATCCGGCTGTTTTCCTGCGGCGACCAGCTAAATTCAGTCAAAGCCGTTTTTCCTGATAACTTACGGTTTTTCCGTTCGGCAGCGCTGCTGTGCCGATCTCGATAAAGCCCATATTGGCGTGGAAACTAATCGATCCGGGATTTGGCGGATCAAGGTTGATCTCGCAAACAACCCTGCTGTGTCCAGCGGACTTTGCGGTATCGAACAACCGCGTATAATAATGGCGTGCCAGGCCTTTGCCGCGGGTATGCGCTGCAACGATGATCCTGTCGATATATACAAAACGGTCAAAGCGCGATTTGAACCAGTGAAAATTGACGCTGTCATAGTCCGCGTCCTGATCGAATGCGATCAAAAGGCCATGCGCGTCGTCGGTGATACTGAAATAGGCGTTGGCCAGCATATGTTCGAGCGCCGCCAAATCAAGAATGCTGGTTTCGGCAGAGTGGCAATTGTTCAGCGCCAATGTTTCCTGCATGGCCAAGGTATTTTGTAAATGCGCCAATCTTAAATCCCTCATTTGCCGTGCTATTATCCGATGGCGAAAAGATAAATAGTATAGAAACGTCAATTTCAAAATTATTGGAAGCACAGCGATTGACGCCCCCCCGTGCGGTGTGCAATCTGCGCATTGAGGATTGAGGAGAGAAAAGACGTGGCCGAAAAAAAGGAACCGGGTAAAAAGGGTGCGGGCAAAAAGACGGCGAAAGCAGCCTTTGGCGCATTTGATGCCGCCAATGAAGCGACCATGGCGCTGGGCCCGATGGCTGGATTGGCGCGTGAGGATTTCGTGGGCGCAATGGGCATATTGCTGCGGCAAACGGCGTCACAGCCTGATGTGGTTTTCAAAACCGCCACGGGCCTTGGCGAAGATTTTGTCAAGATCATGACCGGAAAATCCGAACTGGCACCCGATCCCAAAGACAAACGGTTCATGGATCCGGCGTGGCGGTTCAATCCGTTTTTCAAGGCGGGCGCGCAATATTATCTGGCGGTGCAAAAAGGCGTGAAGGATTGGGTTGCTGATCTGGAACTGGACGCGCTGGAAAAAGACCGCGCCAATTTTGTCAGCCAGATGATTATTGATGCGCTGGCGCCAACCAATTCGTTAATCGGCAATCCCACAGCGCAAAAAATGCTGGTGGACTCAGGTGGCCTGTCGCTGATTAAGGGCCTGAAAAACGCTTACGAAGACATGACCCAGAATGACATGATGGTCAGCCAAGTGAATAAAAAGCCGTTCAAGCTGGGCGAAAATGTTGCGACGTCAAAGGGCGCAGTGGTATACCGTGACGAAATTATGGAGTTACTGCATTATGCCCCGACCACGGAGCAAGTATATGCGATACCGCAGCTGACCATACCGCCGCAAATCAACAAAATGTACATCAACGATCTGACGCCCGAAAAAAGCGTGGTCAAATGGCAGTGTGACAATGGCATCCAACCGTTCATTATAAGTTGGCGTAACCCAACAGACGATATGCCCAACTGGGCAATGGCCGATTATGTCGATGGGTGTATTCGCGCGCTGGATGTGATTCAGGAAATTACCGGCAGCAAAACCGTAAACGTATCGGGTGCATGTTCGGGTGGACAGACGATGTCGGTGATGCTGTCGAAACTGGCCGCGGCTCAGGACAAGCGCATCGGATGCGTCACGATGATGGTGTGCGTGCTCGAACCGAAAAAGGGTGACACAGAGGTGAGTTCAATGATGAGCGATCACGGCGTGGCACTGGCGCGGCAGCGCGCATCAAAAAGGAAAGTCATTCCCGGCAGCGATATGTCGCGTGGATTTGCATGGCTGCGGCCCAATGATCTGGTGTGGAATTATGTTGTGAACAATTATCTGCTGGGTCAGGATCCACCTGCATTTGATATTTTGTTCTGGAACGCCGATGCCACCAACCTGTCATCGGGCTTACTCGCCAATTTCCTCGATCTTTTTGAGGCCAATGCCTATGCCGAGCCGGGCACTTTCGATGTCGCAGGCCACACGTTGGATTTGACCAATATCAAAAGCGACATGTTCATATTGGGCGGCACGACCGATCACATCACGCCGTGGAAGGCATGTTACCGTTCGACGCAATTATTTGGCGGCGGCGATATCCGTTTTGTGTTGAGCCAGGCCGGGCATATGCAAGCGATCCTGAACCCGCCGGGCAATCCCAAAGCAAAGTTTTTCAAACATAAGAAAGACAAAACACCCGCCGATGTCGATGAATGGATGGCCGGCGCAGAGGAAGTCGCAGGCAGCTGGTGGCCCTATTGGATGGAATGGCTGACGGAGCGTGCTGGCAAAAAAGTGGCGGCGCCGGCAACATTGGGCAGTGCGGCGCATCCCGAACTGGACGCTGCGCCGGGATTATATGTGCTGGATTGAGCTATTAAGGTCTAGCTATCCGTCACCCTGAACGCGTTTCAGTGTGACGGGGGGATGATAGAGAAACGTCGCAAAATTTCAGTCGCGAATTTAGCAGGTGCTTACATATCTAAGGTGTAATTTTATTACCGTAGCCCTGAGCCTGTCGAAGGGTGTCTACCTTACAAGCGCCCTTCGACAAGCTCAGGGCTACGGTGGGAAATGCTGTTAAAAAGCTCTAACCACCCTACCGGAACCATCCCGCGTCGTTTAGAGGTTTGAGATAATTTCGGCTAACCGGCGCTTCAATCTCACCGCGCAGCGTAAGCACGGCTTTGCCATCGCCGCGTGCGGATTTAATTACGCTATCGCGCGCCACCCACCATGAACGGTGCGTTTGTCCGCCGGGTACTTCGGCCAATTCAGCAATAGCATCGGTTAAACGCATCAGGATCAACGTATCGCCCAAATCGGTATGCACGCGCAAATAATGATCCTCCGACTGCAGCGCGAGCAGTTTTGCGCCATTCAGATGCAGCGGCAATCTGTCCCGAAATCTCTGTTCCAAACCGGGCTGTGCTACAGCTGATGGCTCCGGCGCAAGACCATCAGCGTCGGCAATTGCCGCGGCTATGTTCTGCGGCTTGCCCTTTTGGGCCAGCGCAATGGCGTACGTAATAGCTGTAATCGCCATACTGACCAGAAAAACCAGACCGAAATTTATGAACAGGCCTATCGGAGATGGCCGCTGCATATCCAGCAATATCATGCCTGTGCCCACAACCGCTAAGGTCAGCGGTAATGATATCAGTAAGGCGCATAACGCAGCCTCCACCCATGGCAATTTGCGCAGCCGTCCCCATGATTGCACGCCCGATGTTACGCCTGCACCAATGGTCGCGCCTGTCAGCATCACAATCATCCAATAGGCAAGCCGTGTTCCGAACGAAACAACGTCCGTCCCGACAGCGGCGGTAACGGTCATAAATATTGCGGCAAAGAATGCGACGATGAAACCGGTCTTGTGCTGCGCCAACGGGTTGGCTTGTGCTGCCGTAATAGGCGCTGCATTTGACGCGATACGGCCTGCATTTGGCGAAGCGTGAGGTGCAATATCGTTCATTTCGCGCAGTAATCCTATGCTTTCACGTATGTCATGTTGCCTGTGAACGGCAATGGCATCATCCCTTGATTGTCACCAACACCCGTTACCCAAATACTAGCAAACTATCATTCAGGAGCAACCATCATGAACCGTCTTTCACAAATTATCTCTGCCATCGCCATCAACCTTCCTGCACTTGCCGCTGCCAGCGCCAACCAACCTGCCGCACTCGAAATTGCCTTTACCGGCATCGAAACACCCACTGGAAATATCATGATGGCGGTGTTCGATAGCGAGATGGCCTATAACGGCAAGGGCGCGCCCGTCCGTGCCAGCATGGTTGCCGCCAATAGTGCCGAAGTCAAAACGACGCTTGAAGGCTTGCCTGCCGGAAAATATGCGATCAAGTTATTCCATGATGTCGACGGTGACGGCAAAATGCGCACCAATCCATTCGGTATTCCCATCGAGCCATTTGCATTTTCCAACAACGCCGTCGGCACGATGGGTGAGGCAAGCTGGACCGATGCAAGTTTTGAAGTGAACGTGGGCGCGACTAGCCACCGTATAGTCATTCAGTGAGCGTCATCCAATAATCCAAACCACCTGCGCATCCGCACTTACCAGCAAGGAAACCCGAAATGACCCCCGAAATGACCATAGAATTAAACCGCCGCGCCTTTTTGGGATCATCTTTGCTGGCCGGAGCCGCGATCATCACCCCGGATCAGGCGTTTGCCGGATCGGCTCCTGCGGGATGGACATTGGGTGTGGCCGATATTGATGCGGACATTCCGCAGGCCGCGATGACATTGATTGATGGCCGCGTTCCTGCAGGATTTGCGGGCACATTATATCGCAACGGTCCAGCGAAATTCCGGCGCAGCGGCGGTCAGGCCGGGCATTGGTTCGACGGCGACGGTATGGTGCGAAAATTCGACATTCGCGGCGGCGGAGCGACTTTGGCAGCGCGTTTTGTCGATACGCCCAAACGGCGGCTGGAAACCAAACTCGATGCAATCGTGCAACCCGGTTTCGGCACGCCGTCTGGCCCCGGATCAACGCTAAGCGGTCCCGATGATACCAATTCGGCCAATACTTCTATGTTGCATATCGGCGGAGAGCTTATGGCCTTATGGGAGGGTGGATCGCCTACTTTGCTCGACCCGCAAACGCTGGCCACGAAAGGGTTTAAGACTTTCCGGCCTGACCTGAAACAGATGCCGTTTCTGGCGCACCCCCGCGTTGAGGCAGACGGCACCGTATGGAATCTGGGCGGCGGCGGGAACGCGGCGATAATTTGGAAGCTGTCGTCAACGGGCGCGCTTGCCAAGGCCGAAACGCTTAAACTGCCGCGACGCAGTTATTTTCACGATTTCACCGCAACCGCACGGCACTTGATTATCGTGCTGCAACCGTGGCTGCAGGAAGAGTTTAAGTTTCCACTATCCACCGGCATGGCATGGCGGCCCGAACTGGGTACACAGGTCATGGTGATCGAAAAGGATGACCTGTCCAAACGGCGCATATTCGAATTGCCCGCATTCGCGTTCTTTCATCTGGGCGATGGCTGGGAGGAAAGCGATGGCACGATCCGGTTCGATGGCTGTTTTGAAGCAGATCCCACCTTTGGTCAGCGTGCCGCATCCGCATTGCTGCGCGGCGAACATATCCGCGCGCCCAGCCCGATTTTAACGCAGGTTGCGCTATATCCGAACGGCAAAGCGCAGATGCAGTCGGCAGGCATTGCGGCGGAATTTCCCGCCAATGACAAACGCGTGGCAGGGCTGCCCCGGCGTTATACCGCGCATGTCGGCCATTATCGTTCCACGCCATTCCCGCACGCGGTCGGCCTGTGGGATTGGCAAAAGGGCAGAGACGACGCCTATGATTTTGGCGATAATCACCTGGTCGAAGAATTCGTATTTGCCCCGCGCGGCGGCGGCGAACGTGATGGCTGGTTGATCGGAACAACGTTGAACCTGACCGAAAAACGCACCGAACTCCACATGATCGACGCACGCAATGTCCGTTCAGGCCCCGTCGCCAGCTTTGCAGCAGGCATGCCATTGCCGCTGACCTTTCACGGGATTTTTGTGGGGGCATAGGGGTTTGGATGCCATTTGATATTCAGGTTGTTTTGATACAGTTCGCCGTTATGTATCAATGATATGAACGACATTCCTGTATCATTTCCAGAACGGGGTCTTGGTGAGGATGAGGTTTATCGCCAATTCCGGCAAAAGGTGGAAACACGGTCTGCGATGTTGGGTGACGAACTTGCATTTGCGCATATGGACCCGCCTACGCCGGAAATTGCATCAGGCCTTGCGGGGTTAAACGCCCGTTTTAACCAAAATCTGCTGCATCCCGACCTGAGCCCGTTTGCAACGCAAGCCGAACGGCGCGTCATTGATTGGGTTGCTCCCGCATTTGGAATGTCAGCAGGGCATATGTGCAGCGGATCGACATTGGCCAATTTGACGGCATTGTGGCGCGCACGGGAGGCCGGTGCGACGCGCGTGATTGCATCTGCCGACGCCCATATTTCGGTCCCCAAATCTGCGCACATTTTGGGGATGGCATATGAGGCAGTTGCCATAACGCCCGACGGCCGATTAAACCGCAATTTGCTGAATGACATCAGCAATGCTGCCATTGTGCTGACGGCGGGCACGACGGGGCGCGGCGTTATTGATTGTCTGGATGTCATTGATGCGCGGTGGGTTCATGTCGATGCCGCATGGGCAGGACCGTTGATATTCACAAAATATGCGACACGGTTGGCCGGCATAGAGCGCGCAGATAGCGTGGCGATATCGGCGCATAAATGGCTGTATCAACCAAAGGAGTCCGCGATTATATTATTTGCCGATCCCGATGCGCACGCCGCAATAAGCTTTGGCGGCGATTATCTGGCTGTGCCCAATGTCGGTGTACAGGGTTCGCGCGGGGCCGCTGCGATCCCGTTGCTGGCGACCTTGCTGGCATGGGGAAAAAGCGGCCTTGCCCAGCGGATTGAGAAAAATATGGCGGACGCCGAAAAGCTAGCCGGATATCTGCACAATGACCTGCGTACCGTGTTGAAACAGTTTCCGGAAACGGGCGTTATAAATTGGCGGCCAATGTGCAAAGATGCTGACGAGGTTTATCGGCTCCTTGGCCAGACGGCCTCAAAAACAAAAATTGATGGGGATTTCTGGCTGCGCCATGTCGCGGTAAACCCCTATGCCAATGTAGAGCGGATATGGGCCAGAATATCCGGTGCAACTTAGTAATAGAGGCGGGCGTTAGGCATTTAACAACAGGGCTAGCCCTGCCGAAAATAGCGATTATAGTATGTACAAACAATACGACCCAAATGATAGGATACCAAATATGACCAAGGGCCGTGAAGCGGAATATACCATGGAAGTGCTCGACGGACGGACGCTACGGGTTGCGCGGTGGCGAGCATCTGCCAAGGGCAAATCCGCACAATTGCCGATCCTGTTCTTCAACGGAATCGGCGCGAATATTGAGGCCGTGGGACCGATGGCAGAAATGCTCGATGACCGCGATTTCATTACTTTTGATATGCCGGGCATTGGCGGATCGCCCGATCCGGTTGTGCCGTATAACGCCATTATGATGGCGCGTATTGCGGGATTGTTGCTTGATAAGTTCAAAATGCCGCTCGTCGATGTAGTCGGCGTCAGTTGGGGCGGCGCGATGGCGCAGCAATTTGCGATGCAAAATGGTTCGCACACCAATAAGCTGATCCTGATGGCGACCAGCGCGGGAATGCTGATGGTGCCAGGAAATCCCGCTGCGCTCATCAAAATGGCTGATCCGCGACGTTATATTGACCCCAATTACATGAATAAGCATTTCAAAACGCTGTATGGCGGCGCTGATGACGGCAAGGGTGGTCATATCAGCCGCATTACCCCGCCTTCTAAAACCGGATATTTCTATCAACTGATGGCAATGATGGGGTGGACCAGCGCGCCGTTTCTGCCTTTTATGAAAAAAGATACATTGATAATGATGGGCGGCGACGATCAAATCGTGCCACTGGCCAATGGCAAATTCCTGAAAATGCTGATCCCCAATAGCGAGCTGTTCGTAATTAAAGACGGCGGCCATTTGTTCATGCTTAGCCACACAGAAGAAAGCATCGACGCCATACGCGGATTTCTGGATGCGGCGCAGGAGCAACGCAAAGCGGCTTGATGCAGGCTGATTCCCAATGCAAGCTTTCTTTTCCTGACAGGCGCGCTAGCATCCCGAATCGAGAGATACGTTGGGGAGAATATGATGCGGCATATCGCGATTATCGGGTCGGGTCCGGCGGGATATTATACCGCTGAGGCGGTGCAAAAATCCTTTGGTGATGATGTGCGGATTGACATAATCGACCGTCTGCCCGTGCCATTTGGCTTGATCCGGTTTGGCGTGGCCCCTGACCATCAATCGATCAAGGCCGTATCGAACCGATACGAAAAAGTCGCGCTGTCCGGAAATGTGCGCTTTGTCGGGAATGTCAGCGTCGGGCGTGACGTGACGATAGATGAACTGCAGTCCTTATATGATGCTGTCGTGCTGGCCACAGGCGCGCCCAATGACCGCAATCTGGAAATTGCAGGTGCGGATTTGCCCGGCGTATATGGCAGCGCGGCATTTGTTGGCTGGTACAATGGCCATCCCGATTTTGCCGAGTTGAACCCGGATTTAAGCGGCAAGCATGTTGTTGTCATTGGCAATGGCAATGTTGCATTGGATGTAGCGCGTATATTATCGAAAACGCGTGAGGAGTTTCTGGGGTCCGACATTGTAACGCACGCGCTGGATATGTTGATGACTGCGAAGACCGATCGCGTGACTTTCCTTGGGCGGCGCGGTCCGCACCAGATTGCCATGACACCCAAGGAACTGGGCGAGCTAGGCCATCTGAAACGCGCTGCGCCTTTTGTGGCCGAAAGCGACTTGCCCGATATTGGCGATGATGCGTTGCTGGAACCCGGCATGCGAAAATCAGTGACTCATTTGCGGGACTTTGCCGCAATCCCTGCCAGTGTGCGCGCAGAAAAAACGATCCTTGTCGAATTTGATTTCTTTGCATCCCCTGTGGCTATTGAGGGGGATGGAAAGGTACAACGCCTGATCGTGGAGCGAACAGCGCTGGACGATCAACTGCGCAGCCACGGTACAGGCGAGACATATGCACTGGAATGTTCCGCGATTATCAGCTGTATTGGATACCAAACCCCGCCAATTGAAGGTGTGCCGTTCGAGCATGGCCGTGGCCGTTTCGCCAGTGACGAGGGCCGGATTTTGCCGGGACTATATTGTGTTGGATGGGCACGGCGCGGGCCATCGGGAACCATAGGGACCAACCGTCCGGACGGGTACGGTATCGCTGATTTGATCGCCGAGGATATAGGGCAGGGCGAGGGTAAACTGGGACGACCGGGCCTTGACGCGCTGCTGGCTGATCGCGGTGTCGGTGTGGTGACTTTCAACGATTGGAAAAAGATCGAAGAGGCCGAGGTCGCAAGAGCGAGGGACGGTGCGCCCAGAGAAAAGTTCGTCGCAGTCGCGGATATGATCAAGGCGGCGGGGTAAGGGTGGGGGAGCGGTGATTGATCGTGCTACATGTTTGGCAGGTTTGTTGGGGGGTTCCTGTCTGTCCGCTTTAATTTGTTCCATAGCTTTTTCGGACGTTCAAAGATCCAATCCGAACCGGACTTTTAGGTTCCCGATTGCGCCCATACGCATATAGAATGCGATTGCTCGACTATTCCAATCCGGTGTTTGCCATTCAAGTCGGTCTCTGCCAGCTGCGCCAGAATATTCCCTAACATGGCTGAGAAGGGCAGCCCCTATACCATGGCTACGAACATCGTCTTTTACAAACAAGCAGTCGAGATGTGCTCTAAAACAGCCACGCCATAATGAAAATTCAGATGTTACTGCGGCATAGCCAAGTAGTGCTTCTTCATTAACGGCAACGAAGATAATAGCTGCATCTGCATCCCCAACAATGATATGCTTCAGTTCCTTGCTTGTGATGCAGGCTTGACCGCGTTCAAAAATGGCGTGCTCTTTGATCATTGCCAAAAGAGCATTGCTATCTTGGGCCACGGCCTGCCTGATCGTAAACTCTTTCACTCGGGCGCGACTTCAAGCGTGAAACCCTCATCTAACCATCCGGTGACACCACCCGCCATGATCTTAGCCGGACGACCAAGTTCTGCGAGACGCAAAGCCCCGCGTGCCGCGCCATTACAGTGCGGCCCTGCACAATAGGTCACAAAAAGGGCATCTTCAGGCCAGGGAGTCATTTTGGAACGGATGATCTTGCCATGCGGTAGATTGATCGCACCGGGAACATGCCCTTTTGCAAACATAACAGGGCTTCGCACATCAAGCAGCACGAAATCAGCGCCCTGATTCATCGATTCATGAACATCCCAGCAATCGGTCTCAAAAGTAAACTGGGCGGCAAAATGCGCCTTCGCAAGGTCGCTTGGGGCTGCGGGAATTGTGGTTACGGCTGTTTGCATATCTATGTTCCTTTCCAGACTTAGTTGGAACAAACCACAGAGACTTGCAATTGGCGTAAATGACAATATACGTCGATATTATGCCAACGCGATCAAGCCCCCTTGTTGTGGCCCTGCTATATGATGGGCTTTGTACTTTTGAATTTGGAATTGTTGCGGAAATCTTCGGACTTGCACGCCCTGAAATGGGGCCATCATGGTATCGCTTTCAAAGTTGCGCCATCGAACTGGGGCCGTTACGGGCACATGGTGGTTTTACCCTGATGCCCGATGCAGGTGCAGAATTGATTGGTCAGGCAGATGTAATTGTCATTCCGGGATGGAAAGCTGTCGACGCCCCTGTGCCTGAACAGCTTTGCCATACACTACGGGCGGCCCATGATCGTGGTGTTCGGTTGGCTTCTTTATGCTCTGGAGCCTTTGTCCTTGCTGCGACGGGCTTACTGGATGGAAAGTCCGCCACAACGCACTGGCGCTATGCCGATACGTTGCGAAGCCAATATCCTGCCATCAATGTCGATGAAACTTCGCTATACCGGATAGAAGACAGAATTTGCACATCGGCAGGCAGCGCTGCTGGCATTGATCTGATGATCGAGATTGTACGACAGGATTTCGGTCCGGATGCAGCCAACAGTGTGGCACGTCGTATCGTGATGCCGGGACATCGGAGCGGCGGACAAGCGCAATATCTTGAACGGCCAGTGCGAACCCGACCGGATGCGGAGATAGTCCCCGTTCTCGACGTGATAAGGAACGACCTTCACCGTCCGTGGTCAATCGACGAAATGGCCAGAACGGCAAAAATGAGCAAGCGCACTTTTGAGCGACGTTTCGGGGAGGTAACAGGACAGTGTCCGGGCGAATGGCTGAATGCGGAGAGGGTTGAGGCCGCAAAAGACATTCTTACACGATCCAACAAACCAATAGAGGAAATTGCGACCGCCGTTGGCTTCGGAAGTGCGCACACACTCCGCCACCATTTCAGGCAACAGGTAAAACAGACCCCCACAGAGTTTCGCCGTGAATTCTCGCGTGGTAGTGGCCGCTTTTCAAGGGCTAGGTTGGATTAACGAACGTCCGAAATCTAGTCGTTGGCTGCCAACTCCAACGCCACCCCTAAATCCAAATCCCCACTGCGTGGATTATTATTCCGGCCATGCCGCCTACGAGTGTGCCGTTGATGCGGATGAATTGTAGGTCGCTGCCGACAGCGTTTTCGACGCGGTCGGTGATGGTGCTGGCATCCCAGTCTTTAATCGTATCGGACACCAAGGACACGATATTTTCGCCATAGTTTTCGGTTGTGCCCACGATGGCGCGGCGTGCAAATCGGTTGATCTGGCGCTTTAACCGTTCATCCTGTTGCAAACGGCCGCCCAGATTGACCAGGATTTTGCCGAACTGTCCCGCCATGGACGCGTCGGGATTGCGTGCAGCTTTTAACAATCCTTCGCGGCCCTGTTGCCACAATCCATCGATCCAGCTGCCGATTGCGGGGTTTTCCAGCAATTCACCTTTCCAGTCATTAACGCGTTTGCGCATTTTCTTGTCATGGATCAGGTCATGCGCCAAGGCAGCCAGCCCCTCTTCGCCCTTTGCGCGCAAGGGGTGTTCAGGATCAGCGGCCATTTCGGTCAGCATTTTGTTCAGGCCGCCAACAATTGCATCAGCCAGTTTTTCATCAAGCCCTGTCCAGCGCATAATGGCGTTGGCGCGTTCCTCCACCATTTCGCGGATCAGATGTTCATTGGCTTCCAGCGTCTTGGCGCTCCATTTGATAACGCCGTCGAGCACCGCCATATGCCGTCGTTCGCGGATCATCGCGGTCAGCATCTGGCCCAATAAGGGGGCAATATCAAGTTTCTGCAATTGTTGTTTCAGCGCCGTTTTGGCAACCTTGCCCAATCGTTCGTCATCCAGCGAAGCGATCATATCGCCAAACATTCGCGATGCCCCCATCCGCATCCGGCCTTCACCGCCCGATGGTTGCACCAGAAACCGCCCCATTGCGCCTGCCACATCCATATTGCGGATGCGCCGCGTTACGACTTTTGTGGTTAAAAAATTGCTGCGTAAAAACGCCGCCAGCGTGGTGCCGATCCGTACTTTGTTGTTCGGAATAATCGCCGTGTGCGGAATGGGAATGCCCAGCGGATGGCGGAACAATGCGGTTACAGCAAACCAGTCGGCCAATCCGCCGATCATCCCGGCCTCGGCAAAGGCGCGCAGGAAACCCCAATGTCCCTGATACAGGCTTTCCAGACGGCTGCCGATGACGAACAATACGGCCATGAACGCCAGCAGCGATGTGGCAATAATCCGCATCTGCCGCAATTCGGCATCGCGCGCATCATAACGCGCCTTTTCAGACTGACCTAATTGTTTGACGGGCTTCACAATTGATGTCCTACCCGAAACAGATGGGTGATGCCAAGCGTGCCGTAATGACGGTGCTTATTCGGCAGGTTGCAATCCGCCAAGATCCATTCCGTCAGGATTTTTTCCAGAGATTGGCTTTTGACTTTCACGCTTTGGCGTTCCGCTTTCTCCGTCATCGCCGGCCTCATAACTAAGCAGACGTTTGCTTAACCACGGTCCAAGCCTTTTTTCGATGCCATCGGCCAAGCTGAAACCTGCAGGAACGATCAACAGCGTTAGCAGCGTCGAAACAATCAATCCGCCGATTACCACTGTTCCCATCGGCGCTCGCCATGCCCCGTCGCCGCCGAACGAAGCCGCAGTCGGGATCATCCCGGCGGTCATCGCAACCGTGGTCATTACAATCGGCTGTGCGCGTTTATGCCCGGCCTCGATAATCGCCTCCAGCTTGTTCGCGCCCTTGTCCATTTCCTCGATAGCAAAATCGACCAGCAAAATCGAATTTTTGGCAACAATTCCGAACAGCATCAATATGCCGATGAAAACGGGCATCGATATTGGCTGGCCCACAATGGCCAGCGCCAGCAATCCGCCCAGCGGCGCAAGCAGCAATGATCCCATATTGACCATCGGTGACATGAAACGTTTGTAAAGCAGGACGAGTACGGCAAACACCAGCAAGACGCCCGAGATCAGGGCAATCATGAAATCGACCATCATTTCCGCTTGCCATTTATCCTCCCCAAACGGGGCATTCGATACGCCAGCGGGCAGTTTTTGCATGATGGGCAATTTATCAATTTTTGCTTGCGCATCGCCCTTTGCCACATTGGGGCTAAGGTCCGCACCGACGAAAACGCGCGCCTTTTGATCGGTACGTTGGATCGATGTGGGCCCCGAGCCGAAACGGATTTCCGCGACGCGGCCCAACGGAACCGAACCACCTGATGCAGTTTGCACGGGCAGGTTTTCAATCGTTGCCATGGATTGGCGGGATTCAGAAGGCAGAATAACGCGGATCGGGATTTGCCGCGATGATAGGGAGAATTTGGCACTATTCTGGTCAATATCACCTTGTGTCGCGATGCGTATTGTCTGGCTTAGTGCCGCCGTTGTAATGCCCAGTTGCGCAGCCAGCTCTTTGCGCGGTCGAATGATTAATTCGGGCCGGTTCAGGTTGGCCGCGACGCGCGGTGATTGCAGATCTGGCAAAGCTTTCATCTGTTCCACCAAAGTCGCAGCTGCTTTTTCAATCGCAGCGGGGTCCGATCCCGATAACATCACGGTGATTGCGCGGCCTGTCCCGCCGTCATCGCCGCCGGGGCCCTGTCTTTGAAAATTGATGCGGACATCCGGATATTTTTGAAGCAATGGGGTCAGGTCTTTTTCAAAATCTTGTGACGTCCGTTTACGGTCCTTGTGGAATGTTACGGTGATGCTGGATGAACCTTCGGATACGCGCTCAAGGATAATGTCGCTTTCCGGTTGTTTACGCAGCAGTGCGGCCACTTCGGCGGAAATGTCGGACGTGCGCGCTAATGTAGTTCCCGGCGTTGCCTGAATAGAAATACGCGTGGAATCGCGGTTTGCATCAGGAAAAAACTGTTTGGGCAATATGCCGCCAAGAATGCCTGTTATAACGAGCGCCAATACGCCCAGCATCATCATCCAAATCCGGTGATCGAAAAAGCGGGCGTAAATCCGTTTTACAACGAACATTGCCCAGCCGGACAGATTATTTTCAGTATAGCCACGTACGGCGCCCATCGCCAATCCGTAAAGTATCGTGCCGATCCAGCCCATTATAAATCCGCCAATGAAATGGGTGAAAAACAAACCGATAACGGTGCCAAATCCGATGCCTGCCTCGCCCGTTTCAGCGGTCAACACACCGTATAGCATGGCGGCAAGCCCAATGAGCAACGCAGGCGCATAATAGGCAAAGCGCGCTGTTTTATCACGTAATTTTGCGCGCATCGCTTTGGCGCGGTCATTGTCGATGCTGAAATGCAGCATGCGCATGTAAGTGGACAGCCACGGTGCGTCCTTGTGATCCATCATCGGGCCAGATTTCATGAAATAGGCCGCAACCATTGGCGTTATCATCCGCGCCACCGCAAGGCTCATTAATACAGAGGCCACCACGGTCAGACCAAAATTCTTGAAAAACTGTCCCGCGACACCGGGCATCAATCCCACGGGAAGGAATACGGCGACGATGGAGAATGTGGTGGCAACAACAGCAAGGCCAATTTCATCGGCGGCATCAATCGAGGCCTGATAAGCCGATTTGCCCATGCGCATATGGCGCACAATATTTTCAATCTCCACAATGGCATCATCGACCAGCACCCCTGCGACCAATCCCAGCGCCAGCAGCGACATCTGGTTCAGCGTGAAACCGAGCATACTTATGAACCAGAATGCCGGTATCGCTGAAAGCGGGATTGCGATCGATGAAATAATCGTGGCGCGCCAATCGCGTAGAAACAGGAACACGACAACGATAGCGAGTAACGCGCCTTCGATCATCGCGGCCATCGAACTGGCATATTGTGCGCGGGTATACGTAACGCTGTTGGTGAGCGGCACGAATTTCAGGCCAGGATTTTCTTTCTGGATTTTGTCCATCTCAATCGCGGCGGCATCAAACACACTGACGTCTGATGCGCCCTTTGCGCGGGTGATGGCGAAAGTTACAACTTGCCGTGAATTTTGCCGCGTGATGGAGCGCTGTTCGCCAAAGCCATCGGTGACATCGGCCACATCGGCCAATTTGATAGTGCGGCCGCCGCCCAGCGAAATCTGGCTTTGCGACAGTTCAAACGCGGACCCGGTATTGCCCAGAACTCGGATCGATTGACGTGATCCTGCAATCTCTGCTTTGCCGCCAGCGGCATCAAAATTCACTTGCCGGATCGCGCCGTTAATCTGGCTGGCGGTGACGCCCAGTGACTGCATTTTTTCGGAGTTCAGTGTGACGAGAATTTCGCGATCAACGCCGCCGCTTCGGCTGACCGTCGACATTCCGGGCACAGCCAGCAATCGTTTCGCAATGGTATCATCCACAAACCAGCTTAACTGTTCCAGCGTCATGTCGGTGGTTTCAACGGCGAAATATCCAATGGGATTGCCCGAAGTTTGCGCCTTGAAAATCTGTGGTTCCAAAATGCCATCGGGCAAATCAGAACGTATTTGATCGACAGCGTTTTTCACTTCGTTAACCGCATCGCTAATGTCGTCGCCAATTTCAAACTGGATGACAACTTCGGAACTGCCCTCGTTTGCTGTGGTGTCGATCTGTTGAACACCATTGATGTTGCGAACAGCCGTTTCGACCTTCTGCGAGATTTGGTTTATGATTTCGCTTGGCGCTGCGCCGGGTTGCGCGATTACGACGATGACAACCGGAAATTCGATGTCAGGATCGTCCTGCACTTCCATACCCATAAAACTGACGATTCCGGCCAGCGTTAATGCGATGAACAATACTATGGGAACAACCGGATTGCGGATTGACCATGCTGAAATATTTGCAAAATTCATGATGTTAATCCGGCAACAAGTGGTGGGGTGAAGCTATGGCCCATGATTAAGGCGCGGTTTTTTTCTGCATCACGGCGTTCACTTTTTCGCCGACATTCAGGAATGCCCCTGCAAATAATACGATTTTTTCGGTTCCATCCAATCCGCCAAGAACAGGAATGCCGCCTGCCATAACCTCGCCAGTGGTTACCTCACGGCGGACAACCTTGCTCTGCGCGTCGATGATGTAAACGAATGATCCGTCTTTATCATTTTGAATGGCGGACTCGGGCAGAATAGGCGCGTTGGTCGCGCCTGATTTAATGACCACGCTAGCAAAACCGCCGGGCCGCAATGACCGGTTAAATGGCAAGGCTACGCGCGCAATCCCCTGACGCGATGTGCCATCAATTGTCGGGGCGACCTGCCAGATTTGACCTGTGAACGCCTGCTCGCCGCCAACCGGTGTTACCGTTGCCGATATCCCTTCAGACACCGACGCCAGATCATTTTCGCCAAGTAAAGCTTGCAATTCCATCTCGCCGTCTTTGGCGATGCGGAACAATATGCCGCTGCCTGCGCTGACGGTTTGTCCCGGCTCAACCTTACGTTCCAGCACATAACCGGAAACAGGCGCGCGAATATCCAGTTTCGCGGTGCGCGCTCGTGCCTCACCTAATTGCGCCTGCGCCACACCAACACGCGCCCGTGCGGCATTACGCGCTGCCGTCTTTCGGTCCACATCCGCCTTTGAAATAAAACCGCGATCCACCAATTGCAGGGCGCGGCCCAGCTCATTTTCTGCCAGTTGCAGATCGGCGCGTGCCACACCAATTTGCGCGTCCAATGCCAATGCTTGCTGCACCTGCACAGAACGTTCGATGCTGACCAGCGTTTGCCCCTGCTGCACCCAATCGCCCGCATCGACAAACACGCGCAATACCTGTCCGCCTTCGCCAACAACGCCGACGGGTGTGTCACGCCGCGCCGCTATTGTCCCGGTTGCGTTAATCGTTTTGGCAACGGTTTCGCTGCCGGGAGAAACCACCGTAACATTTTGCGCTTTAGCCGTATCGTCGGCGCCCGCTGCTGCTGCGCTCGTTTGAGATTTACCGTAGAAATAATAACCGGCTGCCGCTGTCATCAGTATTGCCGCGACAATTGCGAAAATAATAATCGATTTTCGATTGGGCGAAGCAGCTTCACCGCTCAAGTTGCTATCGTCACCGGCATAGAGAATATTGGCATCGGTTGCTTCTGCAATACTGGTTTCGTAATTCATGTCTGATCCGTATTCGAATATTCCGCATAAATAATTGCGGGAGAGAGCGGCTATTGGCGCGAACTGTATTGCATCTATAAAGCACCGTCCAGATATTTTCAGCCAAAGGCAGAGCAGGAACGCTTGGAGACCAAAATAGATATTACATTAAAACTTACATTACCGGATAGTTTTGCGCTGCACAATAAGCATGGCCATCGTATTTTTTCGATAAACGACATGAAAAAGGGCCGCGCATAACCTGCACGGCCCCATGAAAAATTTAATAGTGCCGAAAATTACCGCACGCTGCCGCGTTTGACCAGATTAACAATGCCCAGCACCACAACGGCGCCGACAAATGCGATAATCAATCCTGTAATCGAAAATTCCTGAACAGACCCGACAATTCCGAACTGGTTAGCAACCAAATTGCCCACAACCGAACCGACACAGCCAGCAACAACATTCCACATGATGCCCATATCGGCGTCACGGTTCATAACCTTGCTAGCGAGCCATCCAGCTATTCCGCCCACGATGATAGCAATAATCCATCCCATATAATTTCTCCTCTTGTCGCATCCGGAACATATTTCCGGTATGCCATGTGATAGATTATTGGCGCAAAAGATCAAACGACGTTTTTCTGCGACGAAAATTTGTAACGTAACGTCCTGAGGAAAGACAAGCAAAAGCCCCGTAAGCTAGGTCTGGGGCTTACGGGGCTTTGAAAGCGCTGGTCACGCTTGAACTGCTCTGTGCATGAACGCTTAATATTTTTGCTGGCGTTCGTATAAATCTCGGTAATGCTGGATGCGCGTTACGCGAAGGCCTGCCATTCCGGATCGGTCCACAGCACGTTGCCATGATGCAAATTCCTCAAGCGTCAGGTCATATCGTTCGCAAACATCGTTGATCGTCAGCAATCCGCCGTTAACAGCGGAAACGACCTCTGCTTTGCGGCGCACCACCCAGCGGGTTGTGCCAGCAGGCGGTAAGCTATCTAATGTTAGCGACTCGCCCAATGGGCCGATGACGATAGCAGGGCGTATTTTTTGGTTTTCAATCATAGTGACCTCGGTTTTTCCTGCCCCAATTGCGTTGCCAGATTGTCTGACGAATTCATTATTACACCTTCGTGTTTGCCAATGGCTAAACCGTCTTGGTAAACGGCTTGGTCATAATTGCTGCAACGCTGCGCCTCCCAAGCCGTTCCCGTGAAAAAAGCGCCAAATGGTGCATAGCCGCTATTCTCCGGTGAAATACCGCTGGCGAAATATAAAGCGCGCGATTTCATACTGTCATCGCGCATGACATCCGGTTTCAGGTTTCGCTGAGCTGCCAGAAATGATTTCGCGGTAAAGCTACCGGATTGCTGTGCCATGATGCGCGAAACAAGCGACCGAAAATCGCTATGATGTTCTGCGCCGCTTGTTTGACGGTTTATAGGAGGGAATGTCATTTCCATGACGATGTCCCTACACGCCAGCCTCTAACGCCAAGTAAAGGCGCGGTTCACACCGTGTTAGGCGAGGTTAATGCCAGTTATCATTTGAGCGTCATAATTGTGTCATTTTGAGATAGCCTAACGCAAAACTGGCGTTTGTGTCCGTGCGCACTTATAGGACGAACCGATATGACCGAAAATAATTATTCTGAAAATTTCCAATTGGGCGCTGATCTGGCGGGCAAGCGAATCGTTGTGGCGATGTCGGGCGGCGTTGATTCGTCTGTCGTTGCCGCGCTGGCTGCGCGTACAGGCGCTGAAACAATCGGGGTGACGCTGCAACTTTATGACCATGGCAGCGCGGTAAAGCGGGCAGGCGCGTGTTGCGCCGGGCAAGATATCCGTGATGCCCGCGCCGTTGCCGATAAGCTGGGCATCGCGCATTATGTGTTCGACCATGAAAGCCAATTCCGCGAAACCGTGATCGATCATTTCGCCGATGAATATATGGCTGGCCGCACGCCGATCCCGTGTGTGCGGTGTAATATGGGGGTAAAGTTTACCGACCTGTTCCGGCTGGCCAAGGAATTGGGCGCGGATTGTCTTGCCACCGGCCATTATGTTCGGCGCGTAATGGGGGCAGGCGGGGCCGAATTGCACCGCGCTGCCGATCTGGCCCGTGACCAAAGCTATTTCCTGTTCGCCACGACGCAGGATCAATTGGACTATTTACGCTTTCCACTGGGCGATATGCCCAAACCGATGGTGCGTGAAATTGCCACCGACCTTGGCCTGATCGTGGCTGCAAAGCCCGATAGCCAAGATATATGCTTCGTACCCGATGGCGATTACGCCAGCGTGGTGCGCAAAATCCGGCCCGACGCCGATACCGGCGGCGAAATCGTCCACATTAACGGCGATGTACTGGGCGAACATAAAGGCCTGATTCATTTTACCGTGGGACAGCGCAAGGGGCTGGATATCGGCGGACAGCCGGTACCTTTATATGTGGTGCGACTGGATGCAGCGGCACGCCGCGTTTATGTTGGCCCGCGCGCTGCACTGGCGGTGGCGGGCGCACGTATTGTGGATGGCAATTGGCTGGCCAATGTTCAGGGCAAATCGCTACAGGTAAAGGTGCGGTCAATGGCACGGCCTGTCGCAGCGCGAATGGACGGCGAATGGCTGCGCTTTAACGCGCCCGAACTCGGCGTTGCACCGGGACAAGCCGCGGTATTTTTTGACGGCGACCGCGTTCTGGGCGGCGGATGGATCGAAGAGACGGAGGCTGTTGCGCTCGATCTTGTGGCGTGATTATTGGAGGAAGGCGAATGAATATCAACGCTGCACAACTGGAAATGCGCCGGGCTTATGTTAACGGCGGTATCGGCGTGCTTGTGTCCGGAATTGTCTGGGTCATCGCCGGATTGGTGACGCAAAATATTTCGTTCCAGTTTGGCATGGCCGCGCTGTTTTTTGGCGGCATGGCCATTCATCCGGTCTCTGTACTTATCGAAAGGGCGGCATATAAACGGCAAAAAGTAACCGCGCCCAATCCGATGGAAAGGCTTGCACTGCAAACGACGCCGATATTGTTTGTGGGACTATTTGCCGGATTTATCGTTAGCACAGATAACCCGGACTGGTTTTTTGGCATTGCCCTGCTCGCGGTGGGTGCACGCTATCTTATTTTTCAAACCATATATGGCCTGCGCCATTATGTCGCGCTGGGCTTTGCGCTGCTTGCCATTGGTTTCGCGGCAATATGGTTTCTTAATTTGCCGCCGCATCTGGTTGCGATAGCTGGCGGTGTGACAGAGCTGTTTTTTTCAATCGTAATATTACGCCGGACCGAAAACGTTTCTTAAAGGGCGTCCATTTCTGCCGCGTTCAATTGCTGGCAGCCAAATTCGCCGCGCCGCTCCGCCACCGCTTTGGCGAGGAAAGGGACAGACGCAGTGATACGTTTTGTTTCTGGGTCATCGCTGACAGTGACAATTTCCATGCCAGGTTCGGTATCATTGGCGCAGCTGGCCATGTCACGGCCCTCGATATATCGGCAGGAACAGGTGACATGTGCTGCATATCCGCTGCCCAATCGCGCAAATCCCTTTAACGTAGCGAAATTGAATATTAGCAACAAAGCCAGTACCGCGATCAGCGCGATAGCGACAAACTTGGCGATCCGCCATTTCCCCATGCTTGGTTTTGCTACCGAATTTGGACTTGCGATTGTCATGAAGGTTCCTAATGGTCTGTCATATGCCTAAGATCAAACCATCGTTTGCTGCAACCGCTTTTTCACTCGCCGCCCTGCTATCGCTATCGGCATGCGGAAATGCGCCGACCAAGCCTGAGATAAGATCATCCGATTATATCGCCAGATATGCCGACGATGCGGCGGTCAGCGAATCTGTTTTGAAACAAGTGACTGAGCCATTTTTCACCGATCCGGCGCTATCGGAAACCCGCGCCGTCGTCATCTTGCATGGCGGTATATTGGTCGCCGAACGATATGCGCCGGGATATGGCCCCGATAGTAAACTGATAAGCTGGTCCATGGCCAAAACGGTTACTGCCACCTTGGTAGGGATGATGATTGCCGATGGCAGGCTTGCGCTGGACGAACCCGCGCCGATTGCCGCGTGGCAGGTTCCCGGCGATGAACGGCGCAAAATAACCATACGGCATCTGCTGCATATGGCATCGGGCATCGACCATACGGAGGGTTTGGACGAAGCAGCAGGCATTCCGATTTATGAAGGTGATACGCCGCGCATGTTGTTCATGGATGGCCGCGACGATGTCGCCCGCTATGCCGAAACACGGATATTGGAGGCGCAGCCGGGAACGAAATTCGAATATAGTTCGGCCACATCGCACATATTGGTCGACATCATGACGAACGCGTTAACCGATAGCAAAGACCCGCTGGTGCGCCGCAATGCGATGCTGGAATATGCAAAGGGGCGGCTATTTGATCCACTAGGCATGGACAGCATGACGCCCGAATTTGACCGAAACGGGACAATGCTGGGCGGCAGCATGATGCATGCAACTGCGCGCGACTGGGCAAAGCTGGGCGAATTTCTGCGCAATAATGGTTCGGTGCGCAGCGCGCAGTTGCTGCCGACCAGTTGGACTCGGTTCATGCGGACGTCCAGCGCGCAGGATGCGGCCTATGGCGGGCATGTTTGGCTGAATAAAAAACGCCCCGATGGCCGCGATCAGGTTCTGTTTCCGGAAAAAGGACCTAAAGATGTGTTTTCGCTGCTTGGCCATTTGGGGCAATTTGTTTTGGTTTCGCCGCAACATAAATTGACCGTGGTGCGGCTGGGCAAGACGATAGATTCAGAACTGGATCCGGTGAACGATCAATTGGCCAAGGTAGTGGCCGCGTTTCCCAAGGCGTAAGAGCTAAACCTTCGCCACAGGCGCATCTTCGCCCAAATCTTCGAACCATGCCTCAACCGCGCCCTTTAACGTAAGCAACATGGGGCGGCCTTTGCGGTCGAGCGATTTTCCGGCCTGTACTTTGATCCAGCCTTCCGAAATGCAGTATTCCTCTACATTGGTGCGCTGTACACCCTTGAACCGGATGCCGATGCCGCGTTGCAACGCATCCTCGTGATAGGCGTCACTATACGGGTGAATAGAAAGGTGATCGGGCGGCGTATCGCCATTTGCGGTTTCAATGTCAGTCATATTTGGGCCTTTGCCGTAATCGGGCATCGCTGGCAATAGGCCGCGATACCTGCCAAAGGGCAAAAATGATATTCGAACAATATGACGCCATAATATTGGGCGCGGGCGGCGCCGGGTTAATGTGCGGCGCGGCGGCAAGCGCACGGGGCCGCAAGGTGCTTATTTTGGATCATGCCGATCAAGTGGGCAAAAAAATCCTGATATCGGGCGGCGGCCGGTGCAATTTTACCAATGTGAATGCCGATAAAGCCGACCGTTTTATCAGCAACAACCCGCACTTCGCCAAATCCGCGCTCAGCCGCTTTCGTCCCGCCGATTTCATCGCCATGGTAGACGATTTCGGCATCGCCTATCATGAAAAAACACTTGGGCAGCTGTTTTGCGACGGTCCGGCGCGGCAGATTATCGACATGCTTTTATCGCATTGCGCGCCAAACTGTACGATCCAGACGGGCGTTACGATATCGGCGGTAGCAAAAGAGGATGACCTGTTTCATGTTGCCGCCAGCGGCAAAAACTATGCTGCACCATCCTTGGTGATTGCCACAGGCGGCCCCAGCATTCCCAAAATGGGCGCAACAGGTTTTGCCTATGATCTGGCAAGGCAATTTGGTTTGAAAGTTGCGGAACCCCGGCCTGCCTTGGTCCCGTTCACTTTGGGCGGGGATGATGTGTTGTTCCGCGAGCTATCGGGTGTGTCGGCGGACGTTGTTGCGTTCTGCGGCAAAGCTGCGTTCCAAGAAGCGGCATTGTTAACGCACAAGGGGCTGTCAGGTCCCGCGATATTGCAAGTATCCAGCTACTGGCGGCACGGGCAAACAGTGGAACTTAATTTTCTGCCAGAACGCAAATCCGGCTGGCTGCGCGAATTGAAACGGTCGCAGCCGCGCAGTTCGGTCAAATCAGTGCTATCTGCTGCATTATCATCGCGGCTTGCCGAAACCCTGACGGAACGGATCGCAAGCAAACATGGCGAAGCGGGCAATTTGGCCGATACACCGGACCGGATGCTGGAAGCTGCAGAGCAAATGCTGGCCCGGTGGCCGTTTACTCCCAACGGTACTGAAGGATATGCCAAGGCCGAAGTTACCGCAGGCGGGATCAGTACCGATGGCCTGTCACAGCAAACTATGGAGGCGAAAAAAATCCCGGGCCTGTTTGCAATTGGAGAGGCAGTGGACGTAACCGGATGGCTGGGCGGATATAATTTCCAATGGGCGTGGGCCAGCGGCCATGCTGCGGGGCAGGCGGTTTAGTTCGGCCGCAAATTTAGTGTAATTCCAGCACAAAAAAAGGGGCTGAAAGCCCGGTATATACCGGACAATCAGCCCCCTTAATTTCGCTATCAAAGCAAACGCAGTTTATGCGCCTTCGATGTTGCTCGCTTGCGCGCCTTTTGGACCTTGCGTTACTTCGAAAGAAACCTTTTGGCCGTCTTTCAATGTTTTGAAGCCCTGCATGTTGATCGCGCTGTGGTGAGCGAACAAGTCATCGCCGCCTTCATCAGGAGTGATGAAGCCGAAGCCCTTGTCGTCGTTAAACCATTTTACTGTACCTGTAGGCATGATGTTCTCTTCTTTTTACTACGTGTTATCGCGCCCGATCATCGGTCCGCAACTTTGCGCCAGTGTCGTGATAAGGAAGGTGTTGCTGGGTCAAACCGGCGTCAAATTCCGTCGCGTTCGACGTTAGCAGATGCGTGGTTTGACAGAATCTGTGGAAAACGCAAGGAAAAGTGATGGGCAGCGTTTAACCCCGCCGCTTCAACCACGCCTTATGCGTTGATTCTACTTCACGTAACGACGCAAATACGGACTGTTCGGTCACGGGACGCCCGGTACGGCCCAGCGCATAAATCTGACTGTAAAACCAGTATTGTGATGCAAAACCATCCAGACTGCGAATCATCTTGATTCGTTTCAGGACCGAAAGCCATGGCGGTAAAAGCCCAAGAAATTTCTCCATGCTTGGCAATTGCGCGGCCCCGCCCAGCAACAATTTTGGTCCATTGGGCTGATAACATATGGGCCTGCCCAGTCCGATCAGGTCGGCTGCGCCTGATGATATCGCCTGTTCCATGGCGCTGCGCGAACGAAATCCTCCGGTTACCATCAACGGGATTGAAACCGCTTTTTGCATCGCAACCGCAAAATCCACAAAATACGCCTCGCGCTGCAATGTCGACTGCGCCACGTTTTGCGGCGCTTCTTCCTCGATACCGGAAAGACCCAGCAGCTTGGGCTGTTCATATGTCCCGCCCGAAATCTCAATCAAATCGACGCTGGCATCCTCCAACCATTTGGCGACTTGTAAGCTATCGTCAAAATCAAATCCACCGCGCTGGAAATCGGCGCTGTTCAGTTTGACAGATATAGGAAATTCGGGACCCGTTACGCTGCGCACTTCGGCAACAGCGGCCAGCAAAAACCGTGCGCGATTTTCCAAACTTCCGCCCCAGTTGTCCGCGCGCTGGTTTGACCTGGGGCTTAGGAATTGCGAAAGCAAATACCCATGCGCCGCGTGAACTTGCACGCCGGTAAAACCAGCATTTTTGCACGCCAACGCCGCCACGCCAAATCGGCGGATAAGGTCAAGAATTTCGGCCTCAGTCAAGGCAACAGGTTGCCCGAACTGCCCGCCCGGTAGCCCCAGCTTTACCGCAGACGGGGCTTTGGGAGATGGGTTGACCGCTTTCATTGTTTGCCGTCCTGCATGGCTAATCTGTGCCCAGAAATGATTGCCGCCCCGCGTCGCGGCACTTGCAATGCGCGCCAGCGCAGCGGCCATTTCCGCATCGGGCGCGCGGTCAATAATGACATTGCCGGGCCGTTCCAGATGATCGCGATCAATCTGGATATTGCCGGATAACAGCATCCCTGCGCCGCCGTCCGACCAAATACCGTATAGACGTTCCAGTTCAGCCGTAGGGCGTCCGCCCGTATCGGCCAGACCTTCGGTCATCGCGGCTTTGGCCAACCGGTTGGGAAGCGTTGCTCCGCAGGGCAGGATCAGCGGCTGCGCTAATATATTGTTGTCCATTATTCCGAAACGTCGCCGCTGGTTTCCCCAGCATCAGCAGCGGGTTTGGGAGCCGCTGGTTGCGCTTCGGGTTTGCCCTGCAAAGTTTTGCTTTCAGACGCAACTGGTTCGCCGGATTCCAAGGCTGCTTCATCATTGGCGTCGTCGGTAATAATCATCTCGTCGCTGATTGTACCTTCCAGACTGTCAATATCGTTCATCCGTGTTTGTGTCACCTTGTTGGCCTCTGCGGCGGGCGTTCCGGCCTTGTTGTCTGAACAACCTTGCAACAGGGCGGCGGCAATAAGTGATGCTGATAATATAATTCTGCGCATGTGATATCTCTCAATTAAAAGCGACGCTATTTCAGTCTAAGGCTCGCAAACCTCATCCGGTTTGGCAAGGGCGTTCAAAAATCCCGGCAATTCTGTCCATAATGCGGCATCAAAATCCTCCATGTTTGCATTTATGCCCAAATCAGCCAGGCTGGTTACCGGAAACGCGGCAATGCCGCATGGCACGATACCGCCAAAATGGCTAAGGTCAGGGTTGATATTGACAGCAAAGCCGTGCGCCGTGACCCAGCGGCGGATGCGCACGCCGATGGCGCCAATCTTTGCCTCGCGCCCTTCGCGTGTGTCGCACCAGATGCCGATACGGCCATCGGCGCGGCGCGCGGCCACGCCGAAATGCGCGAGAGATGAGATGACCCAGCCTTCAAGCGCGTGGACATAACAGCGTACATCCTTGCCGCGCTTGGCCAGATCGAGCATGACATATCCCACGCGCTGTCCGGGACCGTGATAGGTATAGCGTCCGCCGCGCCCGGTTTCATAAACCGGAAACTGCTGGCTTAGCAGTTCCGCCGGATCAGCGCTGGTTCCGCCTGTATACAGCGGCGGATGTTGCAGTAACCAGATAAGTTCGCGCGCATCCGCATCACGAATGTCCGATTGCCGCGCGTCCATTCGGGCCAGAGCATCGGGATATCCGATCAGGCCTTGGCCCTTTTCCCGTTCGATATTGCTGTCGTCATGCATGCCTGCCGCTACCAGAAAGCGTGCTGTGAAGGGAAGGGTTTCTAAACGGGGTATTGCCGAATTAGTTATTTCATTTTTGCCAAGCGCAACTTAGGGTGTGCGAACCATAATCATAAGGGGAAGGCGAAAACATGGAAAAGAAACTGGATTTTACGGCGGCATGGAATGATGCGCTGGCTTTGCTAAAAGGCAATTTGGAAGTTGTGCTGCCTGTCGCAGGTGTATTCCTATTACTGCCAATCATAATTTTTGGTTTTGTTGCACCTCAGCCAGAATTTGCTGCAGGCGGAAACCAGGATGTTGTTATGAACCAGATGATGGAGTGGCTCGGGGTATTCCTTCCTGGAATTATTGTACTGAGTTTGATTTCGATAATCGGCAACCTTGCGATTTACTCTTTGGTGTTAAAACCGGAGAAACCCAGCGTTGGACAAGCTATAACAATGGCTCTCGGAATGTTTTTGCCGATGCTGCTGGCTGCAATCCTTAGCGGAATTGCGACGTTTGTCGGTTTCATTTTCCTGTTAGTTCCCGGCATCTATCTGGCGATTAAATTCTCGCTGACGGGTCCGGCGCTGGTTGCAGAGGGCATTAGAAGTCCGGTCGATGCGCTGAAACGGTCATGGGAACTGACAAAAGGTAACAGCCTGTATATCTTAGCGTTCTATCTAATTATCGGGATCGTTGGCGGAATTGCAGTGGGTGTGTCTGGCGCGATATCTACGGCAATTTTCACGATGATTTTGCCTGAATCGGCAAGCCTTCTGGTGTCGGCGATTATTTCGGGGATCTTTCAAACCATATTCAACATCGTGATCCTGTTCGTCGGGATCGCAATTTACCGTCAGCTGTCTGCTTCAAATTAACGGCACATGCGACGCGGCATCGCGCGATAGCAAACCTGTTAGCCGCGGGTCGGGAAATGTCTCGACCTGCCGCTGATAGGGCGTGAACCCTGACTTGCGGTAAAACCCCAATGCGCCGGGCGCATCCAATGTACAGGTATGCACCCAAACGCGCTTGACGCCCGTTTGCCCCCCTGTTTGCCCCCATGCCGATTGCAGCGCGATGGCCATCAACCAGCGGCCATGGCCTTTGCCGTTCAGTTCGGGGACTAGACCGAAAAACCCGATTTCGCATTGGCCGGATTCACGAAAATCCAGTTCCAAAATGCCAATCTCAATGCCCGATCTGTCGGTAACGGCCCATATTTTGACGTCGTCATCATGAATAATCGCCGACAGCTCCGCGTCCGCCATTTGCAACCGCGAAAACCAAAGCCACGGTTCCCCAACGCGGCGATATAGCGTGCGGTATTTGTCAGGCGAAGGCGCTGTCCAGCGGACCAGGTGCAGTTCAGATGCAGGCAGGGGACGTAACGCAGGACGCTGTGTCATTTCTAGCGCGGTTACAATTGTGGCGATGTGGCCGGATTCGATTGCGGTGTAAGGCATGACGCCTCAATCCCACGCCACATCGGGCGGCAGGCTCATTAATATGGCGTCGATATTGCCGCCGGTTTTCAAACCGAACAACGTGCCCCGGTCATAAATCAGATTGAATTCGGCATATCGGCCGCGCCAGATGCGCTGCGCCTGCTTTTCCTCCGGCGTGAAAGGCATATTCATCCGGCGGCGGACAAGGGCAGGGAATATGTCCAGAAATGCCTCCCCCACGTCACGGGTTAACGCGAAATTGCGGTCAAACAATGCCGCGTTGCTAATCTCATCGCCGCCGTCCGCAGCATTTTCCAGATGATCGTAAAATATCCCGCCCACGCCCCGGTGCACGCCCCGGTGCGGAATATAGAAATAGTCATCGGCCCATTTGCGGTAGCGTTCATATACATCGGGCCCATAGGGGGCGCATACCGCACGGTATCTTGCATGAAATTCGTCCGTATCCTCGGCATAGGGAATGGGCGGGTTCAAATCCGCACCGCCGCCAAACCAGCTTTTGGTGGTGGTCAACAGACGCGTGTTCATATGTACGGCGGGAACATGCGGGTTGGCCATATGTGCAACCAAGCTGATTCCGGTGGCGAAAAAGCTGGGATCATCCTCTGCGCCGTGGACGTTTTTGGCAAATTCGGGATTGAAGCTGCCACCGACGGTGGAAACATTTACGCCGACTTTTTCGAAAACCTTGCCCTTCATAACGCCGCGCACACCGCCGCCGCCTGCGGTACCATCGTCATCGGTGCGGTCCCATGGCAGGAATTCAAATGACGCGCCCGATCCGGCCTCCCGTTCAATTGCTGTAAACGCATCGCAAATCCGCGTGCGCAGCGCCTCAAACCATTCGCGTGCAGCCAATTGACGGGGATCTAGGGTTAACGTCACTCAAACGGCTCCTTTGGGAAATTGTCCAGTCTGTCTTAAACCTTCGGCCAGCGCGATGCCAGCGGCAACGGCAACATTCAAGGACCGAAATCCCGCTGCCATGGGAATATGCACGCGCAAATCGGCGCGGCTGTGGACAGATTCAGGAACGCCCGCACCTTCGCTGCCCATCAAAATGATGTCACTGGCCATGAATACCGCGCCGGGCAGCGGAACCGATGCCTTGCTGGATAACAATATTATCCGGCGCGCATTTGCCGCAGCCATGGCTTCAAATGCGGCCCAGCTATCATGCTGCGATACCGATGCCTGCGCCACATAATCCATGCCCGCGCGTTTCATCCCGCGTTCTGAAAAAGCGAATCCACACGGATGGATGATGTCACAGGTTACCCCGAAACACGCGGCCATGCGAATGATCGTGCCGACATTTCCGGCAATATCGGGCTGGTATAAAGCAATGCGCATCGGGCTTTCTCGTCCACTTTTGTTATTTGCAACTGGAGCATGTCATTATTGTCCAAATTCCCTGTTGGCAAATAGTCATAAAGACGTCTACTAGGCCGCTGAATCGTGCAGTGGGTAAACATCTTATTTGCATGCATTGGGGTTTTGTTATTAGGATCATTTTCGGGTCCAGTAAATAAGGGCGGTTTATGGCCACGGTCAAAAAAACAGAAGCTATGGCAACGACAGGCGGGGCGGTTTTGGACGCGAATGTTGGCGCAGAAGATGGCGTTCGTCGCCGCGATTTCATCCACATTGCCGCGATCAGCTTCGCTGGAATCGGTGCAGGCGCAGTCATCCTGCCCGTACTGACAACCATGGGCGCAAGCGCCGATGTCCTCGCGCTGGCATCTATAGAAGTGGATATTTCCAAGGTTGAGGTGGGCCAAGCCATTAAACTTAGCTGGCGCAAGCAACCTGTATTTGTCCGCAATCTGACAGCAAAAGAAATTACCGAGGCAAAGGCGGTTAATGTTTCGACTTTGCGCGATCCGCAAACTTTGGCGGAGCGTACAAAGCCCGGTAAAGAGAACTGGCTGATTACACTCGGCGTGTGCACCCATTTGGGCTGTGTGCCGCTAGGCGCAGCAGCAGGCGAGGTTCGCGGCGAATTTGGCGGATATTTCTGCCCATGCCACGGATCGCATTATGACAGCGTAGCGCGCATCCGCAAGGGGCCTGCGCCGCTAAATCTTGAAGTTCCGGAATATAGTTTCCTGAACGATACGACCGTGAAAATCGGCTGAGGACTGAACGGATATGAGCTTCCCTTGGGCAAACGAATATAAGCCGCAAAGCACCGCGATGCAGTGGATTGACGAACGTCTTCCATTGCCGCGTTTGATGTATAACGCGGTCGGTGCCGGATATCCCGTGCCGCGCAACCTGAACTATTTCTGGAACTTTGGCGTGCTGGCCGGTGTCTGTCTGGTGATCCAGATCGTGACCGGGATCATCCTTGCGATGCATTATTATGCCAGCGTCGACGGCGCATTTAACAGCGTCGAACATATCATGCGTGATGTGAATGCCGGCTGGTTCATGCGGTATGCGCACATGAACGGCGCGAGTTTCTTTTTCATCGTTGTATATATCCACATTTTCCGCGGGCTGTATTTCGGTTCATATAAAGCGCCGCGAGAGATGATATGGTTGCTGGGCGTGGTTATATTCCTGTTGATGATGGCCACTGGATTCATGGGCTATGTCCTTCCTTGGGGCCAAATGAGCTTTTGGGGCGCGCAGGTTATTACTGGGTTCTTCTCGGCTATACCAATAGTTGGTGAGCCGCTTCGCCAATGGATTTTGGGCGGTTTCGCGCCGGACCAAGCCGCGCTGAACCGTTTCTTCTCGCTGCATTACCTGATGCCGTTTGTTATTGCGGGCGTTATCATCCTGCATATCTGGGCCTTGCATATTCCCGGATCGTCCAACCCGACAGGCGTCAGCATCAAGGCGGAGGAGGACACCGTTCCTTTCCACCCCTATTACACTGCAAAAGATGGTTTCGGCCTTGGTGTATTCTTGATCTTCTTTGTCGCAGTTACGTTTTTTGCGCCCAATTTTCTGGGCCATCCCGATAACTATATTGCGGCCAACCCGCTGTCGACGCCTGCGCACATTGTGCCCGAATGGTATTACTGGCCATTCTACGCCATTTTGCGTGCGTTCACTGTCGATCTGGCCATTCCGTTCACTGGCATTGTCATCATTCCGGCAAAGCTGATGGGCGTGCTCGCGATGTTCGGTTCGATCTTGCTGTTGTTCTTCCTGCCATGGCTTGATACATCGCCTGTGCGTTCGGGCAATTATCGTCCCTTGTTCAAAAAGTTCTTCTTCTACGGCCTGATCCCGTGCATCCTGGTTCTTGGATATTGCGGCGTGATGCCAGCCGAAGAACCCTATGTCATGTTGAGCCAGTTGGCCGCCGCTTATTATTTTGCGCATTTCCTGATTATCCTTCCGATCATCTCGCGCATTGAAAAGCCATTGCCATTGCCCAATTCGATCACCGAAGCTGTGACCGGCCGTCCGCTCACCCTTGCGGCCGCTGAATAAAGAAAGCCCGAAAATCATGGTTCGTATAATTGCTTTTTTGATCGGCTTGTTCTTCAGCGGCATGTTGGCGCTGTCCTTTGCCAACGGCGCGTATGTCGCCGCAACAGAAACCGTCAAACCCACGGTGGAACACGAATTTCATAAATATCCAAAGGACGTGTCCTTTGCCAGCGACGGCATGCTGGGCAAATTTGACCGCGCGCAATTGCAACGCGGCCTGAAAGTATATGCCGAGGTGTGCGCCGCATGCCACAGCATGAACCAAGTGGCTTTCCGCGATTTCGCGGCGCTCGGATATGATGAGGGGCAGATCAAAACGATCGCCAAGACGTGGAAAACCGAAACCCCGTCGATCAACCCGGATACCGGAGAGGCGGCAACACGCCCGTCCATCCCGTCCGACAAGATCCCGTCACCATTCCCCAACGAAGTTGCCGCGCGCGCCGCAAATAACAATGCACTGCCGCCCGATTTGTCGTTGATGACCAAGGCGCGGGCGGATGGTTCGGCCTATGTCTATTCCTTGTTGCTGGGGTACGAGGCGCAGCCTGCAAAATTGCTGAAGGAATTCCCTGATGCAAAAACGCCGACGGGCCTGCATTATAACCCGTATTTTGCCAACCTGAACATCGCCATGGCCGCACCGATCACCAGCGACGATCAAGTCACGTACGATGACGGTACCAAAGCGACCAAGGAACAAATGGCCAAGGATGTGTCCGCGTTCCTGACCTGGACCGCGGAACCAAAAATGGAAAACCGCAAGACGGCGGGCTGGGCCGCGATCCTGTTCCTGTTGATTTTCACCGGATTGGCATTTGCATCCTACCGTTCGATCTGGGCCGATAAGAAGCACT
>JANOKA010000246.1:0-2211 GCA_031418995.1 Sphingomonadales bacterium | reverse complement strand
CCGTCGCCGTCGGGGACCAGCTTTATCTCCGGACCAAAACCCACCTGTACCGGATCGGGGCGAAAAAGTGAACGGCCCGCGAAGGGTGGCCAAACTCCGTCCCAGCCCCAGGTTGACAAACCGGCCTGCCGCCTGTTTCCTCGCGGTTCCATTTCCCCCGCATGACGCCCGACTCCGAGGAACTCCTTATCTGCCGCACCACCCCGTGGTATAAAAAACGCCGGCTGCTTATGGTGGCCATGCTGATCGGCTTCAGTGCGTATTTCTTCTACGACTGGAAGATCGGTTATCCGAAGCAGAAGATCGAGTATGATGCCTACTGGCCGGTGTATCAGGAAATTTCCGTCAAAAACAAGGATGACAAAGGCTGGCTGGCCAAGGCTCGCGACAACGGGTGGCCGGAAAGCCCCAAGGAAAAGGACTGGGACTACAAGCTCAAGGAGCAATTCATCTGGGGCATCGGCACCGGCGCGATTGGGCTCGGCCTGCTCGTCGCCTACCTGCGGAACAAAAACCGCGTGCTGAAAGCGGATGCCGTCAGCTTGACCACTCCGGATGGGGTGACCATTCCCTTTGCCAGCGTCGTCAAAATCGACAAACGGAAGTGGGACAACAAAGCCCTCGCCTACCTCTGGTGGAAGGATGGGGAAACCACCAAAAAAGCCGAGATCGACGATCTGGTCTTCGATGGAGCCGGCAAAGTGTTGGACCGCCTGATGGGGCAATTCCACGGCGAACTGATCGACATCGAACGCCCGGTGGCTCCCGCAGCTACCGAGGAAGCCACTGCAGAAGTGACTGTCGGAGACACTACCGAAGCCCCGCCCTCCGGCAAATCCGCCTAGCCTTGGCTGCGCGCGTGAGTTTGTTTTCAGTTGCAAAGGCAACGCGTCCTGATAATGGGACGGCCAGACCAACCCGTCCTACCCACCTACCCTTTTATGTCAGAAAAAACTGTCGAAGAAAAAGTCCGTGACATCATCGTCGATCAACTCGGCGTGAATGCCGAGCAGGTCGTCCTCGGAGCCCGCTTCATCGAAGACCTCGGAGCCGACTCCCTCGACACCGTCGAGCTGGTCATGGCCTTTGAAGAGGAATTCTCCATCGAAGTACCCGATGAAGAAGCCGAAAAGCTCCAGAGCGTCGGCGACGTCGTCAAATACGTCGAAGAACACGCCAGCGCCTAGCCGCCACCCTGAGCTGCACCGTCAGCCACCTTTTTAAAAACGCACCCGGTCCGCTGGGTGCGTTTTTTTAGTTATGGGCGGATCATTCCCAAGTCTCCGTCTCATAAGTCAGGATCCCACCGTAGGGCTGGTCATCAGCCGCAGATCGCCTCTGAATTTGATGAAGCCCTTCCTCGAATCCACTCCCTTCCCGCTCACGCGGAGATGCCAATCGGCCCGCTCTAATTTTCCACCCGGAAATTTACCCCTGGCGAAGCGCCCCGCGCTGGCTTTACCTCGCGGCCCCCTCAATCCTGCCTGTGGAAGACACCTACAAAGTCAAACTCGATATTTTCGAAGGTCCGCTCGACCTCCTGCTCTACCTGATCAGGAAGGACGAGGTGGACGTGCTGGACGTGAATATCGAGCGCATCACCAAGCAGTATATCACTTACATCGATACGTTCAAAATGCTGAACATCGACCTCGCGGGCGAGTTCATCGTGATGGCGGCGAATTTGATGTATTTGAAAAGCCGCACCCTGCTGCCCCGCCCGGTGCAACCGCCGGCCGAGGACGCCGAGGAGGAGGATCCGCGTTGGGAGTTGATCCGGCAACTCATTGAATATAAGAAGTTCAAAGACGCCGCCAGCTTCCTCGCCCGCCGGCAGATGCAGATGGAAAACGTTTGTCCCGCCGTGCCGGAAGTGCCGGTGGTGGCCCAGACCGTCACGCCTTCCGGTCTGCCTGAAATGGGGATTTTCGATCTGATCCGCGCCTTCCAAAAGGTGCTGGTCCGCTTCCAGAAGGAAGAGATCGGAATGCACGAAATCGTGGACGACAAGTTCACCGTTTCCGACAAGATCGACTCGCTGCTGCGCACCGTGCTGCCGGGCGAGCAGATCGTGTTCCTCAGCCTCTTTCAGGAAGCCACTTCGCGGGACGAAGTCATCGTCACGTTTGTCGCTTTGTTGGAACTGATCAAACTGCGCCAATTCCGCGTGACCCAGGACCATTTGCTGGGACAAATCACCCTTTACCGCAA
>JANOKA010000245.1:0-24156 GCA_031418995.1 Sphingomonadales bacterium | reverse complement strand
GCCGTTCCATTCGCTGCTTTGCCGCGTTTGGCCCGATTGATCGGTTAGGGTGTATGGCCCGCCAATAGCCGCACCTGCCAGCGGCGCACTTTCCAAGGGCAGTTGTTTGGGCGGTGCATCGCATGCGTTTAAGGCGGTCAGGCTGCATAACAGCAGCAAATTTCGAATAAGTGATTTTTTGTTCATGGCACGGCCAGACATGGTCTGTTAGAGGCGGAATATCAAGCCGCAGAATGGAAAGATTCGGGCTAAATTCATATGGGGCACCGCATAATGAGTCATATCGCAGGCAAATCTGTTTGGGCAGTATCGGCCAAACTGGCACTGTTTTCTTTTGCTTTGGCGGCTGCGACCCCGGCCGCATTGGCGCAGTTTTCCGACAGCTATAATTTTTTGAAAGCCGTCAAGGATGGCAAGGGACAGGACGCGACCGACCTGATTGATGAACCCGGCAAGGGCAGCGTCATCATTAATACCCGCGACGACGTTACCGGCGAAACTGGGCTGCATCTGGTTGTCAAACGGCGCGATATTAATTGGGTCGGATTTCTGCTGCAAAAGGGCGCAAACCCCAATTTGGGCGATAAACAGAATGTGACGCCATTGATTTTGGCGACGCAACTGAACTTTATCGAAGGCGCAGATTGGCTATTGAAATTCAAAGCCAACGTCAATCAGGCCAATCGCAGCGGCGAAACACCGCTGATCCTGGCGACGCAATTGCGCAACGCGGATATGGTCCGGTTGTTGATGGCGAGCGGCGCGAACCCCGATAAAACCGATAATGTTGCCGGACTGTCGGCGCGCGAATATGCTGCGCGCGACGGGCGCGGTAATGCCATACTGGCAATTATCGAAAGCGCCGGAAAGGCACAGGCCAAGCCTGCTGACAAGGCCGCCGAGCTTGATTTTTCAGGGATTGGTGATGCTAAATAGCTTGTAACGGCAGCTCATCATTACCGCTCAACCCGGTACAAAATCCATCGCTACGCCGTTCATGCAGTACCGTTTGCCCGTCGGTTTTGGCCCATCATCAAACACATGACCCAAATGGCCGCCGCACCGTGCGCAATGCACTTCGGTACGCGGATATCCGATGGCAAAATCGGTGGATGTGCCGACACCGCCGGGCAAGGGACGATAGAAACTGGGCCAACCCGTGCCGCTTTCAAATTTGGTCACGGAGGAAAATAACCGCTTCTGACATCCGGCACAGGTATAAATGCCGCTTCGTTTCTCTGTGTTGAGCGCGCTGGAATAAGGCCTTTCGGTATCGGCATTGCGCAGCACATTAAACTCCGCTGCGCTCAATTCCTTGCGCCATTGCGCCTTGGTTTTGACGATTTGAAAGGAAGCTTTCGAACCCGCCGCATTGGCCCGCATGCTTGCAAAACCGGCAATTGTCACGCCGACAAAAGCAAACCCGCCTGCCGTCAAAATATCACGCCGTGAAGTGTCCATAGCCTTACCCTTTTGCCTATTCATTGCCATAAATACGCGCAAACGGGGCAAAAGGTTTCAAATGTCCGTGACATGCAACGTCAATAGTGGCTCAGTTCAACCATCATCTTGCTATAGCCATGCACGAAACACGCACGCACCCGCTCAGGTTCCTGAAGCACATTGACGCGCAGCCGGCGTTTGGCCATTTCCTCCAGCAAGGTCACCAGCTGCATTTCGGCAACCCGCGCACCGACGCAGCGGTGGATGCCATAGCCAAAGGACAAATGCCGCCGCGCATTTTCACGGTCGACGCGCAAGACATCAGCGTCTTCAAACACACTTTCATCACGGTTGGCGGATATATACCAAAGGATGACTTTATCGTCCTTCTTCATCTTTACGCCGTCCACCTCGGTATCTTCCATCACCGTCCGGCGCATATGCGCCAGCGGCGTCTGCCACCGGATTATCTCGCTGACCGCATTGGGGATCAGTGATGGGTCGGCCTCCAGCTTTGCTCGCTCTTCAGGAAAACTATGCAGGCCATAGGCATATCCCGTCATACTGTTGCGCGTGGTATCATTGCCGCCGACAATTAACAGGATCAGATTGCCCAGAAACTCCTCGTGGCTCATATGATTCATCGCATCAGATTGCAGCATGATCGAAATCAGGTCCTTGCCCGGATTGGCCCGTTTTTCTTGCCAAAGCGCGCCAAATGCTGTGCCCATTTCAAACATCGCGGCATTGCGAATGGCAACGCCGCCTTCTTTGCGGATTAGCTCGACATTGCCGCCAATATCCGACCATTCAGTTAACTTATGCCGTTGCTCCCATGGGAAATCAAACATCTTGGCGAGCATGCCGGTGGTCAGCTCGATCGACACTTTGTCGACCCAGTCAAACGCTTCACCAATGGGCAGCGAATCCAGAACCTCGGCGGTACGCTGCTGAATCTCGGCTTTCATTGCGGCCACTTCGCTCGGGCCAAATGACGGCGCAACAGTGCGACGCTGTCCGGTATGATCGGGCGGATCCATTGCGATGAACATCGGCAGACGAATTTCGCCTTCCAGCAACTCATGCGTATCAAATGCTATTGTTATACCGCCATATTCCCATGACGAAGAAAATATTTTGGGCAATGCTTCGATATGCACAATGGGCTTGTAAGTGGATACGGACCAATACGCGCCAAAGGTGGAATCCTCGCAATAGGAAATCGGGTTTTCCGCGCGCAATTTTCGAAAAGGTTCGCGCCACAGGTCCTGTGAATATAGCTCTCCCATCGAAACGTCGAACGGGTGCAAATCAGATTGCGTATCTTTCAATTGCGTCGCCATAGTTCTATTCCTTTTCAACTTATTCAAAATGATGACAGAATTAGAAGATGAGTCAATCATCCCAAAATAGTCAATAATTGCTCAGTTCTACCTGCATATGTTTATACCCATGGACGAAACATGCGCTTACGCGCTCCGGCTCTTCCAATACATTGACCCGCAAACGCCGCGCCGCCATTTCTTCCAGTAATATGCGGATTTGCAATTCCGCCAGCCGCGCGCCGACGCACCGATGAATGCCATAACCAAACGACAAGTGCCGCCGCGCATTTTCGCGGTCAACGATCAATCTATCGGCATCTGAAAACACACTTTCATCGCGGTTGGCAGACAAATACCAAAGGCCGATTTTATCGCCTTCTTTTATCGGTACACCAAACAGATCGTAATCCTGCAATGCGGTCCGCCGCATATGCGCAAGCGGGGTTTGCCAGCGGATAATCTCGCTCACGGCGTTTGGAATAAGGTCAGGATTTTGCTCCAGCTTTTCTCGCTGCTCGGGAAATTTATGCAAGCCGTAAGCATAGCCCGACATGGAATTGCGCGTAGTATCATTGCCGCCAACGATCAAAAGGATCAGGTTGCCCATATATTCCAGTTGATCCATTTCTTTCATCGGCGAATGGATCGTCCGGCTAATTAAATCAGGCGCTTCTCCTTTGCTGGCCCGTTCATCCCAAAGGCGTTGAAAATAGGCGCCCATTTCATATACTTTGGCCAGCCGTAAATCGCGTTTTTCTTGCGTGCGAAATGCCTCGACATCGCCTGCGAAATCCGACCATTCGGTCAACTTACGGCGGTCCGCCCACGGAAAATCAAACAAGATAGCGAGCATCTGAGTCGTCAATTCAATCGACACCAAATCAACCCAATCGAAAGCCTGTCCCATTGGCAAACTATCCAGCAAAGCGCCGGTGCGCGAACGAATTTCGGTGCTCATCCGTTCCATCTCGCCCGGTGTGAACGCAGGTGCAATGACGCGTCGTTCTTCGGTATGTTTGGGCCGGTCCATCGCAATGAACATGGGCATGATAACCGGTGTTCCATCGGGCAATATGTCTTCACGGATCGGGGACAAAGTAATGCCGCCTTGGTGAATGTCAGACGAAAAAATATCGGGCAAAGCCTCAATATGCTGAATGACTTTCAGCGTCGTAATATTCCAGTATGTGCCGTAATCGGAACCTTCGATTTTATTGATAGGCGCCCGTGCGCGCATGTCGGCAAAGATCGGCTGCCACTTATCCTCTTCGTAAATATCCGGACGGGTTACATCCCAGTCATGCGGCGCAGAATGTATCTCATACGCAATGGTTTCGCCATTGCCCTTGAATGCAGTAGCCACTGATAATCTCCTCTTCCCCGCAAACTGACATCAGTGATAATAAAGTCAATCCCGTTTCGATAAGCAACTGACTTTTCGTGACTGTTGCGATAGGATCGATATTTGACTTGAAGAAGCACATTGATGATGACACAAAAAAATTGCCAATGGTCGTGCCCGGGTTTAGGTATCTGGAATGGCTATAAAATTTGGTTTCTGGATTTCTGCGTTGACGTTTGCCGGGCTTGCATATTGCGGCACGCCGCAGAACGCAGTGCCGATTGAGAAAGACGCGCCGATTTCCGCAATAGAAACGGAATGCAAGCGCAGCGGCGGCATCATGCAAAAATCCGGACGTGCAGGCGCATTATTATGCTTGATCGCGTACAAGGACGCTGGAAAAATGTGCAAAAATGGCAGCGATTGTGCTGGTGATTGCAGACTAGGCCCTGATCCAGCGGACCGAATCAAGCAGCCTGGTGCGCAAGTGTCCGGTGTGTGTCAGGCCAATAACAGTCCTTTTGGATGTTATGCGACAGTCGAAAAAGGCATCATTGACCGCCCCATGATGTGCACCGACTGAACATTTTACCAAGATGATAAAACAATCAGAATTTTTTGTCATTGCGGGACCATGCGTGGTTGAACCCATGCCTGTGATGCAGCAAATAGCGCAGCAACTTTGCGAGATTGCATTGGAATTTCAGGTCAAAGTCATATTCAAGGCGTCAGTGGATAAAGCAAACCGAAGTTCTGGCGGGTCATATCGCGGCCCGGGCTGGTCAGAGGGGCTGGCGGTGCTGGCGGAAATAAAGTCAAAGTTCGGATTACATATCCTGACCGATATCCACGAATGCTGGCAAGCCGAGCAAGCTGCCGAAGTCGCTGACATTTTGCAAATCCCCGCTCTGCTATCCCGCCAAACCAGCTTGATTGAGGCGGCTGCCAAAACCGGGCGGATCGTCAATATTAAAAAAGGCCAGTTCATGGCTTCATCCGACATGGCACACGTTGCCTCTAAAGCAATGACTGCAATAGGTTCCGATAATCAGAAGGATAGAATCTGGTTTTGCGAGCGCGGCAACAGTTTTGGTTATCATAATGTCGTGGCCGATATGCGAAATATCGCCATCATGCGCGCGATGGGTCACCGCGTCATTTTTGATGCCTCGCATACCGTTCAATTGCCGGGTGAACAAGGACATGTCTCGGGAGGGCAACGCGCATTAACGCCTGTATTGGCAAGGGCGGCAATTGCGGCGGGTGCCGACGGGTTGTTTATCGAGACACACCCACAACCCGCCGATGCACTGTCCGATGCAGCAACGGTCTGGCCTTTGAACCATTTGCGCAAATTGATACAAGACTGCCACTCTATTCATACGCTTGTACGTAACGGCGATATGTTGGACGAATTAGGCTGAATGCATGAAAATTCCGGGTTCAGAATTTAAAAGAGCAATGAATGGTTCTTCCAACGCCAGACATTTCCTTTTTCTGCAAGGATTGCCAGGCCCGTCAATGCGGCGGTTATCAGCGCAATTGAAAATGCGCGGCCACCAGACATCGCGGGTAAATTTCAATGGCGGCGATGTTTGGGATTGGCGTAGTTTAAACGCCCATAATTTCCGCGCACCGCTGCATGAATTCGTACTTTGGTTTGAACAATTGGTCATGGCAAAATCGATAACGGACATTGTTCTTTTTGGTGACAGTCGTCCTTATCATCGCATCGCAATTGCCTCAGCCAAGAAACTAGGCCTAACCGCTTATGTGCTTGAGGAAGGCATGCTGCGACCCAATTTTGTATCTTTAGAAATTGGCGGTACCAACGATTCCTCTGCTTTGCCGCGCAGTATTACTGAACTGGAGCCGATTGCTGCACTAAAAGACCCGGCGATCCCAACCGAACATATCCAAAGCTCTGTTCCGCGCCGCTCTGCACAGGCCATCGCATATTATATCGCGCAAACCATTGGTTTGCCATTATTTGGGCAATATCACACCCACCGTCATAACACTCCCGCACAGGAAATGCGCGGATGGATCACCAGATATTTCAGCCGCAGAAAAGAAGCAGAAAAAAGCAGACGAGAAATGGCAAATCTTGGGAACAAACCATTTTTCTTGTTCCCGATGCAAATAGACGGCGACTCCCAAATCATCTGCCATTCGGATTTTAACGATATGGCCGGAGCGCTTGATTGCATCTTGCACAGTTTCGCGGTGCATTCTGAGGATGATGCAAATTTATTAGTGAAAATGCATCCCTTTGATCCGGATGTATATGGCTGGCGCAACATTGTTGCACAAAAGGCAGCCAATTTTGGCATTGCCGACAAAGTGTATTTTATCGAACGTTATGACCTTGAACCGTTATTAAAAACGGCTTTGGGCATCGTTACGATCAACAGCACCGTTGGCCCTCTTGCGCTGGCGGCGGGTTGCCCTGTGTTTTGCATGGGCCGGGCAATTTATGACATTTCCGGTGTGACTGCCAAATGCGGATTGGAAGAATTCTGGCAGAAACCGCCGCCGATAGACAAGAGAAATTTTGATATATTTTGTGATGCTTTACAGGTTTTTGGATTAATAAATGGCGGATTTCATGATCGTAAGGCAATGGATATGCTGATATCTGGCGCTGTTGACCGCATTGATCCTGTAACAGCGGTGCTGCACCCTGCCGAGAAATGACATTACTGGTTAAGCCAATAATATTCGATGTAACCCGTCTTATCAGGCGCGGTCATTTTGTTGTTCCAACCGGCATCGACAGGATCGAACGCAAATACGCCGAATATGTATTGAGTCTGGATCATCGCCCCGTGTATTTTGAAGCATGGTTGCCCATTTTTGGATGGCAATCGCTGACCCGCGATGCTGTAAAAATCCTTATCAACAAAAGCAATAATGCCTGGTCGGACGGCGCAGACCAAGGATCCTTCCTGTCGGCCCTTTGGCAAATATTCCGATCAAAATTTTTAGTCAGATCGTCATATCGCGGACCTGCCGTCCATTTGACGGTAGCGCACAACCGTCCCAAAGCTATGCAACAATGGCGCGCGCTATCTGGCACCGATGGGCGCAAAATATGTTTTTTCGTTCACGATCTGATACCCATAGAATATCCGCAATTTGCAAGACCCCGTCATGCCAAACTGAACACCAACCGCATCGCAACGGCATTACACATTGCCGATGGGTTAATCGTCAACAGTCACGCGACGCGAACGTCGCTGGAAAATTTCTGCGCCGATGGGAAACCTCCTCCCATCCTGGTTGCGCCATTTGGAATAACTTTGGCAGTTGGCAAAACAGGTCAAAAGCCACCCTTTGCAAATACGTTGGGCCGACCTTATTTTCTATGCGTGGGAACAATTGAACCGCGCAAAAATCATATATTATTGCTGAATGTCTGGCGTAATATGTCGAATAGACTATCTGCTGACCAAATGCCCTGCCTTATAATTATAGGGCGTCGCGGGTGGCAGAATGCCGAAATTATCGCTCTGTTAGGCAAATGCAATGACGAGAGATTACCCGTTAAAGAAATCAATGATTTGTCAGACGAAAATTTGGCGCAAATGCTGCGCGGAGCTTGCGCTTTACTGATGCCCTCTTTGGCTGAAGGATTTGGATTGCCTGTTGCAGAGGCGCTAAATGCAGGTTGCCCAGTTATTGCCAGTGATATTCCCGCCCACCGCGAAGTTGGCGGAGCAGCCCCATTATATTTGCAGCCTGACGATGCCGAAGCCTGGAGCCGTGCAATAATAAATTTCGCATCAGACGCCAGCGATGTAAGAGAAAAACACAAACACGCCGCTGCTGTTTGGCGGCCTTATGAATGGGACGCGCATTTTACGGCGGTGGTTAATTTTATGGACGCGCTTTGATAGCAAAAACATACACATCGGGCTTTTTGAATGATCTGCGAATGCGTGGAAAGATTATCGGCGCGCTGATACTGCGTGAATTGCACACGCGGTTTGGCCGTGAAAACCTCGGATATCTGTGGATATTCATGGAACCTATTTTGTTGGCAGCGGCAGTGGCGGCCTTACACGGCAACTACACGCTGCCGATCAGCGGCGGTGTGCAGCCTATCCCGTTCGCATTGAGCGGATATATTCTGTTCATTATGTTTCGTTCAGTTTTGTCCCGCGCAGAAACACTGTTGGAGGCAAATCGGCCGCTGCTATATCATCGCCCGATATCCCTGTTCGACATGCTACTGGCGCGTTCATTATTGGAGCTGGTAAGCACATATACGGTATTATTCCTGCTTTTGATTGTGGCCCAATTGCTGGGTTTTGCCGAACCGGTCCATGATCCGTTGTTGGTTATGCTGGCGATTTTTCTGATGGCATGGCTATGCCTTGGTCTGGCGATGCTGGTCATGGCATTATCGCATCAAAGCTCTTTTTTCGGACGATTGGTCCACCCGCTACTTTACCTTACGCTGCCTATTTCCGGCGCGTTTTACATATTGGAATGGTTGCCAGCTCCGGTCAGGCGCGCTGCTGAATATGTCCCTACCGTACATATTTTTGAATTGATGCGAGAGGGCCAGTTCAGCCGTTTTAACTCCGCTGGACTGGACATTGCCTATCCCATTATTTGTTCGGCAATAATAATGTTGCTTGGCTATTTGGCATTGATATTTATTCGCCCAAAGATTGAACTCACATGACAATATCCAAACCCGCCCCAGCTACGTCTGATACAGCAGATACTCCTTTGGAAGTTTTGCCGCCAACGCGGACGCGGTTCCCATCATGGTTGCGTAGCGGTTTTTTGTGGATGGTCCTTATCCCGGCATTCGCCTCGGCAATATATTTGTTTGCCATTGCCGCACCGCAATATCGATCAGAGGCGCAGATCATGATCCGCGGTATTGATGCGCCGCCGCCCAGCATTGGCGGATTTGGGCAATTGCTTGGCGCTGGCGGCGTGCTTAGCAATAGCCAAAGAGAAACCTATAGCCTGATCGGATATTTACAGTCACCAGACGCGCTGACGACACTTAAAAAAGCAGGGCTCAATCCTGCTGAAATATTTCGCCGTCCCGAGGCAGATCGCCTGACGCGGCTTTGGCAAATCAACCCACAAATGGAGGATTTGCTTGAGCATTACCGGGATAAGGTACAGATTAATCTGGATCAGGATACCGGAATAACGCAAATTTCGGTGACAACCTACCGCCCTACCGATTCTAAAATAATGGCGCAGAAAATCCTTGCGCTGGGCGAAACGCGGGTCAACCAGCTCAATGCGCGGTTAATTTCGACTACATTAAATCTTGCGCAGTCAGAGCTGTCGTTTGCGCAAGGCGAGCTGACCGATGTGCAATCCGCGCTTGCCAGTTTTCGAAATCGCAGCGCTGATATTGATCCCGAAAGCAGCGGTAGCGGCGGTCAGAAACAGGTATTCGCACAGCAAGAAGAGCTTGACCGACAGCGCGCTATATTATCCGATATGCGTCGTTACCTTAGCCCGTCCAGTCCGCAGATCATCGCAATGCAAAGCAAGATAGCAGCGCTGCAATCTGGTGCCAGCCAGACACGGGGGCGGTTAACGGGGTCGCCTAAATCCGTTGCACAAAAATTGGGCGATTATGAAGAATTAAAGCTGCAGCAGGAATTGGCCGCCAAACGTTATGAAGTGGCACGCATTGGTTTCAAAGATGCATCAGAACGCGCCGAAAAAGAACGGTTGTTTGTCGTTCAGATCGCTCAGCCGAGCATGCCCGAAAAACCTGTATTTCCAAAACCGCTGCGCAGCTTACTCACGATATTCTTGGGCCTGCTTTTGGCCTATGCATTGGTACGACTGGTGATTGCCGGAATCAGGGAGCATCGCGCCTGATATCTCAAACTGCGGCGTGCATAAAATGGCTATCCAAAGCATCGCCAATCCGTTCGAACTGGTGCACCCGTCCATTTTGCACAGCCATGCCGCGGTCACAATAATCCCGCAAGGTGTTCGGGTCATGCGACACCATAATCAACGCACTGGTTTCTTTGCGCGCTAGCAATGCATCACGGCACCGCTGCTGAAAACGGGCATCGCCAACAGCCGTAACTTCGTCAATTAAATAGCATTGAAACTCAACCGCAAGTGACACGGCAAACGCGAGCCTTGCGTGCATACCCGCCGAATATGTACGCAGCGGCATTTTCAGATATTGGCCAAGTTCGGCAAAATCTTCGACAAACGCAATCAGGTCGTCAATTGGGCGGTCATAGATCCGGGCGATGAAACGGGCATTGTCAGCGCCGCTCAAACTGCTTTGAAAACTGCTCGAAAGTCCAATAGGCCAAGATACCGACATCTCTCGCCGTACCGCGCCGCTGCTAGGTTTTTCGACACCTGCAATCAAACGCAACAAAGTTGATTTGCCTGCACCGTTATGGCCGCAAATGCCAATGGACTGCCCCATTTCAATAGTGAAATTGACATCTTGTAAAACAGCATGCCGGCCGCTGCGTGTGCGGTAATATTTGGACACATCATTAAACTGGATCATGGATGCAAACTAAGGCATTGGCCTTAAATGTAAATGGCCACATCAAAGGAATGGCATGCATATCGGTTTGGATTACCGCACGGTGAAGTGGAGCCACGGCACGGGCATCCACCGATATCGAGACCGGCTGCGACATATTGTTTCCCAAGGTTTCATGGGCGCGGGAAATATATGCTTACTGCGCGATCAACCGGATGCAGAAGCCGGGCAAGCCGATATCGTTCGCGCCGATATATACCGCAAGGCGCAGCGCAAGTTCAGGCTGACAGGTAAGATTACCCGATTTGATTGCGGCGCAGAGTTAGACATATTTCATTGGTCGCATCCAGTGCCGTTAAGTGCAAAAAATTGCTGCAATATCTATACTATCCATGACATTATTCCCATTTTGGTCCCTGCCTTATCGGCTATCGAGCCGCGACGCTTTACCAAACTTATTACAGAATTGATTGCGGGCGGCGCCTATTTCACCACGGTGTCGCAGCAGACGGCAAATGAATTTGTCGCATGGACCGGCATTAATCCGGCGCGCGTATTTTGTACTTACCAATGGGTTCCCGCCATTCAACCGGCGTTACCCCCGCCGGATACCCTATTGCCATCGTCCTATTTTTTAGTGCTTGGCCGCGTTGAGCCGCGCAAAAATATCGCGCGGGTTGTGGCGGCGTGGCAACAGGCTGATACGGGCATACCGCTTGTGATAGCGGGCCCCGATGGCCATTGGTCCAGCAAGCGCGACAAGTCGGATTTAGACAGGTTGCTGACTGCGCCCGGAATTATCCGTTTGGGATGGACCAGTGATGAAATCGCTGATCGCCTGATACTGCACAGCCGCGCGCTGTTGATGCCGTCACTTGCCGAGGGATTTGGGTTACCACTGGCAGAAGCAATGGCGGCGGGTGTACCGGTAGTTGGAGCCCGGTCGGCCATTGCAGAGGAAATCTGCGGCGACGCGGCGCTGCTGGTTGACCCGCATTGCACCGCACAGATGACAGATGCCATGCGTTTGATTGCCAGTGACGATGACCTGCGTTTTGTCAAAAGCGCGCAGGGCAAACGGGCGACGGAGCGGTTTAGTGCAGACAATTTCACCGCAAATTTAAAAAATGCCTATCAACATTTTTGTAATTGACCGCTTCATCGTTATGAGGGACCAGAATCGAAGCTAACATGTTCGCTTCAGGGTCAAAAAGTAAAAGGGATACCTCATGCGGATCGGCATAGACGGCTATAATCTGGCACTGCCGTTCGGTACGGGCGTTGCGACATATTCAATGGCGCTGGCCCATGCGGTACAGTCGATGGATTACGAACTCGACGGCTTATATGGATTACGCACGCCATTCAAAAAAGCATTGCGTGACATCAATTTTTTCGAAGCACTGGGCGCAGAGTTCCAGACCCGTCCTCCCCGCCATTGGACACCGGCATGGGTGCGCGAATTAAGCGGAATCGCGATGCCGCGAAAAGTGCGCGAGATCGGCATTCGCGGAAAAACGGACGTGCGCCAATTTGGCCACCGCCTTCCCGATTTTGACAGGTTGTTCACGGTATCCGATCTGTTCGACCAATCGCTGCGCAATTTCCGTCGGTTCGGCACATTTACGACGGTCAAAATTCCCAACCCACCCGAAGTCATGCATTGGACCTATCCGTTGCCTGTGCGCGTTGCCGGAGCGCGGAATATCTATACCATACATGATTTGGTACCCCTGAAACTGCCCTTTGCCAGTTTAGATAACAAGAAATTTTATCAAAAGCTGATGCGCGCCTGTATCCTGCGCGGCGACCAAATTTGTACTGTGTCAGAGGCAAGTAAAGCCGACATACTGGATTTTTATCCGGAAGCAGAGGGGCGTGTTACCAATACTTATCAGGCGATCAAACCATCAAAGGCGGCACTTGGCGAAAAGGCCATTTATGCGGCGGAATTGACGCAATCGCTGAAGTCAATATTCCGTCTCGACTTTCAAGACTATTTCCTTTTCTTTGGGGCAATTGAGCCGAAGAAAAATGTCGGGCGTTTGATTGAGGCATATTTGGCATCTGGAGCAAAATCGCCAATGGTGGTGGTTGGACGCCGCGCATGGGGCGCTGATGTCGAGCTATCGTTAATCCAGCGCGACGAGACGCAGCCGATGCGCGCGGTATTCAAAAATATCCGCCGTATCGATTATTTGCCGAAAAGGCTTTTAGTGCAACTTATTCGCGGTGCAAAAGCCGTTACATTCCCGTCACTATACGAAGGTTTCGGATTACCGGTATTGGAGGCGATGAGTGAAGGCGCGCCAGTGATAACTTCGAACACAAGTTCATTACCAGAGGTCGCGGGAAATGCGGCGATGTTGGTGGACCCTTATGATGTGTCGGCGATTGCCCAAGCGTTGAAAACGCTCGACGGCGATGCCGCGATGCGGCAGACCATGATGATGGCGGGTTTGGAGCAAGCAGAAAGTTTTTCCATGCAGGTTTACCGGGACCGCCTTTCCCGAATGTATGCCGCAGTGTTAGCGCAGGAGCCCAGATGAGTTTTCCGCGTTTATCTTTTTTGACCGGATTGATGGTGTTGCTTATATTGCAATCTGGCTGCGCGGTATTGCCGTCATCGGCGCCGACTGCGCGTCAGGTTAATGCGCCTGCTGCACTTGCCGATGGGCGCCCCGTCGAGGTGATTGATTTAACCGAAGCGGGTTGGCCAAAAAACGATGACGGTACTAAGATACGGGAGAGTTGGGCGTTTGTTGATGGAAATGCCGCAACGGGAGAAATACTGCCCGGCGACCGTTTGGATATTGTTATTTTCGAGATCGGCTATACTTTGTTTGGTGGTGAAACCAGTGTCCGACCAGGAAACAGCGACAAACCTGTTGCGGCCACCGGAAATGCTTTGCCGCAAATCGAAGTACCGGCGAGCGGTGAGATTTTACTTCCTTATATTGGACGGCTCAATGCGCTGGGCCGTAATGGGCAATCGGTTGCGGCAGAAGTAAAGCGCCGCATGCGCGGGTTATCCCAGCAGGCCGAAGTATTGGTTACTGTGACCCCCGGTCCCATTCGCGCCATCACTGTCAGCGGCAATGTGAAATCCCCTGGACGGCAAGTATTGACGGTCGCAGGGGAACGCGTGCTCGATATCATAGCGCAGGCAGGCGGCCCCACCGAACAACCTGCGAACATATTTGTCCGGCTGACACGCGGCGGGATAAGTGACGAATTGCGGTTAGATCGGGTTTTTGCCGAGGATGCCGCGAATGTACGTTTGATGCCTGGTGACAGCATACAACTCATCAAAAGCATCCGGACACTGACTGTCATCGGCGCAGCAAAAAATGTATCCGAGGTGGCAATCGATAACGACAACCTTACCTTGATCGAAGCTTTGGCGCGCGCAGGCGGTCCGATAGATGCACAAGCCGACGCCAAAGGCGTATTTGTGTTCCGGTTTGTATCCAAGAATATTGAGGGAACGAGTTCTTGGTCACCGACTATTTACCGGTTGAACATGTTAGACCCGCGTAGCTATTTTATCGCCAGCCAGTTTGACATGCAAGATGACGACGTGGTCCTGATCGCCAATTCCCGTTCGGCGCAATTTGGAAAACTGGTGCAATTGCTGAACCAGTTTACGTCACCCATAGTTACGGCGGAACTGTTAACGCGTTCCGTGCAGTGAGCGCGGCAGAGATCGAACGGCAAAATCGCACGCGCGGAATTGGCGCGTTTGTTGGCATCGCCCGGTGGAAGCGTAAACGTATCCACCAGTTTTTTACAGGCAGCCCGAATGCGCCATTTTGCAATTCGGTGGCGGCGGCAGTTGCACATATTGAAAAAACTGCAAGCAGCCCTGCCATAGCAATTTGGCCATCACGGACCGATGCGGCAATGCTTGCTAACGTACCGCCTCACATAGAAATATACCGGATTGAAGACGGATTTATCCGTTCTGCGGGACTTGGCGCGCATCTTGTCCAGCCTTGTTCAATCGCATTCGACAAAAGCGGGATATATTATGATCCGCGCACGCCTAGTGATCTGGAAAATATGCTTTCCACGCGGGAATTTGATGACGAAATCCTGACGCGCGCAAGCGAATTGATTGCACGTATATGCGCTGCACGCATCACCAAGTATAATCTGGTTCGTCCTCTTCCCGCACTTCCTACAAACCGCAAAATCATTGTGGTGGCAGGACAGGTTATGGACGACCAGTCGGTACTGCTGGGCGGCGCAGATATTACTGCAGCCGATATGCTGGCGCATGCCAGATCGCAGCATCCAGAGGGGTATTTGATTTATAAGCCGCATCCCGACGTAATGGCAGGATTGCGGCGGGGCGATCAGGATAGAGCTGAAATCGCGATGTACGCCGACGCCGTGGTTGGCGATGTTGATACACTGGCGTTGCTGGATGCAGCGGATGAAGTCCATGTAATCACCTCGCTTATCGGGTTTGAGGGACTGCTGCGTGGATGCAAGATTGTCACTTATGGCAGCCCGTTTTATGCCGGATGGGGACTGACCGAGGACCGCCATTTAGACGCAGCGGTCCGGCAAAGGCGGACAAGGCAGCTGACATTGCCGCAATTGGTCGCAGGCGCGCTGATCGAATATCCATTATACGCCGATCCAATATCCGGCGCGCCCTGCTCGCCCGAGGAATTGGTTGCGGCATTGGCAGAGCATAAATTGCCGCAACCATCCTATTTGCAAAGGAAGGCAGTGCAAGCAGTGGCGGCGATTTCAGCAAAAGTGCGGCGCGGATGAACGCTATACGCCGCTCTATCATAACGTTATACGAATAAGAAAATCTGGAGAGTTTGATGGCTGCGTCGTTTTACTATGATATCTGGCGTCTGTTGCAATATCCGCGCGACTTTAACGAAGCGGAAATAAGAGCGCTATGCCGCAGCAACTATCTAGGTCAGAATACCAGCCTTTGCCGCGTCCTTGGCCGATATAAAATGTTTGTTGATACACAGGATATTGGCATTGCCAGCCATTTGATGATGGACGGTTTCTGGGAAATGTGGGTGACAGAGGCGATGATGAAAACCGTACGCCGCGGATCTGTAGTGCTCGATATTGGCGCAAATCTTGGCTATTTCACGATATTATTGGCTGATCTTACAGGCGCAGATGGCCGCGTTCTGGCGTTTGAACCCAATCCCAAGCTGGCGTCACTGGTGCAAAAAAGCGCTGCGGTAAATGGCTTTGGCGGTTTTACCGATGTGCACAATATCGCTTTGGGCGCAGGCGAGACGACGTTGCGGCTGGAAATACAGGATGATTCACCCGGCGGGGCGCGGGTTTTGTTACCCGGCACGCAAAAGTCGGCAAATACTACCAGTCAGATTGATGTTCCGGTGCGCCGCCTAGACACTATCCCCGGCGCTTTGGACGCCGAGTTTATGAAAATCGATGTCGAGGGATTTGAACAACAGGTTTGGCACGGCATGACGGGGATATTGAAACAGAATAAACCACTGACAATATTCATGGAATTCACAATCCAGCGTTATGATGACGCAAGCGGATTTTTGGACGAGGTGCTGAATTACGGTTTCTCGCTTGAGATAATCAGTCACCTGCAGGGTATACAGCCAATTACAAAAGAAGCTCTGTTCGCAATGCCGCATAACATCGACCATATGCTGGTGTTCCGGCGAATGTTGCGGTGAAACCTACTCAGTAAAACACGTTCAAAAATCGTTGATTTTTTGATGTAAACATCTAATTTGCTAGCAGAATCATTGCGTTTTGGGAGCAATTTGGGTCATGGCAGATTTTATTGGTACGGTGGGCAACGACACTTTTAACGGAACCAGCGGCAATGATTTGATAACCGACGGCAGCGGCGGCGCAGACGTCATTAACGCTGGCGCGGGGAACGACCGCATCGAAATTATCCGCAACACCATCCGGGAAAACTCTGCTGTCACTGTTGCGGCTGGTGCTGGCGATGACACATTGGTGATATACAGTTTATTTAATGATGGCCCGATTTCCATCAACATGGGCGATGGCGCGGACACCATTCAAATACAATATCTTAGCTCGCTGACCCCGGTGATATTGGGCGCAGGTTCCGATCAGGTGGTATTTGATGCAAACACCAGCGGCCAGAATTATTTCCAGATCTCCGATTTCCAAACAGGCAATAACGGCGATCAGATTAAAATTGGCACATATCTTGAAGCACAAGGATTTTGGGATCCTAGCACAAATCCGTTTACCGATGGATATTTGGATCTTGTGCAATCCGGCGCGGATGTTGAATTGCAATTATCGCAGCGCGGTAGCAACGGAGGGACCCCGCCATTTACGGTGATTGTTTTTCAAAACACCAGTTTGGCCAGTTTTACGGCATTTAACTTTGCCGGGTTCGCGCCAGATGGATCGCCGCCGCCGCCGCAAACATTCAATGGCACGGCGACCGATGATGTGTTCACCGGCGCGGGCGGCAATGATAGTATAACAGGGAATGCCGGAAACGACACGCTGAATGGCGCATCTGGAAATGACACAATCACCGGCGGTTTGGGCAACGATATCATATCTGGCGGCATGGGCGATGACCAGATTGATGGCGGTGACGGTGACGATACAGTTACCGAAACGGGCGGATCAAACACAATAAATACAGGCGTTGGAAACGATACCGTCACAATTAACGGCGTGGCCGGGCAAGCGTCTGGTTACCGTACCAACATCATTAACACCGGCGACGGCAATGATATCGTCAATTATTCCTTCCCGTATTCGGATTCATTAAGCCTGAACTTGGGCAATGGCGATGACCGGTTAAACCTGCTGTCGATTCCAGAAATCAGTTCGTTCACGCTGGGTGCGGGCCGCGATACGGTGAACATTAATCAGGTTCAAAGTATATTATCCAATCGCCCGCTTGTACTCAGCGATTTTCAAATCGGCGCGCTGGGCGATACGCTGATCTGGGACCAGTTTATCCGGAACCAAACAGCCAACACCGACGTGGCGTATAATCCGTTTTCGTATCAAGATGCAAACTTGCGTCAGGTCGGCGTGGACACTGTTTTGGAATCAAACGGTATAGTGCTTGTTGTTTTCCGGAATACGCAAGTCGGCGCGTTTGTTACGGCGAATCTGGGTTTTGATGTAAATGCCCCGCAAGTTCCCGGAGAAACCTTTGCCGGAACCGCAGATCGTGATTTCTTTCGCGGCACAAACCGTAACGATATCATGACCGGACTGGGCAATGATGACAGCTTAGAAGGCGGCGGCGGCAACGACAATATCGACGGCGGTGACGGTAGTGATTTGGTGGATGGCGGCGCAGGGAATGACACGCTCGCGGGCGGATTGGGCAATGATGAAATTTACGGCCGATCAGGTGCGGATATTATCAATGCAGGCGACGGCGATGACCGGATAGATGCAGGCGGCGGCGGGGATATCAACACCATTAATGCAGGTGCAGGCAATGATACCATCATATTCTCGGGATCTTATGACATCATCGATGGCGGCGCGGGCAATGATACTTTGGAATTTATCAGCGGAACGCAGATATTTGACTCAGCTGTCGTCGTTGATTTTACCAATTTCAACACGACGGGTCAGATTTTGCTCGGCGGCCGCGCTTTGACAAGTATCGAAAATGTCCTCTTCACGAGCGCCTACAGCAATTTTGACGACGAGATTATCTTTGGTGCCAATTATACCAATGGCGTGTTTGTCACGGGCGGCGGGGGCAATGACAGGCTGACGGGCACGAATTTCCGCGACGAGTTTAACGGCGGCACGGGTGATGACACCCTAACCGGATTGGGCGGCGATGACAGTTTTGACGATATATTGGGCAATAATATAATCGACGGCGGCGCGGGCAATGACAGCATATTGGGCTCTGGCCGCTTGATCGGCGGGATCGGCAACGACACGATTTCAGGCAGTGCAACAAATGACGTCATTCTTGGCGGTGACGGGGATGACCAAATTGCCAGCTTCGGCGGACTGGATATGGTCGATGGCGGCGCGGGCAATGATTTTGTTACCGCACGCGCAAATCTGTCTGGCTCTGTCATTGACGGCGGCACTGGCAGCGACAGGCTTTTCTTTGCATCCGCAATCGACGGCGCAGAGCTCAATATCAACCTTACCACTTCAACAGTCACATACCGGAATTTTGAAGCATTCGAATTCGCGTTCACCAATGGCGATGACAGGGTGATTTTAGGCGATGCATTTCTATCCGGCGTGACGATGAACAGTTCTAACGGCAACGACACTTTGACTGGCGGCAGCGGTAATGATGTGATTGACGGTCAGTTCGGCAATGACGTCCTGTCAGGCGGCGGGGGCAATGATACCATCCGCGATACCGATGGCAACAACACCATCAATGGCGGCAATGGTGATGACATCCTAACGGGCGGGTCGGGCGCGGACATCATTCGCGGCGATGCCGGAGCAGACAATATTGTTACCGGAGACGGCACAAACACCGTCAGCGGCGGCGCTGACAATGACCGTATCCAAGGCGGGACAGCTGCCGATAATATCAGCGGTGATTCGGGCAATGACGTGATTTTTGGACGCGGCGGAAATGATATCTTAAGCGGCGGTGACGGTAACGACACTATTACTGGTGAGGCAGGACGATTGACCGTCACCGGCGGCAATGGCGATGATGTGATCGCAATGACTATTTTAGATAGCTTGTCAGCAAGCTCCACGCTGGATGGCGGCGCAAATTACGACATTGCCGACATGTCTGCGGTTGCCATTGCGTTGACCTTCACTGGCGTTGCAGGGGCAAGCGGTGTGATAAACAGCAACGCCGGATCACTATCGAATTTTGAGCGGATCAATGGCGGTGCAGGCGGTAATAATTTTGCATTATCGCAAATGACGACAGCGGTAACGGCATATGGTGCGGCAGGCGTCGATACGTTCGTTGGCGGTTCCGCCAGTGATGTGTTCTTTGGCGGCGGCGGCAACGACAGTTTGGATGGCGGTGCTGGTAATGACCGTTTAACCGGCGGCGCAGGTGACGACGTTTATTTCGTCAACGCGCAGACCGATCTGGTATTCGAAGTGGCAAGCGGCGGAACTGATACGGTCATATCCTCGGCAGGATTTTATCTTTACGATAGTATCGAAAATCTGACGCTTGCAGCATCGGCGGGCAATGCATTTGGCGTTGGCAATGCGATGAGCAATAATCTGACGGGCAATGATGGCTCCAATCTGTTGATCGCTGGCGCGGGTAATGATTTGGTGCGCGGCGGCGGCGGTGTGGATTCGCTGTTTGGGGAAGTCGGTTCAGACAGGATATTTGGTGAAGCTGGTATCGATTATCTTGTCGGCGGAACCGGAGACGACATACTGGACGGCGGCGCGGATGCAGACGCGCTATATGGCCAAGATGGCAGCGACACGTTGTTTGGCGGCACATCATTCAGCACCGATATCCTTGTTGGCGGGGCTGGCAACGATGCCCTTTATGGCAATAGCGGTCTTGGTGATTACGACCTGATGGATGGCGGTGAAGGTGATGATATTTATTATGTCGATACGCCGGATGACCTTACCTTTGAAGCGGTGGGCGGTGGTACGGACATAGTTTACGCAAACATCGTAGGCGCGGGATATTATCTATACGCGAACACCGACAATCTTGTCCTGACGGGCAATACGCCCTTTGGCGTTGGGAACGAGCTGAATAACCGCCTGACCGGAAATGCACAGGACAATTACCTGCTTGGCGGCGGCGGTAACGATATCATTAGCGGCGGCGCTGGGCTGGACGTATTGTTCGGGCAGGCCGGCGCAGATGTGTTCGTTTTTGATGGGAATAGTGGCCGTGACATTGTTGCCGATTTCCAGATCGGTACGGACAAGATCGACTTAACGGCTTTTGGAGCCACCAGTTTTGACGAACTAAAACTGTTGTTTGCCCAGGTTGGCAATAACGGCGTCATTTATCTTGATGAAACGCAGTTTGTTATTTTGAACAACGTAACGATGGTGCAATTGACCGCTGCGGACTTCCTTTTAGCCCCATTATTACCAAAAATCGCGGCGGATGCAGCAGCCTATCTTGGCGCGCCGCATCAGGGCGATAGCGCTTCTGATCTTGGCTTAACCCAATCACTTGCTGATTTTATAATTCCCGATGACAGCGGACGCATTGCAAACATAGATAACGCGTTGGGAAATGCCGAATTGGCATATTCGGCATACTGGCAACCGCTTGAAAATATTTTCTGATATTATATACTCTTAAAGAAATAATGCTATGTAGCTCTTAGTAATAATTTGTTTCGGGGGGCGAAACTATGCCATCGATTATTCCAGCACTACCCACGCGGCCAACAAGCACGCCGATCACGCAGCCGTTTCAGGTACCTGAAAATACCACCTACACAAACCCCTCGGGAACGGTGATTTACGGCAGCAATCTCGATCATGTCTTTGCCAGCGTGGGTTCAAACTATGCCAGCGTCGCCAACAGCGGGACGATATGGAATTATGTCGCAGAATCGCAGAGCACCGTAAATTATATTACGCGCTTTAATAATGTTCGGGGTGTCGACAACAGCGGCTTGATCGTTTTGGAGATGAACCCGCAGTCGACAATTAGGGCAGTTGCGCTTGATGAAGCAGGTCAAATTATTAACAGCGGCCAGATATATGTGATTGGTGGTCAAAATGGCGCGTCGGTCATAAGCGGATCTTTGACTGCATTGACCAATAGCGGCATTATCGCGGCGCAATCCTCTGGCGGCGCGCGCGGCTTTTCTATGGCCAACTCAACGCGAGTATTCAATCTGGCGGGCGGCCAGATAATTGCTGAGGGTTCAACGGCGGTTGCTGTTTTTGTTGGGCGCGGTGCACATCCTGCAGCGACAGGTGATGTAGAGCGTATTGAAAATGCTGGGTTAATCGAAGCAGCGCATACCAGCGCCGACGGATATTCCATTGGCCTGCATGTTGATGGAACGTCAAGTGAAGTACATTATATCACCAACAGTGGCACAATCCGTGCACAATACGCGATTTATGGCAGCGGTTTTGGTTTCACTGTGGCGCAAGGGCCGGAGCAACGCATCACCAACACAGCAACCGGACTGATCGACGGCATTGTACATTTGGATGCTGGCAATGACCAATTGACCAACAACGGCAATATTATCGGCTTTGTCGATATGGGTGAGAATGATGATATATTCACCAATTTGGGCACTCTAAATGGCACGGCCGATATGGGATTTGGCAACGATTTGCTGAACGGCGGCAACAATACCGAAAAAGTATCGGGCGGGAAAGGCGAAGACCACCTGAATGGCGGCGGCGGTAACGACCTTTTGTTTGGCGGATTTGGCGCAGATATCCTGAATGGCGGCGCGGGCAATGACGGTTTATTCGGCGAATGGGGCAATGACATCATCCAAACACTTGGCGGCGATGTCGCCAATGGCGGCGACGGTAACGACCGTATAGAATTGGGTGACTATAATTTTGAAGCTGTCGAGGGCGGTGCGGGATTTGATACTTTACGTTTTGTATCGGGAGCGCGCGCGTTCGATTTGTCCGCCGTATTGGCGTCGGGCCGTGTCGGCACATTTGAAGAACTGGATTTGAACGGCGGCAAACGCCTGATTGTCCAGCAAGACGATGTTGATAGCCTGGTGGGAGCGAACGGAACATTGCGCCTGACGGGGCAAGCAAGCGATACGATCAATCTGGTTGGCACGTGGATCAAGGGTGCAAACGTGACTATCGGCGGCGCCGTTTATGAAAGTTACGGCCTGAAAGGGCGCACTGTCCTTATCAGTGATGCGGCCACCGTAACTATCGCTGCAAGCGCAGCCGCCGCAAACGGGCTGGATGTGCTGGCAACGGGCGATGCGGCATTAAGACCCGGCACAGCCAGCGGACTGGATTATTCCGGTTCGATATTTCAGGTACAGGGATATGAATTCAATGGACCATTAACCGTTGATACAGGAGAAACATGGGTAACGTTCAACGAAGCACCGACAATTACGACCTATGACAGCAACGCGGTTTTTACCAACAACGGTTCAATTTATTCGGACAACACGGTCACCGATCGAGCCTTTTCGGTTTTCCTGCGTAACGGTGAGAGATTGATTAACAACGGTTTGATTTCGACAAATAATACAGGAACAAACAATATTGGTGCATTAAATCGTTCGTGGGGCGTGGCAACAGGATCATTTGTCGTTGTGGAAAATCACGGGACGATTGAAGTGCGCAGTGCAAACGGCAACGCGACAAGCGTTGATTCGCAAGCTACATTTATCAACGACAATATTGTTTCGGCAATTTCGGATCGCGGTTTAGCAATTGGAGTGGAAACAGGCGCGGGCAGCGATGGTACGGGCGCGCAACGTTTTTTCAATACAGGCTCTATTTATGCATCGGGAGCCATGCACGATATTCGCGCACCGCTGGGAGTACCGCTCCCGCCTAATGCCAACAATTATGTCGCGGCAATCGGCGTTAGGGTCGAATATGGAACGTTGACCAATGCCGGAACGATTGTTTCGGTACTGGGCGCAAATGCCGCCGCGGATATGAAAGCCATCGGCGCTTGGGTTTGGGCCACAAGCGCTGCGCAAGGCGTCGTCAATTCAGGCCGGATCGTGGGAACAACAGCCATTTTCTATGCGCCTAATGGCGCTGAAACAATGGGCGTATTCACCGTTACCAACGCAGGAACAATTGACGGCATTGTCCAGATGGGAACAAACAACGACGTATTCGATGGCCGGACGGGCACGACCAATGGCATGGTCATGGGGTTGGCCGGAAACGACAGTATGACAGGCGGCGGGGCTACCGACAATTTTGATGGCGGCGACGGCAATGATATCCTGAATGGTGGCGGCGGTGCGGACAATATGACGGGCGGAAACGGCGATGATATATTCTTTGTCGATCATGCCTCTGACATGGTATTTGAAGCGGCGGGCGGCGGGTTGGACCTCGTTAATGCGGCGCTAAATCATTATCTGCATAGCAACACTGAAAACCTGACGCTTGGCGGGACGGCAAATCTGTTTGGCGTTGGCAATGCCCTTGCCAATGTTATTACGGGCAATGCTGGCAACAATTTGCTGATTGCTGGCGGCGGTGATGACACAGTGCACGGCGGCGCTGGCGTGGACTCGCTGTTTGGCCAGGACGGCGCGGACCGTTTGAACGGCGATGCAGGCGTTGATTATCTGGTCGGCGGGATCGGCAATGATATCTTAAATGGCGGCAATGATGCCGACGCGCTATATGGGGAGGATGGCAATGATACGCTGACGGGCGGCGCATCGTTCAGCACCGACATATTGGTTGGTGGCGCGGGCAATGACGCGCTTTACGGTAATAGCGGACTTGGTGATTATGACCTGATGGATGGCGGCGCGGGTAATGATGTTTATTATGTCGATACGCCTGCCGACCTGACATTCGAAGCGGTGGGCGGCGGCACCGATACCGTTTATGCCAACATCGCG
>JANOKA010000244.1:0-3768 GCA_031418995.1 Sphingomonadales bacterium | reverse complement strand
CATTCTCCTGCCGTTTTTTGCGATCAGTTTTATCAACCAAGCCCTGTTATTGCGCGGATATGGCGGCGCAGTTGGCATTGTTACCCTGACGATATTCGGGCTGATTTATTATCTAACCGGGATCGCGCGTTTTCGCGGGCTGCGGTACAAATTGTCGCGCACATATTGGCACGGCATTCTCGGCGGCAGTAATGTTCAGGGCGGGCAATATGGCTGGTCCTATGTCTGGAAATCGGTGTGCGGGATGTTGGCGGCGGGGCTTTTGGTGCCATGGTCAATGATGACATTGTGGAATGAACGTTGGAACGAGATGAGTTTCGGGCCGCATAAATTTGATGCCGTGGGCGAACATGGGGAGACATTCAAACGGTTTTTGCTGTTTTATTTGGTGCCGTTTGTGATGATTTTTGTTGTATTAATCTTTGGCGTGATTGCCGCTTTTGCGATTGGCGCGGGTGCTGGCGCTGGTGATGGCTCCGCGTCTGCGGATACAGGCAAATTATTTGCCATCGGTGCAGGCGCGATCCTGTTATATTATGTCGGCTTCGGCTTTGTCGCATTGGCATTTTATGCGAAGTTTTTCCGCGTGGCGATTGGCGGGTTGAGCCTGCGAGACTTAGACTTTAACTTTTCGGCGCGCACATCGGATTGGTTTAAGCTGGCACTGGGCGATTTGGCATTATGGGCGGCATCGGCATTGGTTACCGCCCTGCCGCTGGCCATAATTGCATATTCCATGGGTATTTTTGATGGCTATAGCATGCCGTTGCCCGGCGAAGAACCGAGCTTCCTGCAACAGGCGGTTCCATATGCCATTATCGCGTTCCTGTTGATCCCGATGTCGCTGGTCGGGCCGTTCATCCGGTACCGCCACTGGAAATTTTTCATCGTCCATATGCAGGCTTATGGAGAGGTTAATCTGGATGACCTGACCCAATCGCAAACCGAAACATCGCGGCACGGCGAAGGATTGCTGGACGCGTTCGATGTCGGGGCCATATAGGCCGTGAACCATTTTTTCAGCGCCTATTTTTACGACGGGAATTCGGGCGTCAAACGCGATGTCACAATTGAGACTATCGGCAATGTATTTTATCTCGATGAAACCGAGCGGCGGCACGGGCCGTTCGAATTCAGCGCGCTGCATTACACTGGAAAGCTGAACCGCGCCGATGTCTATGGATATGAAGGCCGCGATGGTTGGCGATTGGGGTTATCCGGCGATGTCCCCGCCGAGTTTGCATCCCGCCTGCCCGCGCCGCGCAAATATGGCGGCTGGGTCGACAGTTTGGGCATCGGGCCAGCGGCAACCGCTTTCGGTATTGTCAGTGCCGCCGTGGTCGCGGTTGTGTTGTTCACGCCGCAATGGCTGGCACCGATGATCCCGAGCAGTTTCGAACGGCATCTGGGCGACGCGCTGGTCGGTGATTTTGGCGGGCGTTTCTGTAATGGCGACAAAGGCAGTGCCGCGCTGAAAAAACTATCGTCATCGCTGGACAAGGACATCCGCGATTTGCAAATTGAGGTGGCCAATATCGATATGCTGAACGCGGTCGCCCTGCCCGGTGGAAAGATTATTATTTTTCAAGGGCTGCTCGATCAAGCCAAATCGCCCGACGAGGTTGCGGGCGTGCTGGCGCATGAAATGGGCCATGTTCGCAAACGCCATGTGATGCAGTCCTTGTTGCGGCAGATGGGCATATCGCTGGTGCTGGGCGGCCTTGATGGCAATGCCGGCAGCATCGTGACGGGCGCGCTGGGCGCAACATATACCCGCGCGGCGGAAACCGAGGCAGACCAATTTTCGATGGCGGCATTATCCAGCGCAAATATCTCCCCCATTGCCACCGCCCGTTTTTTTGAACGCCTGTCCAAACTGGACGGCAGCGATGAGGGTGATGAACAAATGCAGGCGGTGACCGGATATATGTCCAGCCACCCGCTGTCCAGTTCGCGCAAGAAAGCATTTGAGAACAGCGTGGTTAAGGGCAAGGATTATAAGCCCGTCCTGACGTATTCTGAATGGACTGACCTGAAAACCATGTGCGCGCAGGACCGCGATGTGAAATCGGGTTTTGGCTTGGGTTTCGGGAATTAGCGCGATGACAATTGCACCCCCGCCGGAGTATTTTACCTGTGCCGATGGCGTCCGGCTTGCCTATCACTATATCGCGGGCGATGGCCCCGCTATCGTTTTCCTGCCGGGATATATGTCCGATATGCATGGCAGCAAGGCGCTGGCGATTGAGGCGTGGGCGCTGCGCAATGGCCGCGCCATGTTGCGGCTCGACTATGTCGGATGCGGCCAGAGTGAGGGCGATTTTGCGGGTGCCACGTTTGAACGCTGGCGCGATGATGTAATTGTGATGATCCAACAGATTATTGGCGGCCCTGTGATTTTGGTGGGATCATCGATGGGCGGATGGGTAATGTTGATGGTCGCATTGGCGATGAAATCGGACGTCAAAGCCATGGTCGGGATCGCCGCTGCGCCCGATTTTACCGATTGGGGATTTAGCGAATTTCAGCGCGCCACGATTATGCGCGACGGGGTGATTTATCAGGATAACCCCTATGGCCCTGAACCGACGCCGACATATGAAACGCTGTTTAAGTCTGGGCAAGTCAACCGCCTATTGACGCAAGACATCGACCTGATCTGCCCCGTGCGCCTATTGCACGGGCAATGCGACGCTGATGTGCCGTGGGATATCAGTGTGCAATTGGCGGCGCGGCTGCGTTCATCCGATGTGCAGATCACGCTGGTTAAGGACGGGGACCATCGGTTATCGCGTGATGCCGACATTGGGCTGTTGCTGGATGTGATAAGCGCGCTGGCCGTATAATCCTGCGAGGCAAAATGCTCCCTTTTTTCCTGTTACTGCAAAGCGCTGCCCTGCCCACGCTTGACGACGTTAAGGCACGTGATTGCCAGGCGCTGGTCATCGCCGATCCGGTGTCCGCAATTGTGAACGCAAACGAATGGAGCCGCGCAAATGGCGGCCACCGTGCCGATGCGTGTCTCGCCAGCGCCTATACCGCGCAAGGCAAATATGCCGAGGCAAGCGCGGCGTTTGTATCGGCAGCAAAAGGTGCGTCAAACGAACCATCGTTGGCACCGGATTATTGGGCGCAGGCGGGCAATGCCGCCATTGCCGCATCGCTGCCAGACGAAGCGGTCATGTATTTGAATTCTGCGCTGCGCAATACCGCGCAGGCCAATCCCGTGCGCGCCAATATCCTGATCGATCGCGCCCGCGCTTATGTTGCGGCCAGTCAGCCTGATAAAGCCAAAGCGGACCTGACCGAGGTGCGGCGGATCGCGCCTGATAACCCCGCCGGATGGCTATTATCCGCCACATTGGCGCGGCGCATGGGCGCATTATCCGCTGCGCAGGATTTCATCATCACCGCCGCTAGCCTGTCACCCAGCGACGCCAGCGTGGCATTGGAAGCGGGCAATATCGCGGTGACCGCAGGCGCCTATGCCGCCGCGCGCGAACAATGGCAGCAAGTGATCCGTATTGCGCCGGACAGTGCGCAGGCAAAAACGGCAAAGATGCTGTTGGCGCAGCTGGCGGAACAGGGATTGGAGGAAACGGCACAATCTGCGCCGCCACTTGCGCAGCCAGATACGCGATAGAGCGGGATGGCATTCAGCATAGGAGTAATTCCAAATCAAACACTTCGTCATTCCCGCGAAGGCGGGGAACGAAGTGATGGCACATCAATCCATCACCTAACCCTTATAACTTGGCGCAGATTTGA
>JANOKA010000243.1:0-10457 GCA_031418995.1 Sphingomonadales bacterium | reverse complement strand
ATTAATTTCTGAATAAGAGAGCCAAATGCCTCAAATCGCACAGATACTCGAGACTTATGCATCACAGATTTTCTGGATGCTGATCACTTTTGGCCTGATTTATTTCGGGATCGCCAAGATGATGTTGCCAAAGGTTGAGGCGACTGTGGACGCCCGTGACAAAAAGATCGCTGACGATCTGGCTGCTGCGGAACGAGTACGGTCAGAGGCGCAAAGCATGGAATCGGGCGGCGAGGGACAACTCGCCGCCGCCCGTGCAGAGGCATTAGCCAAAGCAAATGAAGCCAAAGCAAAAGCGGCAAAAGCATCAGCAGCAACACTTGCTGACGCCGATGCCGATATTGCCGCAAAGCTTGCGGTTGCCGAGGCTGATTTGGCACAGGCCCGCATGAAAGCCATGGCTAGTGTTGAAAGCGTAGCTGCCGAAGCCGCCGCCGATATCGCGGCTAAGGTGGCCGGCGTTAAAGTAACCGCGGCGCAGGCCGCCAATGCAGTGAAAACGGTGATGGCAAATGGCTAATGAAGTGACAGCAACACCAGAAGCCGCAGCAACAGTCGTGGCTGCAACCAACACCGCAGCTCCAAATGCACCTGTCGATCATGCTGCAATGGGGAATGATGTTGTGGCCACCACAGAAATGGCGCATGGCGGCGAAGAACATGCCGTGCCGTCCGCCTTTGGTTTTGACGCGACGATGCTTGTTGCGCTGGCCATGCTGGTCGTCATCGGTCTGGCTATCTGGAAAAAAGTACCTGCGATGATCGCTGCGGCGCTTGATAAGCAAATCGCGGGCATCAAAGAGCAACTGGACGCTGCCACGAGCTTGCGTGCAGAGGCAGAGGCCATCAAAGCAGAATATGAAGCAAAGGCCGTGCAGGCTGCTGCGGATGCTGAAACCATGAAAGCCAACGCAACCGAAGAAGCCAAGCTGATCATTTCGAATGCAAAAAGGGACGCAACCGCAATGGTTGTGCGCCGCGCTAAATTGGCCGAAGAAAAAATCGCTGCTGCTGAAACCGCTGCGATTGCTGATGTCCGCGGTGCTGCCGCAGCAACTGCCGCTGCTGCTGCCGAATATATTATCATCAACAGCGCCGATACTAAATCAGACGCCGCATTAATTGATGCATCGATTGCTTCATTGAATTAAAACACGCTAAAAATTGGCTTTTACTTTTAATGGTCATAAAGCCGCTATTACCAAAAATTATACGGCACGACACTTATAAAAAGTCTTGCACATATCTTGCCCATTTTTGGACTTCTCATAATGCTGACTAAAGCTGGCTGCAGATCAGCGGGGCGCTTCGCATTTATTGGCGTAAGAATTGCTATCTGGTACTGGCAAGGCTCAACCTACTTGAGCAGCCTTAATCATCGCAAAACAGGCAAGCAACCTAGTTTTGCTGCGCATAGATGCGTGCGTACTTGACGGTCTTGAGAACTGTCCAGAATGATCCATTCGCATAACAAACGACCTGAACGAATCCGTTAAATGTCCAACCAAATCAGTATCATAATATGAACGCATATCCTGGTTTAACGAGTCTTATCCGAACTTGAGGCTATCCCGCCATGCGATAACCTCAAGTTCTGCGCGAATGGCGTCCTCAGCTATCATTACAGGCTTCACCTGAAACTCCAGCGCTGGGAGTAGCGAGCAAAGCTTGTGAATTACAATAGGGTCGTCGCATTCCACCAACAAATAGCCGCCCCAGTCTCCAACGCGGATTACGTACATTTCAATTGTAAGGTTTGCGGGCTGCTCCCAGAGCTGAAAGACATCAAGGATGCGCTTTTGCGCGTGCTCATACTCCAGTGCCGATCCTTGCGGCCGTTCATTGAATGTGATCATATATTTCATGCTGGTTTCCTCTCTAACAAGCCCATTTGAATTGAAACTTGACCGAGCCCTGCAGATTGCAGTGCGGTGTCATCTCGCATCGGACAATTTGGGTTTGCTGGTAATCGCAGGATATGGAAGCGGTGCGGAAACATTAACGCTGGAGAGGTAGGGCGCTGGGCCTGACCATTTTGTTCCGTCCTCGTCATATTTGTCCAATACATCGAATAGATCGTCCACATATTCCGGTTTGCCGAAAATCCAGCCAGCCATTACGTAAAGCGTGACATTGACAGCTAGTCCAAGCACGCCTCCTGATAGCCCGCCAGACCATTCGATCATTGACGGGTAGAGCAGCGAACCAGCGGCGATGATGACACCGGCAGTTGTGCCTGTGATTGCGCCAATCAAATTTCCGCGTCTCCAGAACAGGCCAAGCAGCAAAGGTACGATCACCTGAACGATGCAATCATACATGCCCAGTGCGATGGTTATCAATTGCGGGAGATCAATTGTGGCAATCAGCATAGCGGACACGCCGAGGACGACCGTCAATATTTTCGCCGAAAAAAGGATGTTTCGCTCACTAGGTGCGAACACGCCAACGACATTTTTGGCAAGGAGCATTGCAATTGCATTTGAGGCCGCCGAAATCGTTGCAACCGTGGCTGCCGAGGCAAAAACTGCGACAAGTCCAAGCACTACGGGACCACCAAAATGGCGCGCCATCCAAAAAACACCGCCTTGTGCGTCGGCTGGGAAGCCGGGTACCATCCGGCTACCAAGGCCTAGCCACAAGATTACCATTGCAATGACGATAGCAGCGAGAGGAGCAAACAGTACGCCCTTCTTAGTGTCCCGCGGACTCGAAGTCATATAAAGCCGTGAGAACACGCTTGGCCAGCAGTAGGCGCCAAAAGTGCCGGTGATGATCGCGCTCGTCCAGACCATGTCCAATTGTTTGGCAGGATCAAGTATCAAGAGCTTTGGCTGGGTCTTCTCAACAAGATCGAGGAGTGGGAATACTCCTCCATAGGCTTGCACGACGAGGAAATAGAATGTTATCGACCCTGCAATTGCGAACGTCATCCCTTGGATCAGCGCACCTTGCGCTGCTGCGCGAACCCCGCCCAAAACGCTATAAATTATGACGCCGCTGCCGATCAGAAACATGCCGGCATTAAAGGGCACTACGCCATCTGTGGCGGAGGACACGATGTAACCAAGCGTTACCATTTCAACCACCAACCACGCGCTGGCAACCAAGGCGATCAATATGGTAAGGACTGTGGTATAAGAGGTGTTTCGGTATCGCAACTGTATGATGTCTGCTTGCGTCTCGAGATTGAATTCCTTTCCCCAGCACCATACCGGTTTTGCCATGATGTACATAATGAACAGGCTGGCGATTGAATATATTACGAGATATTGGGCGAATATTCCAAGGTCAGCAGAAAAAGCATACCAACCAGTATAGGTGGCACCAACAAACCAGCCGCCGATGTGCGAGAACGCAACGGTGATCCATCCCATGGAACGGCCGCCAACCCCGTATTCCTCAACAGAATCTTGCGGAATGTGCCAGCGTTTGATGGCGTAAACATTCAGTAGATAAAACGCTGCCATAATTGACAATATGATGAGTGTATCAGAGTTCACGGGACTGGCTCCTTGCGCGTTCTTCGGCTTCTTTCGCGTCGATCTGCCCTTCAAGAATGTACCAAAGTATGAGCCCTGCACTGAGCATTATGGCAAACAGCAAAATGCAAAACTGGGCGAGCGGCAGCCCGAATATATGAGGATGGATTTGATTCCACTGGCGAACAGCGGGAGGAAAAATCGTCAGGCCAAGAACGATGCCAAAATACACCAGAAAAACGAACTGCAATCGCCCACGCTGTTTCTTCATTTCGGGAACTCCTGAGATTTGCGGGTAATAATTTTGTCGAAGATTGCGGCGTAATCGACAGAAAGGTCGAAAAGATTTTCAAACCACAGCGCGACAGCCAAAAGATCAAAATCACTATTTTTGCTACCGACCAATTGTATGGAAACGGTCCGTCCGCCGGGAAGTGAAAGCGCGGGCAATGCAACGACGGGGTGGCCCGTAAAATTGAACAGCGCGGTAAAGCGGATTGTGGCCTGAAGCATCGGAACATCGGAACCGAATAGCGAGACAGACACGGCACCTTTTTGCGGGACGTCCATAGGAAGCACCGGAAGGACAATCACATCAACATCGTCAAAAATCCGCTCCACTCGTTCGCTAACGATGGCACGTTGGACATAGTTTTGACTGCGCGTCTGGTCAGATACCGTTCGTCCTAGTTCAAGGCTTTCCCGTGCGATGTCGGGAAACTGTGCCCAAATATGATCGCTATCGGCATAGTAATCATATGCTTCGCGCAATGCATTTTGGACATGTGCAACAAGGAATTCATCATGGTTAGGAAGCGTCACCGGCTGGCAATCAACGCCCCTCGTGGCAGCAAGAGTTGCGGCATGGTCCGCAACAGTATCGCCCAAATTGTCTGTACCGGTTGACCAGGACTTTGCGATGCCAAGCCGTTTGGGTGGATTAGCAGTAATAAGGGAGAATCGATTGGCAGCGGGGTCAATGACCTGGTGCAATAGGGGGAGATCGCCAACGGTTCGAGCGAGACTGCCAACATGATCGAACGTGGGCGCAAGCTGATGGACGCCGTCTGTAGGTATACGGCCCCAGCTCGGCTTGAAACCTGCAATTCCGCAACATCCAGCGGGAATTCTGATGCTTCCTCCGGTGTCGGTTCCCAGAGCACCAAACGCCATTCCGCTCGCTACGGCAGCGGCAGAACCTCCGCTTGAACCACCAGCAATAAGGTCCGGTGAAACTGGATTGATCGTTTGGGGTGTGGTGGTTCCAAAACCGCCCGTATCGGTGTGGGTCAAACCGACGATAACGGCACCTGCATGACGAAGACGCGCAACAACTGCTGCATCCTCATTTGGCATACGCAACATCGATTGACCAAGGCCGCAATCGCTTTTCGCTGGGACTGTATCGATCAAATTCTTGACCGCAATCGGTATGCCATCAAGTGGTCCAAGAATTTGACCTTGCTCACGCCTTGCATCGGCAGCAAAGGCTTCTGAGCGCGCCGTTTCAAACAAAAGAGTACTAAAAGCGTTTATTCCGATGTCGATCTTTTGAATGCGTGTGATTGTCGCTTCACACAGGTTAGCCGCAGTGATGCGCCCATGTCTTAAGTCTTCTTGAGTGGATTGGATGGAACCAAACATCAGCGCTGGCAACAATTCAGGGAAGCATGGATTTGCATGATTCCCCAGGCTTCAATTGTCATCGGAACTGCCTTCGGCCCCAAAACCATGAAGAATGCCAACCGCATTAATCGCGTCTTCCTGATGTTGCGCCAGTTGCTGGCCACCGTAACTTGAAATTTGATTCAGAAACGGATCCTCTATCTCAGTAATATGCCCGGACAGAGCCTCAAGCACGGCCAAGCCACAATAAGGTACATATGCGGCAGAATAACCTCCCTCATGCGTTGCAACGATGCGGCCATCACAATATTGATCCGCCACATGTTGAATGCACCGTATCATGTAAGCATAATCTGACGATGCAAGCATCATGTGACCCAGCGGGTCCATGGCAGACGCATCAAAGCCGCTTGCAATGAAGATTATCTCTGGTGCGAAACGGTCGAGGGCCGGTTGGATAATCCGATCAAAAGCAGCGCGGTACGCCGCAGAACCAGACCCGGCCGGCATTGGAATATTTATATTGCTGCCATAGCCAGGGCCTGATCCAATTTCTTCCTTTTTTCCGCGCCCGGGAGGGAACAGATTGTCCTGATGAATCGAAATTGTGAGGACGTCCGGGTCGTCATAAAACGCAGTTTCTGCCGAGTTTCCGTGATGAACGTCCCAATCGACAACCGCAACCCGCTTCACACCGTGAATCTGCTGCGCGTGTTTCACGCCCAGAACACCATTTGCGAGCAGGCAAAAGCCATAGGCGGCATCAGCGTCGGCATGGTGACCAGGCGGACGACACAGAACATAGGCATTATCGATTTTACCGGTCATTACCGCATCCACGGCATTTAGGACACCGCCAACGGCCAGTTTCGCAATTTCAAAGCTCGCGGCGCCAACCGGTGTTTTTGCACCAACCAAACCTCCGCCCGACTTGCAGATAGTATCAAGCATATCGAGGTGCGCAGGAGTATGGAAACGCAGCATTTCTTCTCGCGTAGCAAGACGTGGCTTTATGCGTACCAAATTGTCGGACAGGCTGGAAACTTCCATGAGGTTGTTGAAGCGGCGCTTCGTTTCCTCATTTTCAGCATGCTCGCCTGGTTGGACTGCCAATCCTGGAGCTATAATTAGATTATAGCGCTGTGTATCGTGCCACAAATAATGCTCGGCAAATATCCACCCCGTTCTCCTCTCCGACTGCGCTGACAATCTTTCGCCCTCCGTTTTTAACGTGTTGGCCGAATCGAAATGGCCGCCAAACGTCAATAACAAGTTTACATAGATAAGCTGAAACTCTATGTTCGTATTTATATTATTCGCAAGGGAAATACATAATCGGTATGCCACTAGATCCAAATAGCATGTTAGACGTGCACGAACGCGTGGTGCGTACGCTCGATTGGAATTTGCTGCGGGTTTATATCGCAATCGTGCACCACGGTGGAATTTCTCGTGCTGCTGAACGCATTCACTTAAGCCAGCCTGCGGTCAGTCAGTCGCTGAAACGCCTAGAGAGCCACTTGGGCCTTCGGCTGATTGAGCGCAACGCCCGCAAATTTGAAATTACCGACGCTGGAAAATCAGTTTATGTAAAAGCCTTGGAGATATACAATCAGGTATCTCGTCTTGGCGAAACCGCGACCGACCAAGATCAAGTTATCGGAACAGTTAGATTGCTCTTCGCTAGTCGTCTAAAGTCATATGCTCTTGATGATCTTCTCAAACAGTTTGTGAACCGGTTCCCAGCTGTCATACTTAGAATTGATGTCCATCAGTCGAGTGACATCCAAGTTATGATCCAGCAAGGCGTAGCATGTGCAGGCTTTTGTCTTTTGCGCGGCACGCCATCCGATCTGAAGACCGAGTTGTTTATGAGCCAACGCTTCGGGCTATATTGTGGTCCTTCGCATCCATTTTTCGGACGCACCGACTTGAAGCCGTCAGCCTTTCGTACCCAGGATTTTATCACATTTCCCAGTGATCAGATCGGCGGCGTCCTTTCACCATTGGCGGTTTATCGCGAACAGCATATTTATGAAGGGCGCGTCGTAGCGACGTCTTTCAGCTTGGATGAGATTATTCGGCTGACCGAAATTGGTATTGGAATTGGCCTGATGCCGCGTCACATTGCTGCCGAGCTGGTGAAAGAAGGCCGGCTGTGGGCACTGCCCCCCGAACGAGGGATCGGTCCCATTGACATTCATCTTATTTGGAGCGCTTCTAGCGACTTGTCAGCGGCAGAGGCAGCATTTGTAGGCTTTGCCAATGACTATATTTCTCAAATACCGATCAAGGAACGGGTCAGCCGATAAGGAAGTCGTCTGGGCAATACCGTCATGCTGCGCGCATAAGCTGGCGATAATTACTGCTCGTCGACTTTATCTTTCAACTCAAACGCCTTGCGGGTCCAATTGGTCGTCATCATTGATGGGGTATTGATATCAATATCGTGGCGTTTAGCGAATTCCAGCAATTCACTTTCGGCGTGCAAACGTTCGATGAATATGTCCACAACATGCACTGCCTTAATCTGGTAGATCTTCCATTTTGCGAGAGCGTTTGCAGTCGACCATGTTGCTATATGGTCGGTGTACGACTGGAAACATTTTAAAAGATCGGTTTTTGATTTCTCAAAATATGCCTTCACAAATGGACGGTCATCATGTTCGAACTTTGCGTAAAGATGCCGTTCTTTGACGGCCAGGTGTTGCATCAAGGCAGCGGCAAATGCCCACCTTGCCGATGCAAGAGACTGTGCGTTTGGTGCATTGGTCTCCCTCAATATGTCTTTTAGGTTATTGGCAATCTCCACGACACGATGGTGATCACGAAGAAGCTTTTCTTCCATAAAATCCGTTTTCCCATACACGGCATTACCAGACTGTCTTTTAGATGAATAAATATCGACGTTACTGGTCCAGACAAAGGATCATATTATTCCGTCTGCACGGTTGATCGGTAAGATGATCTTACAATTGCCCTGACTGCGTTAAATATTAGGGCCGGGAATGAACCCGGCCCAAAATCTTGTAAGGCTTTTTAGAAGCGCCGAGTGACGGACAGTCCGTATGTTCGCGGCGCCAAATATGACCGATGCTGAATTCCGCCATAAGTGAACTGCCAGGTGAAATCGAGTTCGTTGGTCAGGTTTCGCACCCAGGCGCTTGCCTCCCAGTTGCCCGCGCCGGAAGTGAATGTGATATTTGCATTATGCTTGGTAGTCGCTTCATCCCAGTCAAGGTAGCTATTATCGACGTTGCGGAACTGCCCGCCGCTGTGGTTGCCATCATATTGCAACGAAACTTCGCTGCCGCTGGGTCCATCGATGGAATACCGGGCGAGCCAGTTTGCCGCGAACTCCGGTGAACTTCCCAACTTATTTCCGTCAAAGCTGCCCAGAATGAAACCATCGGTCCTGGTGACTTTCGAATCCAGATACGTGCCGCCTGCTTTGAATGTCAATGAACGCGTAGGTGCCCAAGTCGCTTCGGCCTCAACGCCGAACACACGGGCATCACCAATGTTGGTATAGCGCTGCACAAAGGACTGATTTACGAGCCTTTGTGTAAGGGACTGCAGGTCCATATAGTCGTAATAAAATGCAGCGGCATTGAATTGGAAAGTGCGATCAAACAATTGGGATTTGAACCCGGCCTCATAGGATCGTAGCGTCTCTTGTTCGGCTGGAGGTGCCTGATCTGCACTAAATTTGAACCCGCCAACATGCGTGCCCGATTTAACCCCTTGCGACACCTTTGCGTAAAGCAATAGATCCTGCGACGGAATGTAGTTCAGGCCGACATTGAACGATGTATTGAACTGCCCGATTTCGGTTTTCGTGAGCCCGAACAATCCGTCAGACGACACCGCATTCTTCTTACGATACCATCCTTCGCGAAATCCGGTTACCAACGTTAACTGGTCGGTGAGCGCCCAATCGACTTGCGCGAAAATGCCAGCCTCAAGGGCGTCTTGCACCTGCGGCGAGTTATAGAAGAAGGCATTTGCGAGCGTCTGAGCCGGGGTCTCATTGATGAACGGTGCGCCCTCTGCGCCAAATGATGCAAAAGTGAACTGGCTTCTGAGATCATTCTCAATTCTGTTAGCAAGGACGTTGAACCCGACGACCCATTTGTGCCGCGCAGAAGCACTTGAAGCAAGGCGCATTTCCTGGCTGAATGCCAAGACGTCGGTAATCCAGAAGACGTCAGTTGCGCCAGCCCGGCCCGGACCCTCCGGGTCGACGCCGCCATGATGCGTCCTGTCAAAACCGGTAATTGACGTAAACGTATTCTCGCCCACTGCAATGTTTGCCCGAATGTTGAAACCGAACGTGTCGAGCGTGATCGGAATTTCGTTATCGTAAACGTTTAGATTGGAGTTAGCATAGGGACCCTCTTGCGGCGTCCGGCTATTCCCATAAATGTCAACGCACTGGCTACGCGCAAGATTGACGTCGGACTGTAGCAGGCGGCCGCGGTCAATTGCGGCCTGAATGACACTACACGTACGCGCCACGCCAGCACCATTGTCCTCAAGCAGAGGAACCATGTCATACAGTGTCGAACTGCCTTCGGAACGTTGATATCTGGCTCCCAATAGAATGTTGTTAACGCCGTCATCCCAGAGCAGCTGCCCGCGAATTTGTCCGGCTTTGTAACCGCCAGCATCGCGTCCGGTCGCAAGATTTGTGTAGTACCCGTCGAAATTTTCGGCCCGTGCGCTGACCCGCGCGAAAACATTTTCTGCAATCGGTCCGCCAATCGCGCCTTCGGCCGAATATGTTCCATAGTTGGCACCTTCGACTTTTAGATAGCCATCAAGTTCGGTGGTTGGCCTTTTGGAATTGTACAGCACGACGCCTGCGGTTGTGCCCGAGCCGAATAACGTGCCCTGCGGACCTTTCAGGACCTGAAGTCCTTCTAAATCGAAAGCAGTGAAGTTTAACTGTCCGATGCTCACGATAGGCACGTCATCGACATAGTTTGTGACCACGGCGCTGGAGATTGTGTCAAAACTTGTCGACCCAATCCCGCGGATAATCATGGTCGGATTGCCAAATGCCGTGGCGCGACGAACCTCAAGCGAAGGAGTAGTTCCGCGCAGCGCGTAAACGTCAGAGACACGGTATTTGGAGATATCTTCTGAATTCAGTGCTGTGATAGAGATTGGTACTTTTTGGGCATTCTCCGCGCGCTTTTGGGCGGTTACGACGATTTCACCAATATTGCCTTCTTCAGCCTGGTCCTGCGATGCTGCTGCAGGTTCTAAGGGTGCATCCTGGGCAAACGCAGACGCGCTCACCAGCGAAGCAACAGTAATCGCTGATGCCAGCAAAAAACGGGTATA
>JANOKA010000242.1:0-2525 GCA_031418995.1 Sphingomonadales bacterium | reverse complement strand
CCGGCACGAACGTCCGGCTTGGTAAAGCGCGGCAATCGAAGTACGTTCTTCCAGCGTGAAGTGTTTGTATCGTTCTGACATAGTGCAGCAACCTTAGCAGGGTGGTGCACTTCGTTTGTGAATTTAGGGAATCCATCTCCTGAGCACACGGTAAGCAAGATGGTGGCATAAAATTTGTGTCAGGTGATGGATTCCCGCCTACGCGGGAATGACGAAGTGCTATTTCGAAGAATTGTGCTCTTAACAGCCAACACGGGTTGGACTAAATTTTCCTTTCCTACACGGGTCAACTCTGTTTCATACTGGCCGATGGAACCGATACATACCAATTCCCCACCGCTTGAAAACACAGCAGCAGACGCCGTGTTGCTTGGTGATACGCAGTTTGCTTTTGTTGCCGTGCCGCAGGAACGGCGGCGATTGAACGGATGGTCGGCCGCCGCGCAAGTGCGCTTCATTCTTGCGTTAGAGGCGATGGGTTCCGTTGGCCCTGCGGCGCGGGCGGCGGGCATGGGGCGCAGTTCCGCCTATCGGTTGCGCGAGAAACCGGGGGCAGAAAGTTTTGCGGCCGCGTGGGATACGGCGTTTGAAATGGGGCGCTCGCGAATGTTTGACTATGCCATGGACCGTGCGATTAACGGCGTCACGACCGTACGTGTGATGCGCGGCGGCGCGATTGATGTTTCCAACGGGCCAGATATGAAATTGGTGAACAATGCTTTGCGAGATGTTGCCATTGCACCGATTAATCCAACTCTTAACGCGACAAAGGGGACAATATGACCGTGTTTCGCCGTCGCTTATGTCGCGTTAAGCGCGGGATTTGCATTCGCGGTCGTTATTGCGATGGCATTTGGACAGCACAATCAACCGTTCGTACTGAGCCTGCCCGAGTACAGATTACTTGCTCGCCGTTGACCTACGGTCGCCTTCGGTTCGTCAAGCTCAGGACGAACGGATAGGGAATAGTTGAATTCAAATGTCATTACACACACTAGCAGGAACACTTTGCTTACTTTGTTTGGGCGACCCAGTCCTTCACTTGCGCATCAAGCACATCCAGCGGCACCGCGCCTTGACCCAGAACAACATCATGAAACGCCGCCAGATCGAATTTTGCGCCCAGTTCTTTGGTTGCATAGCTGCGCAGTTCGCGGATTTTAAGTTCGCCCAATTTATAGGCCAGTGCTTGGCCGGGCCAGCTGATATAGCGATTGACCTCTGCCTCGATATTCGCGCCGGTTAATGCGGTATTGTCTTTCATGTACGCGGTGGCTTTGTCTTTGGGCCAGCCTTTGGCATGGATGCCGGTGTCGACCACCAGACGGCACGCGCGCCACATCTCATAACTTAGGCGGCCCATGTTTTTGGCGGGTGTATCATATAATCCCATTTCGATGCCCAGCCGTTCGGAATACAGCCCCCAGCCCTCGACAAAGGCCGTGAAAAACGCGCCGTTCTTGCGGAAATCGGACAACGGCAATTCCTGTTGCAAGGATATTTGGTGGTGGTGTCCGGGAACGCCCTCATGCACGCTGAGCGCCGGAATTTCCCAAAAGGGCCGCTGGTCTAGTTTTGATGTGTTGACATAATAATGGCCCGCAATGCCAACATCGGGTGATCCCGGATTATAATAAGCGGTGGTTGTTCCTTCGGCAATTTCTGCTGGAATTTCCTTCAATCCATAGGGCAGGCGGGGCAGGCGGCGGAACAAGGACGGCATTTTGCCGTCGATAGTCTTGGTAATCCGCGCGACTTTCTCCATCAGCTCTTCGGGTGTTTTGGCGAAATATTGCGGGTCAGTGCGCAAATGCTGAATATACGCTTCGCGGCTTACATAGCCTGCGGCCTTGGCAACCTCGGCCATTTCGGCGCGAATACGGGCAACTTCGCCAAGGCCGATTTGATGGATTTCTTCGGCGGTCAGCGCGGTCGTTGTCTGGTTGCGGATGCGGTAATCATAGTAAGCCGCGCCATTGGGCTGTGCCGAGATACCCGGCAGGAGCGCACATTTGGGCTTGTAGCTGGCGGTATACCAATCCAGTTCTTTTTGCAGCGCAGGCTTTATGGCTGCGTCAATCACGGCTGCTGCCTCAGCCGACAGCACATCAAATTCGGCAGCGTCCATGCTTTCGGGGCGCGGACGGGCAAATGGTTCGTAAAACCGCGAAGCTTTTGGATCGGCAGTCATCAGGCCGGTAATCGTCTTCTCAAATCCATTCAGCGACACGCAGGGCAGGGTAAACCCGCCTTTGATCGCGGCATCGGCAACGGAGATATTCTCATCATTGACGCGGGGGAATTGCTTGATCCGGGCGATGTAGCTCTTGTAATCGGCGGCATTCCGGAACGGCAGGTTATTTGCCATGCTGGCCATATTCTGATGCCAACTGGAATAGGTGCTGAAATTGATCGTGCGCTGGCCAAAGCTGTTGGCATCGACCGTGTCTTTCAAAGCGCGTTCGAAAATGCCGTATTCAACCTTATTGGCGGCGGACAGATCGGCGGGGGCAATCCGGCGTAAC
>JANOKA010000241.1:0-3930 GCA_031418995.1 Sphingomonadales bacterium | reverse complement strand
GGCGGCAGTGCGCAGGAATATGAATATATTTCAAGCGATGCCAACGGAGCACTGGACAAAATCGGTCAAATCCAAAGGACGTCAAAATGGCTTCGATCCCGAAACAAAATGCCCTTGTGGTTAGAATAACTATCCACTGCGTGCATTTTGGTCCGGTATCTTTGCCATTTTGACGCCTCAGGTGCGTATTTAATAGGTCCTGACCTAAGTTTCATCCCGCTCTTAAGACTTGCTTCGGTAAGCCCCAGTTACGCTTTAATTCAGAGTCATACCGCCCTTAAACCGCGCCCAATCCGCCAATTTTTGCGCGCAATTCCAAAACCTCTTCGGGCAATGGATCGAACGCATCGAATTTGCGCAACGTTGCAAGCGCCGCGGCAGGCTCCTTATTGGCCAATTGTGCGTGGGCCAGCAGAACATATAAATGGGTGATTTCCGGCGCAACCGCGATGGCGCGTTCAAAATGGCTGATGGCTTTGGCGGTATAGCCCATTTTAATCGCCATCTCGCCTGCAAAGGTGCTGGCAACGGCATCTTCGGCCAAGCCGTCACCGGATTGTTCCATCAATCCATAGGCGCGCTTATAATCATTTTTGCTTGCCGCAAGCCGCGCCAACAGGAACATGCCAAACGGATCGGCAGGCTCCAGCTTTCGCCCTCGGTCCACCCAGTTTTGCATGTCGGCCATTTTGCCCAATTCGCCGTAAACCGACGCTTTGCCGAATATCGCGGCAACATTATTCTGGTCTAGTCCCAGCGCGGCGTCAAAATGCGACAGCGCCGCCGGATATTGCTGCTGAAACATCGCGGTGCGCCCCGCCAGAATATGTGCCCCGCTCCATTGCGGGTTGAGCGCAATGGCCGTCGCTGCCGATTGCGCGGCCCCCGTATAATCACCCGTCAGCAATTGCACATGGCCATGCCCGATAGCGATACGGCCATTTTTCGGGTTGATGGCGCGTGCGGCTTCAAATTGCCGGATAGCGCCGCCAAAATCACGGTCCAGCATCATGCGTTCTCCGGTCAAACGTTCCTGATCCCCCGGACTTTCAAACGCGCCGCCTGCTGCATCAATCAGGCGCGCCGCCTTTACGGTATCTTTTTGTAGCAAAGCGGCCTCGGCGGCCAATGTTGCCAGGATTTTGGCATCGCCGTTCAGATCACGGGCCTGTGCCACTTGCCCCTCTGCGGCAACCCCGTCACCCATTTTCAGGAAAACGCGCGCACGCAAAATATATATATCTGCATTGCCAGGCATAGATTTTGCTGCGTTCATCAACTCCACATTGGCCGCCGCAAACTTACCGCGATCATATTGGGCGAGGGCTTTCTGATACGAATTGCTGTCATTATCTACGCCGCCGCCGCATGCGGAAAGCATAAATATGGCGGGCAGAATGGCATAGCAAAATGATTTTAACATAGGCTACAGTAAAGCATGAAAACCGAAATATCCGGTTAACATCATATGTGTATTACTCTGTAACGGTCAGCGCGGGAACGGCTTTTGCGGCGTCCTCCGGCGTAATGCCGGGCGGGGGCGCTGCCGATACAACGGTTTCGCGGCGCATGATTCGGCCCGCTTGTTTGATCGCATCGCGCAGCCGTGGATATACGCCGCAGCGGCAGATATTGGTGATGGCCGCGTCAATTTCGGCATCGGTGGGATTGGCATTCCCCTTTAGCAACGCCTGCGCCGCCATGACGATACCGGGCGTACAAAACCCGCACTGGATCGCGCCCGAAGCCACCATTGCCTGTTGCATCGGATGGCTGCGGTCCCGGCTTAGACCCTCGATAGTGGTTACAAACCGCCCCTCGGCTTCTTTGATCGTGACCAGACAGGACCGGATAGCCTCACCATCGATATCGACCATACACGCACCGCAATCGCCCGTGCCGCAACCGAATTTGGTTCCAGTCAGGTTTGATGCATCGCGCAGCGCCCATAATAAAGGCGTTGCCGGGTCCATCCGGTATTGCACAGGGCGTTCATTGACAGTGAATTTGGTCATACAGCGGAGCTAGCCAAATTCGGCGCAGCAATCAATCCCGCCAGCTTTTATCGATCCGGTCGACCTTGCGCACCATCGCGTCAAATTCGGCGCGGCCCGATGCGCCTGGTATCGATGCCATATACAGGTCGCGTTGATGCACGGCGATGACCTCTGGCGGTACGGGTATCGCATTGCCCATGCTCATCGTTGCCATTTGATGTTCGCAGGCACGTTGCAGCGCCCAATATTTGATGAAGGCATCCTGCAACGTTTTGCCCATGACAACGGGGCCATGGTTTTTCAGCAGCATGATGCGTTTGTTCCCCAGATTTTCCAACAACCGGACGCCCTCTTCCGCGCGCACCGTGACGCCCTCAAAATCATGATAGGCAATTTGGCCGATAAAATTGCAGGCATAGAAGTTGACGGGCTGTAATCCGCCCTCCAGCGAGCTGACCGCGACCGTGGCGGTGGTGTGCGTGTGGATGATCGCATGGGCATCGTCCAATGCGCCGTGGAACAGGCTGTGCTGGACAAATCCCGCCTTGTTCACATGCCAAGGATTGTCCGCGTCCAGTTTGTTGCCATCCTTATCGATTTTAATCAGGCTGGATGCGTTCACTTCGCTAAAATGCATACCGTACGGATTTATCAGGAATGCGCCGTCTTCATCGGGCACTTTGACAGTGATATGGTTGAAAATCATCTCGTCCCAGCCCATCATGGCAAATATCCGGTAACATGCGGCCAATTCCTGCCGCGCGGTCCATTCCGCTTCGCTATATTTGCTGTTGGATATGCTGCCGGGGTTCAACTGGGTCGCCATATTCTCTCTCCTGAAAATCATTCAAGTTGCATTATGAAATGAAAACGGGTGCGCGGCAAGTGGGCAACAGTTTAACGCTTACCATTGCAAAACTGCCGCTTTGGCGGTTTTAAGCTCTTGATATTGGCAAAGCGCGGGGGTAGTGCACCGCTCAACACGCCGCATTTTCAGCGGCTTTACTTATTTTTTCGCAGATTTACGGGGCTTTTGGGCCTTCTGCACCGAATCGACTGGAGTGACGTTTTTTATGCAAATCATGGTACGCGATAACAATGTTGACCAAGCCCTGCGCGCATTGAAGAAGAAATTGCAGCGTGAAGGCGTGTATCGCGAAATGAAATTGCGCCGCCATTTTGAAAAGCCATCGGAAAAGCGCGCCCGTGAAAAGGCTGCTGCTGTCCGCCGTGCGCGCAAGATGGAGCGTAAACAACAAGAACGTGACGGCGGCAAATAAGCGCTGCAATTCTTGTATAAAATAGAGCGTCTTTTCAGGCGCTCTTTTTTTTGCCCAAATGGCTTCTTTGCCATTCAGATTATACTCAATCGCTTGAGTAATCATCATAGTCGTGGTTATAGCAATCCACGAATTTTGCTTAGGGGTTAATGTATGTCCGTCACCACCGTACCCATCCAGCCGATCAAAAAAGGATCGCTGACGAAATATTGGTTCGGTATTGCATTGGTTTTGTCCATTGCAGGTGCGCTAGCATGGCTGGGCACGAAAGATATCCGCGCAAAATATCAAACTAACGAAGATTTTTTGGCGGGTAACAGCGGCGAAGACGGCGTTGAAACAACCAAATCCGGCCTGCAATTTCAAACATTGAAAGCGGGCGAGGGCGCATCGCCCACCGATAATGATGTCACGTTGGTCGGATATAAAGGCACTTTGCGCGATGGCCGCGTGTTTGATGAAAACCCGCAAGCACCGATGCCGGTGCAGGGCGTAGTCCCCGGATTTTCCGAGGCGCTGAAAAAAATGAAGCGCGGCGGCAAATATAAAATCTGGATTCCGGCCAAGCTGGGTTACGGCGACCAGGATAAAACCGATCCCAAAACCGGGCAGGTCGTATTGCCGGGCGGCAGCATGTTGATATTCGAGGTTGA
>JANOKA010000240.1:0-8100 GCA_031418995.1 Sphingomonadales bacterium | reverse complement strand
GGTTCCCGCTACGCCTGAAAAACACGCTGATATCGGCCTTGAAAGCCGCAACGGGATGAGTGCAAATCTGACATATGCTTTTGCTGGACAGCAAGCCCCGGATGTACCGTTTACCGGTGCGGACGGACGCGATGTGCACTTGTCCGATTTTGCAGGTCGCCCTTTGCTGGTTAATATCTGGGCCACGTGGTGTGCGCCGTGCAAAGCGGAAATGCCGACGCTGGACCGCCTGTCTGCGCTTGAAGAAGGCAAAACATCGGTCATTGCCGTGTCGCAGGATTTGGAAGGACGAAAGCCAGTGCAGGCATTTTTTGCGCAAAACGGCTTTGAAAATCTGGAGCCCTATACGGACAAGGACAACCAATTGCTGGGCAGTTTGGGCGGCAACCTGAAATTGCCTACGACAATTTTATACGACAGCGCCGGGCGCGAGATATGGCGGGTGGAGGGCGGCGTGGAATGGGATGACGCCGAAATGGCAAAATTAATTGCCGAGGCGGGTTAAGGACGGATATAAGCCCCGCGCTTAAATTCTGGTTACATTAAAATCCGGCAACTGATGCAGCGGGTTTTACGGCGCGGCGTTTGTTGCTCATTTACAGGCCTTTGCTGCGTTTTTGTTTCGGGTCTGGTTTCTGCCGAATCAATCGTACGCGGGCTTTGTTTTTCCGAGGCAAAGGCCGGCGAACATAATGCCATCAAGGTCGCAGATGCGGCAATCAGGGTAAATTTTGAAAGTTTCACGATTATATCCGGTCTTTCTAAATTAGCACATATTAACTGTCAGGAAAGTTAGCTGCGGAATAAATAAAGTCAACTGTTACCGCGATATACGCTAAAATATTCGCTAAATGCATGGTGGGCGCTAACGGGCTCGAACCGCTGACCCTCTCGGTGTAAACGAGATGCTCTACCAACTGAGCTAAGCGCCCCAATGCATGTCACTGCCGCTGCAATTCGCTCCGACGCGACGCCTTTAACCAAAGCAGGGGCAGATTGGCAAGCGTTTTCGTTATCCTTGGACCAATAGTTGAATCATATTGGCCATTGGTCTCGTTGCCGGAGATCGTTAAAGTAACTTGTCAATTGCACCACGGTTTCATTCGAAAGCTCAATGAAAACGCGGCGGGCATCCTTTGGGTCATGCCGCCGCAATAATATGCCGTTAGCCGTCATTGCCGAAATCCATCTTAAAGCCGTTGTGGCCGGAACCGCTGCGGCAATACACAGGCTGGATACCGATACGTTTGTTCCCTCGAACCGGGCGGCGAATAAATCCAGCAGGATATCCCACGCAGGATCGGCAAACAGTTCGGCATCGAAATACCGCTCCCGCAACCGGCGCAGTTTAATGGCCGTGCGCACCGAAGCCGCAGTGATCTGTGGCACAGGTTCGCTGGACTGCGAAACCAGCGGCTGCATTATGGCCGCAGGAGCGGGCCGGAAAGATATCGGCCGTTCCGCCAAACCGCCGATAGCGGCTTCCTCATCCTGTTCGGCAATACGTGCCAGTGTTTTGGCGAAATCCGCTAATTCGTCACTGATCCGGTGCAGAGCGCTAAACTCCATTTGCCGGTTACCGCTATGCACCAAATCCATGTTGCCCCGCTGTATTGCCTTGGTTACGATCAGCATCATTTCCGCAGTGGTGGCGTTCACAAGAAATTGGCATTTCGGCACAGGCAATATTGCATATGCCTCGTCCAATCCTTGTAAATCCGTCCACACGATTGCTTCTGCGTTGCTGGCATTCAGATATGCTGAAATGTTCGGCAGGTGTTTTGCGTGTGCATCCGATTCGGAGCGAAGATCAATCAGCAATAGATCAAAATTTATTCTATCTTCGCAAAGAGAAGGGCCGTTGGCGAGCTCGGTGCCGTCGGAAATGGAGCATCCCAGCGGCCGTGTTAATAACCGCAAGGCAACAAGATGATCCGGCTCTCCAAATATCAATGCAGCATGTTTCGGTGCGAAATTGTCATTATATAAAATGTCATTGTCCGCCAAAATTACAGTCTCCTTTGTCGCGATTGCATGTGACCGTGGAACTGACGCACGCAGTCACGAATTGCCTTTAATGGCATCACGCTTAAGGTCCGAAATGGAGATAACAATAATGAACGGATCGTATATGATCCGGACATGATCCATGATTTCAGTGGATTTTGATTCTGTGCGACCTATCTATGGCGCATCAGGTTTTAGGGAAAAGGTTTTTACTGACATGTTAAAAAACAAATTACGGACGGGATTTGCGATTATTCCCTTGCTGGCACTGGCATCACCGGGCGCAGTATTTGCGGCAAAAAGCACAACAAAAAACGGAAAAAATGAAATGGCATCAATGGCAGCGGAACCCTTATTGTTACAGGCCTGGACCGGTCCCTATGACGGCGTGCCCCCTTGGGACAAGGTAAAGGCGGACGATTTTCCTGCGGCTTTTGAAGCCGCGATGAAGGCATCGACAATCGAATTTGAAAATATCGTCAACAATTCGCAGGCCATTACATTCGATAATACAATCACGGCTGCTGAATTGTCGGGCAAACATATCGACCGGCTGTTTTCTGTGTGGGGCGTTTACACATCCAACCTGTCATCCGATCAAATCCGCAAGATAGAGGCGGAATGGGATCCAAAGATCAGCGAGTTTTTCGGCAAGCAATCGCTAGATGCCCGCTATTTCCAACGCGTCCAGTATCTGTATCAGGTACGCGGCACTTTGAACCTTGATGAAAAACAAATGCGGTTGCTGGAGCGGACCTATGATGGTTTGGTTCGTAACGGCGCACTGCTGGATGCCGCGCAAAAGGACAAAGTCATCGCGGTTGAGTCCGAACTTGCAACCAAGTTTTCTGCCTTTTCCGGTAAAGTTCTGGCCGACGAAGAAACGTATATCCTGTTAAATACTGAGGCGGAATTGGCCGGGCTACCAGATAGTTTCGTTGCTGCGCTGAAATCGGCAGCGACATCGCGGGGCAAAACAGGCTGGGCGATTGTCAACACGCGTTCAGCAGTGCAACCCGTGCTGGAAAACTCAACGGACCGGGCATTGCGGGAGAAAGTGTGGCGGGCGTTTGTGAAGCGCGGTGAAAACGGCAATGCCAATGATACAAATGCTTCGATAGCCGAAATCCTGAAATTGCGTCAGGAACGCGCCAAGATACTGGGCTTTGAAACCCACGCGCATTACCGCATGGCCAACACGATGGCCAAAGAACCCGAACGCGCGATGGACCTGATGATGAAAGTGTGGCCGGCTGCGGTCGCACGCGTCAAAGAAGAAGTTGCTGATATGCAAGCCATCGCCAATGCAGAGGAGATCACGATCGAGCCGTGGGATTACCGTTATTACGCCGAAAAAGTGCGTAAGGCGAAATATGACCTCGACCAGAATGAGATCAAACCGTATTTCCAACTCGACAATATGGTCGCTGCGATGTTTGATGCGGCGGGCCGATTGTATGATTTCACCTTCACCGAAAATACGGGCGTGGTTCCGGTATTTGAACCCAGCGTGCGGACATTCGAGGTTGCCCGTGATGGCAAGGTGATTGGTCTATTCTATCTCGACAATTTTGCGCGTTCAGGCAAACGGTCCGGCGCATGGATGACCACATATCGCAGCCAGCATAAACTGGGCGGTCAAAATAATATGATATTGGCGTCCAACAACAATAACTTTGTTAAAGGCGCAGGGGATGAACCGACTCTGATAAGCATCGATGATGCATCGACATTGTTCCATGAGTTTGGCCATGCGCTGCATTATCTGAACTATGATATTACATGGCCGGGTTTAGCGGGCACACCGCGTGATTTCGTCGAATATCCCAGTCAGGTAAACGAAAGCTGGCTTTTGACGCCGTATATCCTGAACAAATATGCCAAGCATTATAAAACCGGCGAACCCATACCCAAGGCACTGGTCGACAAGATTGAGGCCAGCGGCACATTTAATCAGGGTTTTGCCACGGTCGAATATCTGTCGAGTGCGATATTGGATATGAAACTGCACAACCGCACCGATCCGGTTGCCGATGCGGCGGCGTTTGAAAAAGCGACGCTGGCGGAAATCGGCATGCCAAAGGAAATGGCGATGCGTCACCGGTTGCCGCAATTTAACCATCTGTTTTCGTCCGATGCCTATTCGGCGGGATATTATAGTTATCTGTGGTCCGAAACGATGGACGCCGATACTTGGGCGGCGTTTGAAGAAACCGGCGATGTGTGGAACAAGGCGCTGGCGGATAAATTCCGCAGCGTGTTGCTCTCGACGGGCAATGAAACCGACCGGATTGATGCGTACCGCGCATTCCGGGGCCGCGACCCCGATGTCAATGCGCTGCTGAAACGGCGCGGGTTTCCGGTCGCTGCGCAATAAAGGCAGGCTATCATAATGCAATGCAGGGGCGGGAGAAATCCTGCCCCTTTTTTGTTGGACTCATTTTATTTGACACAGGTAAAATAATATATAAATATGATATCATAATTTAACAGGAGGTCGGGATGACTTTATCCAATAATCAAGGTGCATTAAACGCCAGCAACGAACGTGCTGCAAAAGGTTTCAGCGGATATCTGGCGCTCACGTTAATGCTTGCTTTTCTGGTCTATTGCGGCTGGTCGCTGGTCAATATCATTGCAGCAGGAAAGGGCAATGCCGTTGCATTTGATGTCATTGCAATACTCCTGTCGATTACGATGTTTTTGTTTCTCAGCTGCGGATTCTATATGATCCAGCCCAATCAGGGCGTCGCGTTGACCTTGTTCGGATCGTATAAGGGCACTGACCGGAACGAAGGTTTGCGCTGGATTTGGCCATGGTTTGGCAAAGCCAAAATTTCGCTGCGTTCCAACAACCTGATTTCCGACAAGATCAAGGTCAATGACCTGCGCGGCAATCCGATTGAGATCGCGGCGCAAGTGGTCTGGCGCGTCACCGATACTGCGCAAGCCTTATTCGACGTCGATGATTATAAGGCGTTTGTTATGGCGCAGATTGAGGCCGCCGTGCGCGCCATCGGATCACGTTACCCCTATGACGACATCGAACACAAGGAGGTTACCTTGCGCGGTAACCATGACGAGGTCGGCGGCGAGCTGCGCATTGCCCTGACGGAACGATTGAAAGTGGCGGGGATCAGCGTGGACGAATGCGGCTTCACCCATCTTGCCTATGCCCCCGAAATCGCAGGAGCGATGCTGCGGCGGCAACAGGCGCAGGCGGTGGTTGCGGCGCGGCAGACATTGGTTGAGGGCGCGGTTGGCATGGTCGAAATGGCGCTGGGCCTGCTTGCGGAAAAGGGCGTGGTTGATCTGGACGATGAGCGCAAGGCTGCGATGGTATCGAACCTGATGGTCGTGCTGTGCGGTGAACGCGATACCCAGCCCGTGGTCAATACCGGCACACTTTACGGATAGGCGCACCGTATTGGCCGCGCCTTCTGACAATCCATTTGCAAAAAAGGCATTCCCGCTGCGCCTTGACCCTGCCTTGTTCGCAGCGGTTGAGCGCGCAGCAGCAGCCGATTTCAGAAGCGCCAATGCGCAGGTCGAGGTGCTCTTGCGCGAGGCTTTGACGCGGCGGGGCGTGAAGGTGGCGGTGAGCGACAAGCCAAAGCGGGGCAGGCCGTCCAAGGGAAATGCATAATAATTTGAAAAATCGCAGAATGGTTATAATTACAACGGAGCAGGATAATGAAATTTTCAACACTCACTTATGCAGCACTCGTCGCAGCAACAGCATTTGCCGCGCAGTCCGCAAAAGCCGAAAAGGCTCAGGCACAGACACAGGCACAGGCTACAATTGCCGAAATGCAAATGACTGTGCCGGGGCCGCAAGGACCGCTTTCTGGAAGCTACATTCACGCAGGCAAGCAAACGCCCGTCATACTGATCTTACCCGGCTCTGGCCCGACCGACCGTGATGGCAATAATCCGATGGGGGTCAGCAGCGCCAGTTATAAATTGCTGGCCGAGGCATTGGCAGCTAAGGGCATATCCAGTTTGCGGATCGACAAACGCGGCATGTTTGCCAGCGCGGCGGCAATTGCCGATGCCAATGCGGTCACCATCGCGGATTATGCCGCCGATGCCGCGACATGGAGCGAAGCGGCCCTGAAACAAAGCGGCGCTACATGCGTATGGGTGGCGGGGCATAGCGAAGGTGGGCTGGTCGCGCTGGCCGCGGCGCAAGGCCAGCCGAACATCTGCGGCCTGATCCTGATCGCATCGCCGGGCCGGAATTTGGCAGATGTATTGTCCGAACAGATTCACGCCAATCCGCTAAACGCGGTCATATTCTCCGACGCAGACCGCAGCATTGCAGCGTTGCGGTCGGGGCAAAAAATTGACGTGTCGGCAATGCACCCGGCGTTGCAAGGGATGTTTGCGCCGCAAGTGCAAGGATATTTGATCGATCTGTTCCGTTATGATCCCGCTGCGCTTGCCAAGGTAGTGAAACAGCCAATGCTGATCGTCGACGGCGGACGCGATATTCAGGTGAAGGCGGCTGACGGCGACGCGATTGCCGCCGCGCAGCCAGCGGCCAAACGCATCACTATTGATGCCATGACCCACACGTTGAAGCGCGTGGATAGTGACGATCAGGCCGCAAACATTGCGACCTATAGCAATCCGTCATTGCCGGTGATGCCCGAATTGGTTGATACCATTGCAGCGTTTATCGGCAAGTAACTTCCGATCTTAAACTCCCTTTCATGCTCCCAATTTCGCCCAAGCTAGCCCTGCAAACTCGCACAATAATGGCCGTGTATCGCGAGGGTCGATTATGTCTTCTACGCTGAAATGTTCGGCGCTGCGGAACGGGGATGTGACTGCGTCCAGCTTGGCCTTTATTTGCGCCAGCCGGGCGGCGGGGTCGGGTGCGCATTCGATATCGGATTTATAGGCGGCCTCCAATCCGCCCGCAATCGGCAGACTGCCCCAATCGCCCGAAGGCCAGGCAAAGCGGTATTGAAAGCGTTCGCCGTTCGACATCGCGCTGCCCGCAATCCCGTATGCGCGGCGCACGATCACCGATGCCCAGGGTATATTGGCCTTGTAAATCGCGTTCATCGCCTCGACCCCGTGGCGGATAGTGGCGGTGCGTTCGGCCTCCAGCCCGATCATGAATCCGGGGTTATCGACCAGATGCACGACGGGCAGGCGGAATTGCTGCGCCAGTTCGACAAAGCGTTTAACCTTTTGGCTGGTCAGCGCCTCCCACGATCCGCCCAGATACGTGGGGTCCGATGCCAGCACCGCAACGGGCCAACCATCCAGCCGCGCAAAGGCGGTGATTGCGGCGCGGCCCCATCGGCGGCCCATTTCGAATATGCTATCCTTGTCGCACACGGCGTCCAACACGCTGCGCATGGAATAGACCTGTTTGTCGGCGCGCGGCACGATGGACAGCAGCATCTCTTCGCGGCGGCCCGCCGGGTCATCGCACGGCGTGCGCGCGGCCAATTGTTCCACATTGGATGGTAGATATGATAGAAAGCGCCGTGCGGCGGCAAACGCTTCGGCCTCGCTTGCCACTTCGTCATCGCACACGCCGTTGCGGGTGTGGATGTCGCTGCCGCCCAGCGCCTCTTTTGTCAATGTCTCGCCAATTTGCGCGGCGACCACGGGCCCTGCGGCAAAAATCTGGCTAATCCCTTTTACCATGACCGAATAATGGCTGGCCACGGTGCGCGCCGCGCCAAGCCCCGCCGTTGGCCCTAAGGCGAGTGCAACAACGGGCACGCTTTCCAGATTTTTGACAATATGATCCCAGCCGGGCGTCATCGGAACATAGGTATAGCCTGTATCCTCCAGCGTTTTTACTGATCCGCCGCCGCCCGTGCCGTCGATCATCCGTACTAATGGTATGCCGATTTCATGTGCCATTTTCTCGCATTGGACAAATTTGCGGTGCAACGCGGCGTCGGCGGCGCCCCCGCGCACCGTGAAATCATCGGCGCTGGCCACAACCGCACGGCCAGCGATATTGCCGCGGCCAAAGATCAGGTTGGATGCCGCCAAATCGATAAAACTGCCGTCATCGGCGTAGCTGGCTTTGCCGGCGATCTTGCCGATCTCCCGAAACGATCC
>JANOKA010000239.1:0-2028 GCA_031418995.1 Sphingomonadales bacterium | reverse complement strand
CAGCTCGTTGCCGTTTGCCGCAGACGCCTCTTCGACATTGCACACATACAGCACGGGTTTCGCGGTCAGCAATTGCGCTTGTTGGAATAGGCGTTCTTCGTCGGCATCATCGCGTTTGGTCAACCGCGCAGGTTTGCCTTCGCGCAGCAGATCGAGCGCTTTGCTCAAAACGATAGCCGTTGCCTTGGCTTCTTTGTCGCCCTGCGTTCCTTTTTTGGCCAGTGCCGGAACGCGCTTTTCCAGGCTTTCCAGATCGGACAGCATCAATTCGGTTTCCACGGTTTCGGCGTCGGAAATCGGGTCAATCTTTTCATCGACATGCTGAATATCGTCGTCAATGAAACAGCGCAGGACATGCACAATTGCGTCCACCTCGCGGATGTTGCCCAGAAACTGGTTGCCTAGGCCCTCGCCCTTTGACGCGCCGCGCACCAGCCCTGCGATGTCAACAAAGCCAAGCTGCGTTTCGATGATCTTGGCCGATCCGCCGATTTTGGCAATCGTATTCAGGCGCGGATCGGGCACCGCGACGTTCCCAATGTTGGGTTCTATCGTACAAAACGGATAATTAGCCGCCTGCGCCGCCGCCGTCTGCGTCAATGCGTTGAAAAGGGTGGACTTGCCGACATTGGGCAGTCCGACGATACCGCATTTGAAACCCATTATATACTCCTGTAATAATCTCGTCATTGCGAGCGTAGCGAGGCAATCCAGAGCGAGCGTACGCAACCCTGGATTGCTTCGCTACGCTCGCAATGACGAGTTTGTGAAGTTAATTCGCTAACCTCATCGCCACATCATTCATAAACCGCACATCATCACCCTTGGCAAGCCAATCGGCCTCTGCGGCAACCGCGCCCAATAAATCGGCCAAGTCGTCTATCTCGCTCTTGTGGAAATTGCCCAGCACATATCCGGTCACGCGGTCCTTATGCCCCGGGTGGCCGATGCCCATACGCACGCGTTTGAAATCTGCGCCGATATAGTCGATCATGCTGCGGATGCCATTATGCCCCGCTGCGCCGCCGCCCATTTTTACCTTCACCTTGAACGGGGCGAGGTCTAGTTCGTCATAGAAAACGGTGACGTCGGCAGGGGTGAGTTTGTAGAAATCCATCGCGGTACGCACGCTGCGCCCGCTTTCGTTCATGAATGTCGCAGGTTTCAGCAGGATGATTTTTTCTGCGCCGATGCGCGCTTCCTGCACCCATCCATGGAATTTTTTCGCAGGTGTCGGCAAATCGTGGATTTCGCCCAAGGCATCGATGGCCATGAAACCGATATTATGCCGGTGCATGGCATAGGTCGGTCCGGGATTTCCAAGGCCTACCCACAATTGCATCGGCACGAAAACTCCGTTGTTAGCCTTTCGTCATTGCGAGCGAAGCGCGGCAATCCAGAGTGAGTGTGCACTAGTACTGGATTGCCGCGTCGCTATGCTCCTCGCAATGACGAAGCGGTTTTGACTATTAAGCCTCAGCTTCGCCTTCGACCGTCGTATCACCGCTGGTTGATTTCAGCGCCGATGGCGCAACAATCGTGGCAATCGTGAAATCGCGGTCCGTGATTACGCTCTCGCTGCCGGCGGGCAAAGTCACGTTGCTGATGTGAATCGAATCACCAACATCAAATCCGGTCACATCGATTTGGATGTCATCGGGGATCTTGGTGGCGTCGCAAAACAGTTCCAGTTCGTGACGCACGATGTTCAATACGCCACCGCGTTTCAGGCCAGGTGATTTTTCTTCGTTGATGAACACGACGGGCACTTCGACTTCTACCTTTGCGCCCTTGGCGATGCGCAGGAAATCGACGTGCAGCGGACGATCAGTGACCGGATGGAACGCAACGTCCTTTGGCAGGGTCGTTGTCGCTTTTCCGCCAAGGTCAACGTCGATCACACTGTTCATGAAATGGCCCGACGACAGCAATTTGACGAGGGCTTTTTCTTCGACGTGGATCGTTTGTGGTTCTTGGTTGTTGCCGTAAATTACGGCAGGTACTCGTCCGTCGCGGCGCAATGCACGG
>JANOKA010000238.1:0-16240 GCA_031418995.1 Sphingomonadales bacterium | reverse complement strand
AAAACTCGCAGACATCCTCAATCACACACCCAGAAAATGCCTTGCATTCAAAACACCTGCCGAGATATTCCTATCACACAAAAAACTGGTGCACTTCGAATGTGAATCCACCTTCCCGCCTGCGCGGGAATGACGTTGTGTCTGATTTTGAATAGTTCACAAATTAAATGCAAACACCGCCTAGGGCTAACTCCCCCCTTCTTCCCTTTGCGGCTTTTATGAACCGAGGCGCGCGAAAATATCGCTTTCCTACACAGGCTTTTGTTGCTCCAAACCGGGCATGGAAATTACAGCGCATCAATACAAAGCAAAAGATTTTCTGCGCAGGCTATCCGGTCAATATCGCGCCGCGCTTAACGCGACAAAGGGGACAAATTCGGCGCGATCCTGCGGCGCTTTTGTCGCTTTAAGGCCGCCATACGCCCTAAACCCGCGCCAGCACCGCCAGCGCCGCTTTCAAATGCGGGGCATCTACCATCCGGCCAGCCACCTGCAGCACCCCAGCGCCGGGGTTCGCAGCAAAGGCATCAGCCACGGCCTGTGCATCGGCGATTTGGTCCGCCGTGGGCGTAAATCCGGCGTTGATGATCGCCACTTGCGCGGGGTGAATGGCCATCATTCCGGTGAAGCCGTCCCGCGCCGCACGCGCCGCATAGGCGGCAAGGCCGGCCTCATCCTTAAATGACGGGAATACGGTATCAATCGCCGCCACGCCTGCGGCATGCGCCGCAAACAAGGTCAGGCTGCGCGCCAGTTCGTATGGCGCGGTGTATTGGCCGTCCTCCAGCCGCGATGTTACCGCGCCGATGGCGGCGGGCAAATCTTCGGCGCCCCATGTTACGCCGATCAAGTGGCTGGATACATCGCGCAGGCTGCCCAAATCGAATATCCCGCCGGGCGTTTCGGTGGCTATCGGCAATATCGGCGGCGCGTCTCCGGCGGGCGCATCGGCGGTTGCCGCCGCCAGCGCGCACAGCCAATGCACCGACTTTGCGCCCTCCGCCTTGGGCAAAACAATAGCATCGGGAAGGTATGGCAAGATCGCATTCAGATCATCCTGCGTCATGTGGCTGTCTTGCGGATTGACGCGGATAAAGCAGGGGACGGATTTACGTCCACCCGACAGCCATTCGGCCGCCGCATCGCGCGCCTTGGCCTTGTTTTCCAGCGACACGCTGTCTTCCAGATCGATGATAATCGCATCCGCGCCGCTGGCCGCCGCCTTGGCAAAGCGTTCGGGGCGGTCACCGGGTACAAACAAGAGCGAGCGTAGTTTCATGCCTAGTCCCTTACCCGTTCGCCCTGAGCTTGTCGAAGGACAGTTTGCGCAGCCTGCACTTCGACAAGCCCGTGCGAACAGTTATATAATGTTTAAGACGCTTTCTTCTTTAGCAATGCCGACCGTTCGCAGCTGCAAACCACTTCATCGCGCTGGTTCAAACAGCGATGCATAAACGTCACAATCCCGGCGCCGGGCCGCGATTTGCTGTCCTTGAGCGCAATGACTTCACTTTCGGCGCGCAAAGTATCACCGATAAACACCGGCTTTGGCATCACCAGTCTATCATATCCCAGATTGGCCACCAATGTACCCAGCGTCGTATCGCCCACCGACAGCCCGACCATCAAGCTGAAAGTGAACGTGCCGTTGACCAAAATCTGCCCAAACTCGCTGGCCTTCGCCGCCTCCGCATCCAGATGCAAAGGTTGCGGATTATGGGTCATTACGGTGAACAACAGATTATCGGTTTCGGTTACGGTGCGCCGTATCTCGTGCGTTATCCGGTCGCCAATGCGCCATTCATCATAATGTTTGCCAGCCATATTCCGGCCTTACCCGAATTTTTCGGACAATTCCAGCAATCGCATCGCTGCGACCGCTGCCTCTCCGCCCTTGTCCTTTTGCGCCGGATCAGCACGAACCAGCGCCTGGATTTCATTCTCCACGGTCAATATGCCATTGCCGATGGCGATACCGTCCATGGTCAGCGCCATGATCGCCCGTGCGCTTTCCCCTGCGACGATTTCAAAATGATATGTCTCGCCGCGAATGACCACGCCGATCGCAACGAACCCGTCATATTCGCCGCTTTCGGCCGCCATTGCAATTGTTCCGGGTATTTCGAGTGCGCCGGGAACCGTGATGACCACGACCTCATGCCCCTTTGCCTTGAGCGCCGCCTTTGCCCCCGCAATCAGCATATCGTTCAGATGCTGGTAAAACCGTGCTTCTACGATCAGGAATTTTGCCATTTCAGTTTCCTATCCAATGTTGCTTATCCAATGTTGCTTATCCAAAAATGCCTAGCCGATTATGATAACGGAAGCACCGATTACAATTAATAGACCGGCCATAATGCGCCAGCGGTCGAGCCGCTCATTCAGCATGATTGCTGCCAATACAAGCGCAATCAACACGCTCGACTCCCGAATGGCCGATACTATGCCGACAGGCGCAAAGCGCATGGCATAGGTCATGCTGGCAAAGGACAGAAGCGATAATAAACCGCTTTTCCAGCCTATCGACCAGCTGTCCCTTAATCGGATCGCCATGCTATTTCGTGATCTGTAATACATATACATAGGCGAGAAAAATCCATCGATTACAAATAGCCAAGCCAAGAAATTGGCAGCGTCGGTTGCCTCACGAATGCCCTGCGCCAAAATGATATTATAGCCAACGGTGGTCAGCCCTGTGAACAAGGCCACGCCCCAACCACTGCGGCCCATGCCCCGTCCCAATGCGAGCGACAATATGCCCAGCGTGATGAACAATATGCCAGAAAATGCAGCGGCGGAAACCTTGTCGCCAAGGACCACTATACCCAGCAGCGCCATTGCAAGCGGAACAATCCCGCGAGCCACCGGATAGGCATGGGAAAAATCGCTAATCTCATATGATTTTACCAGCGCGATCTGGTTAAGCACGCTCAACACGGCAAAGCCCGCCATAAATATCCAAAATTGCTCGGGCAATGGCCCCGTCCAAATGGCCACAGGCAATGAAATCGCCGCACAAACAAGGCTGGTCCAACACCGTATCGCCAGCTTGTCTGTGCCCGATTTCAAAAAAGCATGCGATGAAGCCGCGCCAAATGCCGACAGGCCAGCCAATAACAATCCTATTGCGTATAACGACATTATGCCCCCCCCCCCTCGCCGCCTGCTAACTTTTATGCAGGGATCGGTCGTTCACCGACGATGTTGATGCCATACCCGTCCAGACCCACCACATTGCGATGTGAATTGGTCAGCAAGGTCATGTCATGAATCCCCAGATCCGCCAATATCTGCGCGCCAATGCCATAGGAGCGGAATTCCACGTCGGGTGTTTTACTGGATAGCATATGGAGGCGCTGATCGATATTGGGCAACAGCAGAACGACAACGCCTGCACCCGCCTTGCCAATTTCGGCCATGGCACGTTGCAATATCCGTTTGCGCGGTCCCGGTTGGCCAAGCACATCGGCAAAAATCGACATGCCATGCATGCGAACCAAAGTAGGTTCGCCTTCAATTACCCTGCCTTTTTGCAAAGCAACATGCGTCGATCCATCAATCTTGTTGCGATAGGTTTTAGCGATCCAATCGCCGCCATAATCGGATGTGAACGGAGCCTCTGATATACATTCAACCAAATGGTCATGCTTGCGGCGATATTCAATCAGGTCGCGGATGGTTCCCATTTTCAAATTGTGCATCCGCGCAAACGACACAAGATCGTCCATGCGTGCCATCGTGCCGTCATCTTTCATAATCTCGCAGATCACGCCTGAAGCATTAAGGCCTGCCAAGCGGCTGATATCAACCGCTGCCTCGGTATGTCCTGCACGCACCAGTACGCCGCCATCACGCGCGGTCAGCGGAAAAACGTGGCCGGGTGAAACAATGTCGGCTGGGCCTTTTGAGGCATCAACGGCGACAGAAATTGTCCGTGCGCGGTCCGCCGCGCTGATACCCGTCGTCACACCCTCTTTTGCTTCGATGGAAACGGTGAACGCGGTTTCCATACTTTCGCGGTTATCCCGCGTCATCGGCGCAAGGCCAAGCTGTTCAGTCCGCGACTTGGTCAGCGTCAGGCAGATCAGGCCCCGGCCATGCGTTGCCATGAAATTGACTGCATCGGGCGTCGCCATTTGCGCCGGAATAATAAGATCGCCTTCATTTTCGCGGTCTTCGTCATCAACCAAAATATACATCCGGCCATTACGTGCTTCTTCGATAATTTCTTCAATCGGAACCAAAGTCGGCGTATCATCATTAGCAAATAAATAGCTTTCCAGTTTCCGCAGCGTATCCGCAGTGGGATTCCAGTCCGGTTGATCCAGATCGCGCAATGTGTTGGCGTGCAATCCGGCAGCACGGGCAAGTCCAGACCGCGACAGTCCGCCATCATTCACAAGGCCGCGCAGTTTTTCAATCAATTGGGTGGACATAAATGCTCCTGCAAGTAAAAATGCTAATATTTATAAAAACAGTGAATATGTATTCACATTAAAATGTGATAGTCAACACATAATTCACATTGTAATATAATTAGGAGCATAATCATGGCCGAAACAATTTGGGCAAATAAGAACGATCTTACCGATTTGACGGTGAATGAAGAGGCCTTGCCCGAACTCGCCGATGGTGAAGTCCGTTTGCGCATCGAAAGTTTTTCGGTGACCGCCAACAATGTCACTTATGCTGTTATTGGCGATCAATTTGGATACTGGAATTTCTTTTCTGCACAAGAGGGATTTGGTGTCGTTCCGATGTGGGGGCATGCCGTGGTTGAAATATCACGTCATGCCGATATTACAGAAGGCGAACGCGTTTATGGATATCTACCAATGGCTACGCATCTTGACGTTCTGCCATCGAAAATCAGCGCGAGCGGGTTCAGCGATGCCGCCGCGCACCGCCTTCCCATGTCACCGATTTATAATCAATATAGCCGCCTAAATGCCGATCCTGAACATGATCCGGCAAAAGAAAACGAGCGCATGATTTTTGCGCCCTTGTTCAAAACTGGTTTCCTGATTGAGGATATGTTTCGGCGTAACCATTGGTTTGGCGCGCAGCAATTGGTGATGACCAGCGCATCGTCGAAAACCGCCATGGGCCTTGCTAGCTGTGCCAAAAATGCATCGCCGGACATCAAACGCATTGGTTTGACATCGGCTGGCAATGTGGATTTCACAAAGAGTACTGGCCTGTATGATCTGGTTCTATCCTATGAAGAAATTGCGACTCTGCCTGGGGGTCCTTGCGTTTCCGTTGATTTTGCCGGTAGCAGCAAATTATTACGTGCAGTGCACGGCGCGTGCGCAGATACTTTGAAATATAGCTGTCTGGTGGGCGTAACCCATGTTGGCGAGCGCAGCGGCGGCGCTGGCGAAATGCCCGGTCCCCCGCCGATATTATTCTTTGCCCCCGACCACGCCGTTGCCGCGGTTAAAGAATTGGGGCCAAAGGCATTTGGAGAGGCAGTGGCATTACAGTGGAAAATCTTTCTGGAACATTCCGCCACCAGCTTGACCATCGAAATTCGCAGCGGCATCGTTAGTGCGGCGCAGGCATTTGTTGCGATTTTGCAGAATGAAGCCGATCCGTCCATTGGAGTTGTGGTTCGGCCTTAGCGTATAACTGGCAATTGCGTTTACCGCAGCAAAACTTATGGCTTGCTCTTATACCGGACCCCCTTGGTTGGTGGATCGTTCGCCGCGCCGGCAAAGCATTGCGCAATCGCCATCCACTGCGCCGCGATCGGCCCAGTTACTGTTAACTGCGTATCGGCGATGTTGCGTGTTTGGGTGACAACTTGGCAAAACTCGGTCGCTGCTCCGGCAATCATTTCCGTGTCATTCGCATTGCCAAATTCCCAGAATGCCCCCGATGGCGCGGTTAACCGAACGTACGGCATTGGCCCCGGCGTTTCCTTTCTGCGAACTTTGAACGTCCACCCATAGGTGTTAACGCCAAGCCGCACGATATTGCCAATGCGGTCGGTATCGATCCGTTCTATCCCCAGCACATCGTAAACCGCCTGCGCATGCGACCATGTTTCCATCAGCCGCGCCGATATCGACGATATCGCGCTCATATCCGGCCCCACCCATTTAAGACGCATTTTGGGATCAACATCCACAAAATGCGCCGATGTATCGCGTGCATGACCAATCCAGCGCTCCAGCAAAGCGGCCCCTGATAATCCATCGAGATATGCAGCCTCTGCCTCGGTAAAACGAATGCCTTTTCCCTGCCCCAGCAACGATGCCAGCATGTCGGTGAACTCAACCTCATTGGTTAGGGAGAGATCGGCGGCGATGTTCCACACGTGCAAATGCCGCAATACATTGTTGATGCTCCATGATTTGAAAAGTGTTGGCGTTTCAAATGCCGCGTCATCAAGCGGCAACAACAGCAAATATAATGCTTCTGATTCATCCAGAAAATCCTGCGATTGTTGCATTATCTGTTCACAATTTTCGTATTTTTATTTGCAAAGTGAAGTGCTTTTTTCATCACCGGATCATTGCCTGACGCGATATCGCCAGTAGTCGTTGGTACGGATATATCAGGAAGCAAACCTGCGTCGGGTTGTTTCGCCGTTTGAAACGTACCGACCAGCGGGAGATCGGCCTCCAGCCCTGAACCGGGCAATCGCAGAAAATAGAACGACCCGCCATTTATTCCACGTTTGTTGCCCCCGGTGGGCGCACCAATCACGGTTCCCAAACCGTATTTTTGCACAATGTCAGCGAATTGAAACGTAGCTGAACTGTTTTGGGCGTCGGTTAGAAAAACCAGCTTACCTTTGAACCTAGGGCCCTTGGGATTGATGCTGTTTTCCGGGCCCGGGTCCAGTTTGAAAAAGCCATCGCCTAAATCTATGGCCGTCGCACCAAGCGATGCAAAACTTGGATCCCATGTATCGAGATATGGTAGTAGCGTGGATGGTACCTTGCGATAACGAACCCTACGTTCGATTGCCTCCAAGACAAAAGGCTTATCAATCATACGCGAGATTATCGCATTTCCGCAATCAAGGCCGCCTTCATTGCCTCTGATGTCAATTATCAACTCTTTAATGTTTTTCAATGTGATATCTGCAAAACACGTATCGAGATATGCTTCCCAATTCCAATTGCTGTCATACAATGCCCAACTTGGCATGGTCAGTATGGCGGCGTTGCCTTCGAATTGCAGGTCCCAAATTTGAGCATCCTTCTGATTAGCTGTGGTATTAAGCCGTTCGGATCGGCGCTGCGCAAGTGAAATAGGTGCCAGTTTCACGCTCGACTTTTTTCCACCATCTTGCAGGATATCAAGGCTGTAACTTTTTACATTGGGATACAGCAAATTGTAAAAAATATCGAAAGTCTCCCATTCATCCTCGCCGCGCAGCCCAAGCAAAGCACGCCGTTTGGCATCGTTTGAACCATCTGCGCGAACATAGGGCAGCATACGTTTCAAGATGGTCTGTACTGAAACATTGTTGACGTGCGATACAATCGTTCCAGGTGTCATAGCGGGGTTAACGCTTTGATTGTGCGTAACGACCATTTGACCATCTATCCATTGAAACAAAAACGGAATACGCGGGATTTCCGCAAATAATTGTTGCTGTACCGCCTTGGACTGGTTGTAAAAATTGGCATAGCTGTGCCCGCATTTAACCGATGCCAAAAAGCGGGACAGCGATAAATAGGCAGAAGACAGGCTTTGGTCTGCGCTCCACTCCCGTTCCAAAAGCATCAGTCGGGCATCAATCTGTCGCGGCGTTGCATAACGATATAGGCCGGGATGCAATTGCGTATACGCCTCCCGTAATATCAATATGTCGTTGCGGATTTTAGAACCAGCAAGCTGCGTCACAGGGGATGTCACGATATTTGCGCTAGACCGCGTAGCTGGAAAAAAAGAAACCGCAGCAATCCCACCTGCTGATTTTAGTGCGTTGCGCCGCGTAAATTCCATTTTGCTATCCCATATACCCGAATAAATGCCCCGCAACCTTGCGCATCTGTATCTCCTCTGATCCTTCGGTAATGCGGTAACGGCGGTGGTGGCGATAGATATGTTCGAACGGTTTATGCCGTGAATATCCCATACCGCCATGGACTTGCATGGCAAAATCAGCAGCGTTACAGCATAAACGGTTCGCTTTATAATTGCACATGCTGACCTTGTCAGACAAGCGAATGGCAACCTCTGGTTTCGACATTGTATCCATTTGCGCCGCCGTTTTATAAATTAGCAGGCGGAGCATTTCGGCATCGGTTTGCAATTCGACAAGCGGAAACTGAATCGCCTGATTGGCGGCGAGCGCTTTGCCGAACGGTTTACGATCCCGCGCATATTTGACGGACTCGTCGATACAATATTGCGCTGCGCCCAGCGACGATGCCGCTTGCCGTATTCGGTTTTCATGCACAAAATGCTGCGCCAGTGCCAGGCCGTTATCAAGTTCGCCCAATATCGCGCTCTCCGGAACCCATACGCCATTGTAACGCAGCTTTGCATGGTCGGTAGGCATGTTAAATGTCCACATATACTCCCCGATTTCAAATCCTGGGGCATCGCGCGGTACAATGAAACAAGTTATGCCGCGCGCTTTGCCGTCGTCACCGCTGGTGCGCGCAAATGTCATAATATGACTGGTGACATGCACGCCCGTAATCCACATCTTGTTGCCGTCGATACGGTATCCAGCAACACCGTCACGTGTTTCTGGCACGGCCACCGTATCCATATGCGTGGCATCGCTGCCATGATGCTCCTCGGTTAACCCAAAGGCCCAGCCCATGTCGCCTGCAAGCATCGGCGGGATATACGCGGCCTTTTGTGCATCGGTTCCAAAATCGCGCAGCATCAACACTTGCACCAGATTGCCGACAATGCTGCTTTCATTCTGCAAATCATTATGTAGCCCCAGCCCCTTGTGCGCCAGATGATGCCGGATCACCGCCATTGCCAGGTTCGACCCGTCGGCGCCGCCATATTCCTTGGGGATGGCAAAACGGTAATGTCCCGCCGCATCGGCCATGCGCCGCATTTCCCCCAGCAGCGCCCACCATGTATCGTTGGGTAAGCCCTGCCTGTCCCAATCGGTGCGCGCATCTTCGCGGCGATGGTCAAAAAAACGGATATTATCATCGCGGTTTTCAATCGGCTTGATCTCGCGTTCGATGAAGTCATCTAGAACCCCGAGATATTCAGTAATTTCCTGCGGAATTTCAAACAGCATCGACATCACTCCATTTTTGCTCCGCCAATTTTAACGAAGCATATTTTGGTACATCATTGGCCAGCTTACCCAGCGCATTGCGCCGCAATTTTGTTAACAAGCCGGGCGCGTTCAGCCCGGTATCGCCTGTTAATATACGTTGCGAAAGTTCCAGATCATGAGGGTTTACAGGATGCGCCAATTCGCGCTGCACCATGGCGATAGCATTCATGGCGACCGCAGCGAGGAATTTTTCGCGGCCCGTACATTTTGCCTTTACGTCGCTGGCAATCCATTCCCGGACGGCGTCCAGCATTTCTGTCGCCGATGGTTCGCCAAGCGCACGGGTGAAATCGACGCAGTTTGTTGGATCAGGAATGGCTGGTGCTTCCTTAACACTCTCAACACCTGTTTCCATCAGCATCAACAGGTCCAGCTCATTCTCGCTCGTTCGCCTGCCGATTACCGCGCGCTCTAGGCTACGGTCTGCGCCGCTGCGCCAAAATTCAGCCATTTGCAAACAACCCAACGCCCACCATAATGTCCGGTATACCATCCAGAAATGGAACCGTGCAGGATCAACATCTGCCCCGCCTGCTGCATTATACGCGGCAAAAAAATCGTCCAGACTTGTCAATCCATAAGCCGGTTTTTCTAGATGACCAAAACGCCATACCACAAGGCAACCATAAGCAATGTCGTCATGCCGGTCCCCCCAATGCGCCAATTCCCAGTCGAGAATGGCAGATATGCCGTTCGCATCGACCATCAGATTGCCCATGCGAAAGTCGCCGTGCACCAAAACTGGCGGCGATGAGGGCGGCAAATTATCTTCACACCAGCGGATCGCAAGCGCAATGATCGGACGGTCGCCGCCATATTCCAAAAACCGCGATTTCAATTCTGCCAGTGCTGCGCCAGATTCCATTACCGGAATTGCAATATCGATACGCGGCGTAATTGCGTGGATTTTTACCAGCTCGCGGGCGATATCATCGATCAGCAATTCTGGTGGAGCGGCAAGGATCAGTGCGGGCTGCACTTCGCCCTCTGCGCGGTGCATTATATATCCGCTGCCCATTGCGTCCGATGGAAGAAGAACCCCTGCAACCTGGGGCGCCTTTACCCCGGATGCAAATGCCGCCTGCACCAATGCCGCCTCAACATCATGCCCAAATGGCCGCCCTTCCATCATCGCTTGTGATGGTGCGCGGCGCAGTACATATCCTATTGCGCCATAATCAAATGACCAGCTTTCCATCGTTGCACCGCCCGACAGCCGCGCCAATCCCGTCACTTCAACGCCGCCGCCAACACACCTGCGCATTACAGCGGTAAGTGCAAAGGCGAGCGCGGCTTCGTCCATCAGCGGGCTTGCCAATACTCATAGGCCAATTGCTGCACGTCTTTCAAATATTTGCGTGCGGCATGGCTTTCATATTCACCGACAAAATCATGACGGCCCAGCCACCACCCCTGTCCCGGCAAAGTATCACCCTCCCGCACCACAAGCGCCGCCAATTCTGGTGCACTGCGCCCATGCCCGCGCGCATCAATGGCGTCAAGAACCTTACATAGGGCACGCATTTTGGGACGCGTAAAGCTGATCCCCAGCAGCAACAGCAACTCCGAATAGCTATAGGTTATGCGCTTCCGTGCGGCATCTTGCAACAATGCCTCGATAGCATCGATATCCATCAAAGCCTTTTTTTCCGCCGGATTTGCGCCCTCACTCATTATGCCGCAAATCCGGCAAGGCGGTTGTGGATGATGGCATCCGCCTCTGCCATGATACGGTCGATCAATTCCTTGCATGTCGGTATGTCATTAATCAATCCTGCAACCATGCCGCAACTCCACGCGCCAGCCTCCATCTCGCCGTTCATCATGATCCGCGGATAGACGCCTGCAACCTGTTCGATCACATCAGAGAATTGCAGATCTGCCCCTTTTTCGCGCTCAATCTCCAGCAGGCGCTCGACTGCCGGATTGGTCAGCACACGCTCGGTATTGCGCAAGGGCCGCATCACCAATCGCGTATCGAGTTCGCTTGCCGCGACAATGGCGTCTTTGACATTTTGGTGCACCGGCGCTTCTTTTGTGGCGATGAAGCGCGTGCCCATGTTCATTCCGTCTGCGCCCATGGCCAGCGCCGCAACAAGGCTGCGGCCATCGGCCATTCCGCCCGAAGCAACAAAAGGAATTTCCAGCTCGTCTGCTGCGCGCGGCAGCAAAATCATATTGGGGATATCGTCTTCGCCGGGATGCCCACCACATTCAAATCCGTCAACGGACACGGCATCGCACCCGATGGATTGCGCCTTCAAACTGTGCCGCACACTGGTACATTTGTGGATCACTTTTATGCCTGCATCATGTAAAGCGGGAAGCACTTGCACGGGATTATTACCCGCCGTTTCAACGACCTTTACTCCGCCTTCGATGATCGCTTTGACCATGCCGGGATAATCGGGAGAATTTACTACCGGAAGGAAAGTCAGATTCACGCCAAACGGTTTGTCGGTCATATCCTTGCATCGTGCAATTTCATTGGCCAGATCGCCTGCCGATTTTTGCGTAAGGCCAGTGATTATGCCCAAACCGCCAGCGTTCGAAACCGCCGCAGCCATTTCGGCAAAACCGACATAATGCATACCGCCCTGAATAATCGGGTGCTGAATGCCGAACATTTCTGTTATCCGTGTTTTCATGTTTTTCCTCCTGAAATTATTTCGACAATGACGCAATTACCGCATGAAACTCGGTTACGATTTCATCGACAATCTGCTTCACAGGTTTAACCGCGTCAATCCGGCCAGCAACTTGTCCGGACAATGCTATTGCGGCTTCCATATCGCCGCCAAAATACAGATCCAGCGCACGCGACATTTCACCCATGATGTTTTCGCCGGGATCAAGTTCCAACGCCGTAGTGCGTTCGGTGCGAAGCGCCCGTAATGCGGGACCCGGGCCATGGCGGTTCAGTAAGACCGTATCGGTTTCCTTGGCGTCCAATATGGCCTGTTTCCAATTATGGTGCACGGGGCTTTCCGCCGCGCTAACCATACGCGTTCCCAATTGCACGCCTTCGGCGCCCAGCGCAAACGCCGCGGCCATCGTTCGTCCGCACGTCATGCCGCCTGCCGCGATTATAGGTACATCCACTTTTTCGCGGATCAACGGCAATAAAACCATTAATGCCACATCGCGGCCATTTTTGAAACCGCCGCCCTCACCTCCCTCGACAACCAGTCCGTCGACACCCGCATCAATCGCTTTCAATGCGCCTGCCAAATTGGGGACAACGTGAAATACTGTCAAACCAGCAGCTTTTAGCGGCTTGCAATATTTGTTGGGATCACCAGCAGACGTGGTGACAAATTTGATCCCTTGCGAGGCGACAAAATCAACAATGCCGGGATCACGCACAAACGCCTGCGCGATATTCACGCCAAAAGGTTTGTCGGTCAGATCAGCCATCTTGGCAATCTCTTCGCGCACCTCTTCCAATTGTCCCGAACTGGTTTCGATAATACCCATACCGCCTGCGTTTGACATGGCAGAGGCGAGCGGCGCACGCGCAATCCACCCCATAGGTGCCTGAACTATGGGAAATTCTACGCCGAGCATTTCGGTTATGCGGTTTTGGATCAATCTCTGCCTCCCTCTTGAGTCAATATGAACACCTTGGAGACATTTACGTTTACGTCAAGGGAAAGCTTTATAGTGCGTTAGGGAGGGTTCAAGATACCAGCTTAATTGAGCGCTGTTCGTTTTGCGGCATACTGGCCATATTTGCCGACATGCCAGCAAATATAGTATCAATTATTGCAGCAAGTTTTTCTAACGATAACATATGCCCGATCATCGTGAGCATATCCGGATTGCAGTAAGGTTGCACCATCTGGTTTACCAGCGATACAGAATGATCGATCGTAAGTCCGGAAAAATAGCCCTCGTCCATGCCCTCTGCGACAATTATGGCGAGATAATGATCGCCCAAATCCACATATCCGCGAATAACTTCGTAATATTGGTTGCCAAGTCCGCAATAGCTTTTGAACAGTTCCGGGTCGTCATTAAACCGGGCTTGCATCAATACAAAGCGCTGTCCGAAAAAGGCCAACATCTTGTCGCGTGCCCCCATTTCCGATGCAGTGACTTTCTCCATCACCTCGACCTTATCGGCAAACCATTCTTCGGCCACCGCCTCCAGCAATGCCTCTTTACCATCAAAGAAGCGGTAGATATTTGACGGCGACATACCGGCCTGTGTGGCTAGGTCCGTCATCGAAATATCGGTTGCACCGCGCTGTTTGACCATGAACTCGACAGTCTCCAAAAGCAGTTTGCGGCCTGCTTCGATATCTGTTTGTGGACGTGCCATCCTCTTGCTCCGTATTACTTGAACACTACAGTTTATTGAAATATGAATTATATTTTCATTTTTCAATATTGCAAAAGGAAAAACTCTCTTGCGCCCCGGCTTCGCTATCGCTGCTGCGATCATTTGAAACAAGATTGGACAGCGTCAAACCCAATAAACGAACGCCCAATTCTGCCGGTAAAATTGCATCAAGCAAACTGTGGGCAATATCCCCGAACGCGCTACGATCCAGCAGAACATGGGGGAAGGAACGCGACCGCGTTATTGTGCGAAAATCAGAAAAACGCGCTTTCAGCGTTATCGTCCTGCCCAATGCCTCATATTTTTCAATTCTACCCCAGACGATATCGATAATTTCGTTCAACGCCTCGCGCAATTCTTCAACGGATTTTTTATCGTCAAAATAGGTCAGCTCGCCGCCCAGTGACTTTCGGATTTGATCCGGATTGACGCTGCGATAATCAATACCGCGCGCAGCCAGATAAAGATAGTTTCCCGAGCTACGAAAATGCCTGCACAGCCATGTTTCGTCTTTGGCCGCAAGATCGGCGCCAGTGACTATGCCAAGGCTCGCCATTTTTTCGGCCGTACGCGGACCAACGCCATGAAAGCGCCGCACGGGCAACCCCTGTACAAATGCTGCACCATGTTCGGGCAGGATCACGCATAAACCATCCGGTTTATTCTGATCGCTGGCCAGTTTCGCAATAAACTTGTTATAACTGACACCTGCGCTGGCCGTCAGCCCCGTTTGCGCCGCGATGTCCGCCCGGATCATTTTTGCAATTTTAATGGCAGAACCAATGCCTTGTTTGTCATGTGTCACATCAAGATAGGCCTCATCCAGTGACAGCGGCTGTATCAAATCGGTATGCTGCGCAAAAATTGCCCGGATTTGCCGCGAAACCAGCCGGTAAGAATCAAATCTCGGTTTTACGAATATCAGGTCAGGACATTGCATAATCGCCCGCGAAGATGGCATGGCAGATTTTACGCCAAAGGCGCGCGCTTCATAACTTGCCGCTGCTACCACGCCGCGTTTTGACGATCCGCCAACGGCCACTGGCTTACCGCGCAACGCTGGATTATCCCGTTGTTCCACACTGGCAAAAAAGGCATCCATATCGATATGGATGATTTTCCGGTCATCAATGATTGCGGCATGCTCCATCATCAAGGGATAGCAAAAGCATCCGCAAAGTCCCATAGCCACGATATGCAAATTTCCACGAAAATTGAAAAATCCGAAATTAGTGGCCGCGAACTTGTGATAATGATGGCGTCGGTTATGGCGTTAAATGCGCTTGCCATTGACACGATGCTGCCCGCGTTTCCCGATATCATTCGGTCGCTATCCATTACAAATGCAAATTTGATCCAATTTATAATTACAATATATTTGCTGGGAACGGCTGTAGGATCGTTGATTTTCGGTCCACTATCGGACCGATATGGCCGAAAACCCGTTCTACTAGGTTCTATGTTCGGATACGCAGTTTGCGCCTTATTGTGCGGCATTTCATCTAGTTTCACATTCATGCTCGTAATGCGTTTTTGCAACGGATTATTTGGCGCGGCACTTGGCGTGTTGGTCACATCCATTATCCGGGACCGTTTTGTTGGTGATGCCATGGCAAAGCGGATGTCGTTGGTATTCCTGATTTTCATGATCGTCCCCATTATTGCGCCTAGCATCGGTCAGGGCATATTGCTGATTGCCGGCTGGCGGACCATATTTCATCTGATGGCGATCATGGCCATATTCGTTGCGCTCTGGTCGTGGCGGCGGCTGCCTGAAACGCTTGACCCTGCGAATGTCATTGTGATTGCCCCGCGGACTTTGGCGAATACATGGACCAAGGTTGCCTCTGAACGAAATGCTACCGGATATATGCTGGGCGCAGGATTGGTGCAGGGCGCGCTTTTCGGGTTTCTGACCAGTTCGCAGCAGATATTTGACGTGGTGTTTAAGGCGAAAGATTTCTTTCCCGTCGGCTTTGCTATTGTCGCATTGGGCATTGCTGCTGCAAACTTTACCAATGGCCGAATCGTCGAACGTTACGGCGCACGCCGCGTTTCCCACGCCGCGATGTTTATATCCATCATATTGGGGCTGTTGCAATTACTGGCAGGTCTCTACGCGCCATCATCGCTGTTATTGTTCATGGTTTTAATCACAGGCAATATGGCAATGGTCGGGTTCATTGGCGCAAATTTCTCCGCGATTGCGATGACACCATTTGGTGCAATGGCGGGCGCGGCATCATCATTTCAAAGCTTTGCCAAAACAATATTGGCCGCAGGCGTTGGCGCAATTATCGGGCAGCAATTTGATGGCGGTGTCTTACCAATGGCGGCGGGTTTCCTGACATGTGGCATCCTGTGCCTGTTGCTGGTGCTATGGAGTGAGAATGGCAAGCTGTTCACCCGTCCCGGGACAACTTCTAGGGTCAGGACCTATTAAATACGCATTTGAGGTTTGAGGCGATTTTGTTCAGAGTTAGGCGGCAGTGCGCAGGAATATGAATATATTTCAAGCGATGCCAACGGAGCACTGGACAAAATCGGTCAAATCCAAAGGACGTCAAAATGGCTTCGATCCCGAAACAAAATGCCCTTGTGGTTAGAATAACTATCCA
>JANOKA010000237.1:0-1888 GCA_031418995.1 Sphingomonadales bacterium | reverse complement strand
CGCAGGCAGGCTCATATCAAGCCGTTCAGTGGCGAGACGTTGGTTAAGGGCTGTGGTTTCAAGCGCGGTTTTCTTGTCCGCAATCGCCGCCGCTACTGTTTCGCGCAGGCCATTGATGATGGGGCCTTGCGTCTGGCGTTCTTCAGGCGACATTTGGCCCATAGTTTTCAGCAGCGCCGATATATTGCCCTGTTTGCCGAGCGCAGAGACACGCACCCCGTCCAGCGCGTCCAACGTGTCGGCGGCGGTAATGGCGGAAAGAGTTTCGGTTTCGATTTTCGATAAGTCTGTCATAGCTTTGCCTGCATAAGCAAAAGGGCGCGAACGGCAAGTACCGTCCACGCCCTTTTGCGCATTATTCGAAGAGAGAAGCTTACGCGGCTTTTGCCAACGCTGCCTTCGATTGCGCGATGATGGTGCTAAACATTGCGCCTTCGTTCATCGCCATGTCGGCCAGAACCTTGCGGTCCAATTCGATGCCAGCCAGTTTCAGGCCGTGCATGAACACGCCGTATGTCATATCTTCGGCGCGTACAGCGGCGTTGATACGTTGGATCCACAATGCACGGAAATTGCGCTTGTTTACTTTGCGGTCACGATAGGCATATTGCCCAGCTTTTTCGACCGCTTGACGAGCGATGCGGATCGTATTTTTGCGGCGGCCGCGAAAGCCCTTTGCTTGATCCAAAATATTCTTGTGTTTGGCGCGGGTGGTAACACCCCTTTTGACACGTGCCATAATCTATATCCTTAATAATTTTCGAAAGAAGTCGCGGAGGGTCAAAGACCGTAGGGCGCCCATTTCTTGATTGTTTTTGCATCGGCATCCGAAATGGTATCGGTGCGGCGGTGCTGGCGGATATACTTGGCATTATGGCTGTTCAAACGGTGACGTTTGCCAACGGCGCCGTGCTTGATCTTGCCAGTTGCGGTGATTTTGAAGCGTTTCTTCACACCGCTTTTGGTCTTCAGCTTGGGCATTTTGGTCTCCTTTAGTTGAGTCCGTATCAAGTCAGCATGGCAGCCCTAATTAGCCAGCCCACTTATTCGGAAGCCGCGCGTATAACTGCGCGTACCTAAATTGCAAGCGATTCTGCGCAGGCCTCAATGCGCGCAAGCCAGCGCTTCTAATACATCCTCCAGCCGTGCCGGATCGCCGAGTGCAATCACATCGCCTTCGCTGCCCGCGTGCAACGGATCGCCGTTCCAGTCACACATGATACCGCCAGCGCCTTCGACAATCGGAACAAGCGCGGCGAAGTCATGCAGTTTCAGGCCCGTTTCGACAACCAGATCAATCTGCCCTGCCGCAAGTAGTCCGTAATTATAGCAATCACCGCCCCACACCGTGCGTTTGTTGGTTTTTGCCGCCAGCACCATGAAATGTTCAGCTGTGTGATTCTCAAAATATTGCGGCCCTGTGCTGGCCAGAACAGCGGAGGATAATTCCCGGCAGAGGCGTGTACGGACAGGCTTTCCGTTCAAGGCCGTCTCGCGCCCCGCTGCGCCAATCCAGCGTTCGCCGCTGATGCATTGGTCAATTATGCCCAAAACAGGAAAACCATCCTGCAGTAACGCGATCAAAGTTCCGAAAATCGGGCGGCCTGCCATAAAGCTTATTGTGCCGTCGATAGGATCAAGCACCCAAGTGCGGCCGCTGGTTCCGTCTTTATTGCCAAATTCTTCGCCGATTATTGCGTCATTTGGGCATTCGGCATCCAATATGGCGCGCATCGCGGCTTCGGCGGCGCGGTCGGCTTCGGTAACGGGTGATGCATCATTTTTTGCTTCATAAGCAAAGTCCGCGCGATAAAACGGCCTGATCGCTGCGCCAGCAGCATCGGCTAGGCGGGCGGCTAAGGCCAAATCGCTGGGCGTCATATTGGCA
>JANOKA010000236.1:0-5098 GCA_031418995.1 Sphingomonadales bacterium | reverse complement strand
CCATACATTCATTCATTGAGACAGAACTATCCGACGGTTGAGATTGGCATAGACGGTCCACAAATAAACAGCTCGATTTTAGGTTTACAAATTCGACAAAATATCATTCTTAAATATATTTAACAACAAAGCCAAAATGCGTACGAAGAACATTTGACAACTGGTGAAAGTCTTGTGATTATTCCGATTGATTTTAATTAATGCGAGAATATTTTATCGATAAATATTCAATCAACCAAAATTACTGGGCGATTTAGATCCATAAGCATAACCGATTTCGGAGAATCCAGATGTCATCGTCTAAGCCATCCTCTTACGATATTGATATTCTGAAATCAGGCAATTGGTTCGCGTCGCTGCCTAGTGTAATACAGCAGTCTCTTGCGGATGCGGGCATGCTGCGCACACTTACCTCGTCGCAGATGCTGTTTGCGCAAGGCGCTGAACCAAGCGGACTGCATGCGGTCATATCAGGCGAACTTCATATCACGGGTACAAACGTCAACGGTAATGATGTCATTATGGCCATTATACGCCAAGGAGAATGGACGGGTTTTCTTACCTGCCTTGATCGCGGCGCGCATGCTTATTCTGCGACGGCGGCCACGGATACGATTGTCTTTTCGCTAAGGCTCCCTGCTGTTGCTGCGATTTTCGAAACGAACGTTGCGACTTACCGTCTGTTGCAATCGCCAGAACTGAGTGCTGCACGCAAACTGGCGCATTTTGTGATTGAGGATTTGGGATTGCCACTGGCGCAGCGGGTTGCCGCGCGCCTCGCTGATCTGGGGCGCTGGGCATACGGACCTGCGTCCGGGCCAGTGGCTGAACTGGATCATGTCAGTCAGGAAGAATTGGCCATGTCTGTCCATGCGTCACGTCAGAAAGTGAATATGATCCTGCGTGATCTTGCCGAACGAGGTCTAATCGAAATAGGCTATGGCCGCATCCGCGTGATTGATCTTGCCGCCCTTGAAGGCTTCGCGCACGAAATTTAATCACCGCAAATGTCCGCCAGGTGACACTCTTTGCGGTTTGGCGCGTTTAACTTGATCGCAAGTCATTTAGGAAACGCCATGTCACCAATCGTCAGAGCTTTTGTATCATCGTCGCTTTTCGCAGCAGCATTGATAACTGTGCCCGTGCACGCTCAGCAAGAGTTGATGGCGGGCGGTGTTCTTTTGTCGTCCACTCCGCTCAATGGGGCACCGGCAGGGGCATCGGCTTACCGGATCCGATACCAGTCGCGCGCGGTTGGCGGTGGACGCAATGAAGTGACAGGCGTAATTATTGTGCCCAATGGCCGCGCGCCGCGCGGCGGCAGAGACGTTGTAGCATGGGCGCATGGTACATCCGGCGTCGCGGAAAGCTGCGCGCCGTCGCAAAGCAAAGATTTGTTTGGCAGCATTGCGGGTTTGGATAACATGCTGGCTGCTGGCTATGCCGTCGTCGCGACTGACTATGCTGGGCTTGGTTCGCCAGGGCCGCATCCTTATCTGGTCGGTAATGGAAGTGCCTATTCCGTGCTCGATTCAGTCCGTGCCGCGCGGGAATTTGGGCGTGGCACCATCGGCGGTCGTTACGTCGTTTGGGGCGAATCGCAGGGCGGTCACGCTGCACTTTGGACCGGACAATTCGCGCGCAATTATGCCCCTGAACTGCAACTGGCCGGGGTTGCGGCCGCCGCCCCGCCCACTGACCTGAAGGAAAATCTAACGGGCGGTACGAACCCGCTAATTAAGGCCCTGCTGACGGCTTACACCAGTACAAGCTGGTCCCAAACTTACGGCATTCCCCTATCCACCATTTTGAAACCTGTCGGCCAGGATTTGGCACGGCGGCTGGCGCGCAATTGTGTGTCGACTGATCCTGTGGCGCTTAAAACCAAAATTGGCCTGTTCCGTTTTTCACGGTCCCTTGCCAAAGTGGATTTGAGCCAGTCGCCAAGATGGGCTGAACAGTTGCGGCGCAATTCGGTGTCGTCAAATGGGTTTTCAGTGCCAGTATTCATTGCGCAGGGCACCGCTGACCCCATTGTTGCGCCGGACGTGACGCTTAACTTTGCGCAGTCGCTTTGCCGCAGCCGCTCAGTTCCTGTGCAATATTATTCAGTTGAAGGCGGCGACCATTTCTCAATCGGAAAACGCAGTGCCGACGCAACGGTCCGTTGGATATCAGACCGATTTGCAGGGCAATCCGCCCCCAATGACTGCGGCCGTTTTTGATCGATCAACCAGGAGCTTATTGATGACACGTATTCTTATCCTCTCAAGCCTTTTGGCCGCCACGCTCGCCGTGCCGTCTCACGCCGCAACACCTGCTTCTTATGCTGACTTGGACCGGCGAACATCGGCGGCTTGCATCGCGGCTTCGGGCTTTAAGGATGCCGCCGTTGGTGTTCCGCTGCGCTTTTCTGACCGCATCTTGATAGATGCGCGCACAGTGACGGGCACTTATCCGCAGGCGCATATGAAAGGCGCCACTGGCACGATGCTGTGCCTGTATAACCGCCGCACAAAACGGGCCGAAACACAGGAAATGGCGATGGCGGCACAGCCCGTGGCCAGTACCGAAATGAAAGACATCCGGTGGCGCGCCACTGAAATCGGCGGCGCTTCTGTTGGGCAAACCAATATCACTTTGATGTTTGGATCTGATGGGAAAATCACGGGCAAATCCGCGTGCAATAACTATTCGGCGAATTACGCTCTCAACGGCAATGACTTGCGCGTTTACCCTGGAATGATTGGCACGCGCATGGCCTGCCCGCCAGGTATAATGGCGCAGGAAAACCAGTTTCGCAAAATGCTTGCCGACGCGACATCGGCCATGATCCAGACGGACGGAATGATGACAATCGCGGGGTCGGGCGATCAGGTGATGACATTCATGCGCGCGTCTGAAGCGGCAAATTGATCCGCATCGCAGCGCTGGGATTCGCGCTGATGGCCACAGCAGCCAATGCCCAACTGCCCAGATTGGACGCTGCGCGCTTTGCGACAACGCCGATTGCGCTGTCTGAAACCATAAGCGGTGTGACAGTCGGCATGATAGTCATAGTGCCAAGCCGCAACCCAGCGGATTATGGGCCAGCGATGCGCGGCGAACTCGGCAGTAGTGTCGCGCTCACGGCGCAATTGTTCCTTCCCACCACATCCGCCGCCCGGCACCCCGCTGTCATCATCGTGCCGGGCAGCGGCGGGATTGGGCCCCACCATATCGAACAGGCGAGTGCCTTGGTGGTGGCTGGTTTTGCGGTGTTGATCATTGATCCATTCCTCGCACGCGGCATAGGCGATACCATTGCAGATCAAGGGCGTCTCACCTGGGCGGCCAGCGCCTATGACGTTCTGGCTGCACTTGCGTATTTGCGCACCCGCCCTGATATTAATGGCAGACGCATTGGCGCAGTGGGCAGCAGTCGCGGCGGAACAGCGGTCATGATGGCCGCCGCTGCGCCCTTTAACCGCGCGGTCACTGGTGGGGATTACGGCCTGCGCGCAATCGTTGCCGGTTACCCGTGGTGCGGAACTCAATTCCGGTCTGCACGGATGGCAAAGGGTGCGGCTCTGCTGGTGCTTCAGGGGGACCGTGATGACTGGGTGTCAGTTCAGCAATGTCAGGATGCGGTGCACGCCATTTCAGTCGCGGGTGGCAATGCGACCATGAAGATATTCGCAGGCGGCCTCCATGCGCTAGACCGCAGCGGAGTCGCCCCGACCCGCATCGAAAGCGCCGTCACATCCACCATCTATCCCACTGTCTATATGGACGATGCGGGCCAATATTTTGACCTGCGATCTGGTGCAGTTGACCCAGCGTTACGCCCAAGTGATTTCACCACTCAGTCGATTTCCGGGGGGTTCCTGCGCAAAGGCGTCACTGTGGGGACCAGCGGAACCCAAGCCGCCGATTACATCGGCGAAATGGTCGAATTCATCAAACTTCACCTCAAATAATCAAAAACTGTCACCCACGAGACAATGTTTACCGCCCGATTGGTCCATCCCCGAAACAACAAAGGACATCCACAATGACAAAACAGCTCATCCGATCCGTAACTGTCGCCGCACTGGTCATCACACAGATTGCCCCTGCACTGGCGCAGCTCACCCCTGTTCCACAACCAGTGTCGCCTCCGCGTCCCGATCTTCCCCAAATTCAGCCACCCCGCCCCGGCTCCGGCGGCCCACAGATTCAGCCGCCCCGTCCTGTCGGCCCTCAACCTGTCAGGCCACCCGTTCGGCCGCTGCCGCCAACTCCGCCCATTGATACCATTGGCAATTATGCTGGCATCACCCGCTGCGAATCCATCGGCAACCGCTGGCGTCAATGCAATGTCCGCACGGGCAACCGGGTAGATCTGGTCCGCAGATTATCAGGCACGTGCCAGCGAGGCCGCAATTGGGGCTTTACCCGCAATTATGTGTGGGTGGAGCAGGGATGCGGCGCCGATTTCGGCTATGGCTATGCCAGCACAGGCAACCCTTATCCGCAACCGCAACCGCAACCACAGCCCATCCGCAACCCTGACCGCGGGCCAAGCACAGGCGCTGTGATCGCTGGCGTTGTTGTGGCGGGCGGCCTGATTGCGCTGCTGGCTAGCCGCAAGAAATCGTCAACGCCTGACGCACCGGCATCAACTGCCCCAGAGACATACCCCGCAGGCCCGCCCGCCACACTCAGCGCCGACCTTTCTTCTATCCCAAGTGCAGCGCGTTCATCTGTGCAAAATTGTATGTTTGACGCCGCGCGCCAGATTGGTGTCACCGGTGGTACAAAACTTAGTTATAACCGGACAACATCGCTTGAACCGGGCAATGGTGGCTGGCGGTTCGGAGCAGCAATCACCGCATCATACCCCGACGGCGACCGAGCGCTTACCATGTATTGCCGCGCAACGCCCACAAAGATCGTCCAACTCGATTTTTCGTAGAGCATGAATTATTGATGTAGTTGGAAGAAGTGCCTGACTGGTAACAAGCGGAAGAGCAGGTGATCTAGCAACTACACAAACACTTTTGAACGTCCGAAATGCAGTCGTAAGCTATGGAAAACTGTCAATCACATCTTCTTAACGACAGGAATCGCTAACTTT
>JANOKA010000235.1:0-14312 GCA_031418995.1 Sphingomonadales bacterium | reverse complement strand
AAATCGGGTCCAATCCGCCAGGGTTGCGGTAAGCCGCCAAAAACCCGACAAATTGCAACACCATCACCAAAGGCCCCGGCGTTGTTTCGGCCATACCCAGACCATCAAGCATCTCGCCGGGAAGCAGCCACTGTTTTGTCGTCACCGCAACCTGCCCGACATAGGCGAGTACCGCATATGCGCCGCCAAAGGTCACAACCGCCAGCATGCTGAAAAATCCGCCAATGTCTGTCCAAACGGAATTTGCACCCGTTCCAAAATATAAGGCCATCATTGTCGCGGCCCAAATCAGCGCCAGTACCGCGCTAACGCCAATAGTTTTTGCGTGGGTTGGCGCAGGCAATGCATTTGCCTCACCGGGTTCGCGCAGCAAATACCACCCCGCAATTGCCGCCGCCAACACCACGGCAGGGAACGGAACCGCAAACAGGGCCAGCGCCAGAAATGCCAGTACCGCGATGATTTTTGCTGCCGTGGTTTTTAATGCCTTGCCGCCAATACGGATCAGCGCGCCGATCACAATTGCCAAGACAGCAGCTTTCAATCCAAAGAACAGCCCCGCCATCCAACTGGCGTCGCCCAATGTGACATAGAGTATCGACAATGCCATGATCGACAACACGCCCGGCAACACAAACAGCGCGCCTACCACCAATCCGCCGCGCACCCCGTGCATCATCCATCCGCAATATGTGGCCAACTGCATCGCCTCTGGCCCCGGTAACACCATACAAAAACTGAGAGCGTGCATGAACCGGGCATCATCGATCCAGCGCTTTTCGTCGACCAAAATCCGGTGCATCACCGCAATCTGTCCCGCTGGTCCGCCAAAACTAAGCGCGGCAATCCGCCCCCAAGCTGGCAATGTACCCGACAGTGAAGGAACGGGTTCTAACGGCAAATGAGCATTTGCGGATTTGGGAAGGTCGACCATATTTGTTACATGCCGGAAAGGTAGGATATGACCAATAGACTAAATTGAAAGCCATTTTCCTTTTGATAAATTACATTGAAATATCTTTCCTACACACCCATTTTCATTCCAATATATTATCATAAATTTTTGTTTCCGCTTTTTTGTGCAATCAACTGTGAACTTGCACGTTATTCTGCCAAATATGCACTATATTCCCTCTCCCTTTTCAAAGGATGTTTTATGAAATCGATCCTGTTTCTTTCCGCGTTTTCAGTGCTGACAACGGCTTGTCAGGCACAGCAAGTGGGGGGCGGACCCAATGCACCTTTCAAAACCGAGGTGATGGGCACATTCAGCAAACCATGGGCAATGACGTTTTTGCCCGATGGAAAAGCCGCATTAATTACCGAAAAACGCGGCAAGCTTTTATTATGGGAACCGGGCGGCAAGTCTATCAGCGTCAGCGACATGCCAAAGGTCGCCTATGGCGGCCAAGGCGGAATGGGCGATGTCGTGTTGGCGCCTGATTTTGCGGTCAGCAACGCGGTCTATCTAAGCTGGGTTGAGGGCGGCGGTGATAAAACATATGGTTCGGTTGTCGGTAAGGCCAAATTAGTGCGCAATACAGATGGCAGCGCCGCGTTATCCGATATGAAAATCATCTGGCGGCAAAGTCCCAAAGTTACCGGACAAGGCCATTATTCGCAGCGCATGGCATTTTCGCCTGACGGCAAATATCTGTTTATTGGTTCAGGCGAGCGGCAGAAATTTGATCCTGCGCAAAATATGGACATGAACCTTGGCAAAGTGCTGCGGTTGTTTCCCGACGGCAGCATTCCAAAAGACAATCCGTTTTTTACAGAGGGAAATCCAGTTCGGTCACAAATATGGTCACTGGGACACCGCAATATATTGGGCCTGGCATTTGATGATGCCGGACTATTGTGGAATCAGGAAATGGGGCCGCAGGGAGGCGATGAACTCAATCTGGTTTCACCCACCAAAAATTATGGCTATCCCATTGTTTCCAATGGCGATCATTATGATGGCCGCGATATTCCCGACCATAAACCAGGTGATGGGTTTGAAGCGCCCAAGGCATTTTGGAACCCTGTTATCTCGCCCGCTGGCCTTGCTTATTATAACGGCGATCTGTTCCCCGACTGGAAAGGGTCATTGTTCATTGGCGGGCTTTCCAGCGAAGCGGTGATCCGCGTCAAGGTGAACGGACAATCCGCGACCAAAGCTGACCAATGGCAAATGGGTAACCGCATCCGGGAAATCGAACAGGGCCCCGATGGCGCGTTATGGGTGATGGAAGATGGCGATGATGCGCGATTATTGAAACTAACGCCGCGGTAATGGGTGCTATTACTTGGTGAAATTGAATACCAAACACCGTTCATACTAAACTTGTCGAAACAAAGGTTGCATACCTTACATTATCTCAAGTTCAGCACGAACGGTTTTGGCGTCTAACCAAACCTGCCGCGAAATCATTGCCTTATTCCGCCGCCGTCACTGTTCCTGACAAATCGGCCAGAAACGAACGTACCCGTTTCGCGTTCACACCCAGATCGCTTTGCCCCACGCGGCTGACGCTGCGCATGTCGGCAATGCTGCCGCGTCCATCTTCGGTAGGCCGAACTCGCAGGACAATATCATCCTTGAACCGGAATAATGCCGTGGTCGCCGTTGCCTCCAAACGGCCTTCGGATGGGACATTCGATGCAATTTCCCAATCACGTTCAGTGGCAAGCCGCGCGGCCTTTGCCATGACCGCGTTCATCGGCTGGTCGATGCGGACCGACCGGATGTCGCCATATTCTTTCTGATGCAACAACGTCCACCGCTGTACTGGGCTCATGCCCTTCATCTCGGTGTCGTCTGCGCCGGGGATATTGTCCAGATTGTCTGCGCGCAGCGCAAGCACCGCAAATTGAGGTGGATCGGCAAGATCGGTTGATACGTCATGTATCGCAGGAACGCTGGCTGCGCCGGCCAAAAGGCTGAGCATCCAAATGGAATACGCCGCCGCAATCAATGTTCCCAGCCACAATAACGGGCGCCGTGTTCTGCCAGTTCGCCGGCCGCGCCAGATATACAAGAGCCCAAGAAGTAAAGCGCCCACCGCCAAGAAGAATGACCATTGCACACCGGTTAGCCCGCTTTTCCAGTCCCAAAGTCCCCATCCTGAACCCAGCGGTGCAAGCAATCCCCATAAACCTGCGCCAACGCCGCCAGCCAAAACCGAATAGGCCTGCCAATCGCGCGCTGGCTTAACATTCTGCAAAGAATCAGAATGCGGCATTTGCGCGTCATATCCTGCGCTTGTTCCTTCAGCCTGTATGTTTTCATCGTTCATGGCGCTGGTCCCTGCTCTATTTTGATAAGCCTGTTATATAATACTCTGGACCGCTAGCGCAGTTCCCCGGCAATTACAAATTGCGATAGACTTTGGCCGTCATGGCTGACATTGCGCTGCCCATGGACAATATCGCCCCCACCATTCCGCTAAACCAACCACAGGTTGCCCAGATGCAGCGGGTCCAAAAACAGCGCGCTATGCGGTTTGTACTCATAACGGTGTTCATTTATTCGGCAGGTTTTGGCATTATCATGCCTGCTCTGCCCGATCTGATCCGCGCGCTGGAGGGTGTTTCCTTGTCACAGGCGACGCAAACGGGCGCATTTATCGGTGCAACTTATGCCATATTCCAGTTTGCTCTGGGACCACTGGTTGGAAATTTGGGGGACCGTTTTGGCCGCCGTCCGGTATTCCTGACATCCTTATTCTGTTTTGGCCTCGACTTTTTGTTGATGGGAATGGCTGGTTCTATCATCTGGCTGTTTATCGGGCGCGCCATTGCTGGCGGACTGGGCGCGATATTTGGTCCCGCCAACGCGGCAATGGCCGACTTGTCTGATGATGGCGAACGCGCCGCAAGTTTTGGCAAAGTGGGCGCAGCATTTGGAATTGGCTTTATTATCGGCCCTGCAATTGGCGGCATACTGGCCAGCCAGGCGATGATTACAGCCGCATTTTCAGCCGTAGGATTATCAGACATTGGAACATATCTGGCGGCGCACAGCACGCGGCTGCCTTTCTTTGTCGCTGCATTTTTGGCCTTTGCCAATTTCGCCTATGGCTGGACTGCGTTTCCCGAAACGATGCCAGCCGAACGCAGGCGCAGTTTCAGCTGGTCCCGCGCAAACCCGCTGGGCGCTATGCTTAGCCTTGGCAAAGTGCGCAGCGTGCTGCCGATTGCGCTGGTCTATTTCCTCTGGGCATTTGCCGGACAGATTTACCCCGCATCCTGGGCTTTCTTTGCGCAGGCGCAATATGGCTGGGGTACAGGTATGGTGGGGCTATCGCTAACGGCGGTCGGCATTTCGATGGCGATTTGCCAAGCGCTGGTCATTGGCCGCGCTGTTAAACGGTTTGGCGAACGGCCCACGGCGCAGTTTGGCATGGCATTTGGACTAGTAGGATTTCTGCTGGTGGCTTTTATTACCAACGGCTGGGCTGGACTGGCGCTATGTTTTGTCATGGGGTTGCAGGGCATTGCTATGCCCGCGATGAATGCGATGATGTCGCGCCGGATACCAGCGGATCAGCAAGGTGAATTGCAAGGCTTTAACGGCAGTATGGCGGCGCTTGCCTTCTTGCTGGCGCAGATCATATTCAATTTCACACTTGCCTATTTCACCAGCGATGCCGCGCCGTTCCGGTTTGCAGGGGCGCCGTTCCTGATCGCTGCGCTGTTTGCCGCCATCGCACTAACCCTTTTGACGCTACTTCCAAAATCGCAGCCTGCCACTGGACAATCGTGATACCATGGCGATGCTAAGACCGCTTGATGCGCGTAAATCGCATGAAATTGATGCGCTGCTTGATGCGGCCTTTGGTGCGGACAGGCGCACCCGTACGGCGTATTTGTTGCGCGCGGGAACGCAGGTTCTGGACGCGATGTCATTTGCTATAGTCGATGATAAGGACGATTTGATCGGTAGTATCCAGTGCTGGCCGATTAAAATTACCGATGATGATGGTGAAGGTTATGCCATGGTTCTGGTAGGTCCGGTTGCGGTTGCACCGCATCATCAAGGAGAGGGCCACGGACATTTGTTGATGAACGCCGCGCTTGATGCCGCGTTGATGGAGGGCAACCCGCCGCTCATGATGATCGGGGACGCCGAATATTATGCGCGGTTTGGGTTTAGTGCATCGGAAACCGGCGGATGGCAATTGCCTGGCCCGTGGGAGGCGCACAGGCTGTTGCTGCGCAATGAGGGTGATTATCCGCTTCCGCTTTCGGGTAGTGTCGGACCGGATATTGTGATTTGAAGCTTTGCAGTTTTCGCCGCACAAGATAACAGACATTATGCCCTATGCCCCGCCGCCCGAACTTGCGACATTATCGCTAAGCCAAGTTGGCGAATTAATCGCTGCGCGCAAATTGCCACCTGTCGGCGACTGGAACCCGGCGATAACTGGGGATAGTGAGATGCAGATATTGGCTGATGGCCGCTGGCTGCATCAGGGCGGACCTATTTCCCGGCCCGCAATGGTCAGGGCCTTTGCATCACTGCTGCGTTTTAATGACGGCGGACATTATCTGGTCACACCATATGAGAAGCTTTCGATCATAGTCGATGACGCGCCGTTTATTGCAGTGGAATTGTTGAATGAGGGAGAAGGAACATCGCGCAATTTGGCATTCCGGCTGAACACGGATGATCTGGTTATATTGGACGCGGACCACCCCATGGTTATGCGGGAAAGTATCGGTCCGCCGCTGCCGTATATAAATGTACGCGGCGGATTATGGGCAAAACTATCCCGCCCGGTATATTATGAAATGGCGGAATTGGCGCTGGCTGAAAATCCTGAAAAGCCCGGACTTTACAGCGGCGGTACATTCTTTCCCTTTGGCGATATGGCATGACCGCGCTGCACAAATTGTTAACAGATGCGATTGACCCTGCGCGCGTATTCGAGGCGCTGGACGAGCGTGATTTTGTTGTCGGCAGCCACCGCGCCGCAGCAGTGCTAATTCCTATTACCGACCGCAATGAACCGGGCGTCATCCTGACAACACGGCCCAATTTTTTGCGTAGCCACGCGGGACAGGTGGCTTTTCCAGGCGGCAAAATCGACGATAGTGACACCGATGAAATTGCCGCAGCCTTGCGTGAGGCGCATGAGGAATTGGCGATCCCACCGGAAAAGGTGCGTGTCGTGGGCGCAACCGATGTCTATTATTCCGGCAGCGGATACCGGATAACGCCCGTTATCGGTATCATCCCGCCCGATCTGGACTTGATAGCCAATCCGCAAGAGGTGGAGGATTGGTTCGAAGTCCCGCTCCGCTTTCTGGTCGATCCCGCTAACGCGGTGCAAAAAACGGCGAACTGGAACGGATTTGACCGCCGTTATTATGACATGAACTGGCAGGGACGCCGCATATGGGGCGTGACCGCAGGGATTATAGCCAATCTTGTGCGGCGACTGCGCGTGGAGATACCCTTTGGTTGACCGCGTTTTACCCGAGGCAGACTGGTTGAAAGCAAGCGGACTTGCCCGCGTTGTTGCGGCGCTATCCGATGGCGATAATCGTCCGCGTTTGGTTGGCGGCGCGGTGCGCGACAGCTTGCTCGGACTACCTGTTGCTGACATTGACCTGGCCACACCGATCCATCCAAAGGATGTTATCATCCGCTTGGAACAATCAGGTATCAAAGCGGTCCCGACGGGTATTGAACATGGCACAATTACCGCGGTATCAGACGGCCAGACATATGAAATAACGACTTTGCGCCGTGATGTCTCCACCGACGGCAGGCGCGCCACTGTGGCGTTTTCCACCGATTGGCGCGAAGATGCGGCACGGCGCGATTTCACGTTCAATGCGCTATATGCCGATCCGGTTACGGGCCAGATATTTGACTATTTCGGCGGGCTGGATGATCTGGCCGCGCATTTTTTGCGGTTCATTGGCGATCCATCACAACGTATTGCCGAGGATCATTTGCGCATATTGCGGTACTTCCGGTTTCTGGCACGGTTTGGCAATGACAGCGTTGACGCCGATGCATTGGATGCCTGCCGCGCTGCTGCCAACAACCTGATGGCATTATCGCGCGAACGTATCGCCAGCGAATTGATGAAGATAATGGGCGCGGCAAATCCGCTTTTCGCGGTCAATCTGATGATCCGCCAAAACATATTTGCAACGTTCCTGCCGGAATTGAGCGCAGAGGCTGGTGGCCATCTGTCGCGGCTGTTGAAACGCGAAAGCGCAAATGGCGAGGTTGCGACGCCCACAGCGCGATTGCTATCGTTGCTGCCAAATGATGCGCAGATTGCCGACAAAGTGGCGATGCGTTTGAAATTATCTAACCGCACCCGAACCGACATATCCGCGCGGCTGACAGCATCGCTGCCTATCAATTCCCGCAATTTACGTGCGTTGGCATATTATTCCGATGTGGACGCTGCGCGGGATATGGCGCTACTTTTTGCCGAAGACGACGATGTGGCTGTTTGCCTTCAAACACTGAAGGATTGGAACGTTCCGGCATTTCCGTTCAAGGGCGGACAGCTTATTAAACGCGGCTTGACCGCCGGGCCTTTGGTTGCGCGCACATTACAATCAATCGAGAAAAAATGGGCAGAAAACGGGTTTCCTGTTGCGGCGCAATTTGACGCCCTTGTCGATCAGGAATTGGCGCTGGCCCTGCTGTCGGCCAAAAAGATATAAGCCGCTTCGGCGGTTAAGGGCCGCGCATAATAATATCCCTGCCCCACCGAACAACCCAGTTTTTTCAATGCATCCGATGTTGCTTGGGTTTCAATGCCCTCTGCAGTTGTTTGCATTCCAAGGGCGCGGGCCAAGGACAAAACCGTGCGGACAATCGCCCGCTTATCTCTGTTTTCCAACATGCCGTTGATGAAACTGCGATCAATTTTCAGCACATCAATCGGCAATTGCTGTAAATAGGCCAAGTTGGAATATCCGGTACCAAAATCATCCATGGCCAAATTGGTATTGAGCGATTTCAGTGCGTTCAATATCCGCTTGGCTCCATCGGGATCAGACACAAACGCACTTTCGGTTAGCTCAATCGTCATCCGGCTGCCGCAAATGCCTGCGCCTTTCAGCGCGCCCGATACCGCGTCAACCACATCATCGCGCAGCAATTGTACCGCTGACATGTTGACCGAGATTTTGAACGGCAATTCCCCCGCAGCGCGGCTATCCCAATCGCTAATCGTTCGCGCGGCTTGTTCGAGGGCCCATCGGCCCAGCGGCACGATTAATCCGCTTTCTTCGGCCACCGGGATAAAATCTATCGGTGAAATAAAGCCTAGATCGGGATGCTGCCAGCGTGCAAGTGCCTCAAATCCGTTAATCTGGCCTGTCTTCATATCCATCAATGGTTGATAATGCAGTTCCAGTTCGTCATTTTGCAATGCCCGGCGCAGATCGGTTTCAATCGAGAAACGGTGACGCGATGTGTCCACACCGCCAGCGGAATAGAGTTCAAACCGTTTGCTGGCCTTTGCCCGTTTCAAGGCAATTTGCGCAAACCGGATAATGTCTGACGGATCGTCACCAGACACATTGCCGACGGCAGCTGAAAACGCGCATTCAACCTGAATTTCAAGACCCGATAACTGGCATGGCTCTGCCAACGCCTCACTTAATCGCTGCGCTATTGTTTTGACGCATTCCCCTGCATTGTCCAGATCAACGAAAAGAGCGAATTCATTCCCGCCCAAACGGCCCAATATCTCGTTGCGCCGCACCCGCGAATACAGGCGCCGTGCGACGGTGATAATCAGCTCATCTCCCGCCAACGCGCCCACAGATTCGTTCACCAGACTAAACCGGGCGAGATCGATAAGGATGATCGCATAATGGGCATTGCCGGCAGACGCCGGTTTCGCGCTGGTCAGTTTGGCAAGCGCGTTTTCCACCTCTTCTTCAAACCCACTGCGGTTGTAAAACCCGGTCAAGCTATCGCTCAACATCTCCCGCCGCAAATTGCTCCGGCTGGTTGCTTCGGCTGTACGGTCGACAAGCGAGAACAGGAATTTATCCTGTCGCTCCCCGAAACGAGCGATATTTATCTCCAACTCTCGGCGGTTTACCGGGTCGGATGATTGCCAACACTCAAAATGCGACTGCCTGTTATCCCGAACAATCGCGTCAATCCGCAGCGCGAACTCGGCCATATCCAGCCCGGCCTCCCGGTGTTCGCCGTGTACAATACTGTCAAATTGCTGATTGGAGGCGATTTGCGTTATTGCATCATTTTCATGTGAAAAAACGGCGGCAGCTATGGGTAATGAAGACACCCATGCATATTGCGCCTCAACTCTTGCCATCGGAAAAAAGGGTAGAACAGGCATCGTGTTCGGGCTGCGCACATCATAACGCACTGGCGATCTATTCGCGAAATTTTGGCTGCCCCACATTTTCATTTGGCTGACGTAACGCAGATATGTAAATTTTTGTCTCTAATTTCATGAATAATAGAAGGTTAATATTGACCAATGACAATCAGCTTGATTATTCCCCTACGGCAAACGTCAATCCGTCACCCGTTTGCCGCCGCCAGTTTCCAGCCACCATGTTTGTTGCCATCCGGTTTGATCCTCAATTGCTTGCCCGTCACGGTTCCGCGCGGGGGTATAGCGGAAACGATTTTCGATCAGGCGGCACGTTGTCGCATCCAGTTCGGCATTGCCGCTCGACTTTTTAATTGAACAATTTGCAGCCCTTCCCGAAGGCAGCACCGTGAAATAAGCGGTGACTGTGCCGCCAATTTTGGCTTTTGCAGCGCCCTTGGGATAATCCTTGTTGCTGATCCGGCCCGACTGGTACACCGCACGTGCCGCAACCGCCGATCCGCCGCCAGTGCCGCGTCCTCCTGCACCGCTGCCATCGCCCTGTCCGCCTGAACCGCTTCCGCTGCCTACCTGATTTGCGTTGCCAGCGGATGCATCATTGCCAATTCCGGCTTTGGGTGCTGCGGGTTCGGGCGGTTTAATTTTGAGGACGACATTGGGCTTTGGTGCTTCTTTAGGGGCGGCCTTTGACTTGATATTTGCGGCAGAAGCGGCGCCCGTTGGTTCCTCTACCTTTGCTTTAGCGGGTTCGGGCGGTGGTTCGGCGGGCGGCGGCGCGGCGGTGACATTATACACTTTTAGTATGCTGCGCGTGGTTTCGGCGATGTCGACGCCAAATCCTACCAGCAGCAGATAACCGATGACCAGGTGCAGCAGGATGACGGCAATTGCGGACAATACCCGTTCGCGCACGGTGCGCGCATCGGGGCCAATGGCTTGCGCTATGTCCTGCATACCCGTCCTTCCGCGCTGATCCTGACTAATCGAACTTGTTATTTCGCGGGAAACCGTTGGGCGGCAAACGGCCCGCTGCGCCGCGCGCCACGCGCCAAAGTGACATATCGTTTTCCGTGCGTGTTCGCCCGCTATCGCCGCCCATGGTCCAGCTTAACCCTTCGCTCATGCGGAAACATATCGCATCAGCAAGTCCGCCGTCTTTATACCGTTGCAGCGTTACCCCCTGCCCTTTTGCCATTTCAGGCAGTTCCATTAGCGGGAATGCGACAAGTTTCCGGTTATCCCCGACCACTGCCACATATTCGTTTTTCATTGCCTCTTCGCTGACAGGTTCCGGCGGCGCGGTGCGCACCACGGACAAACGCGCCGGGGATTTGACGTTAACAACTTGCCGCCCTTTGCGTGTTTCAGCGATCACTTCAGACATTTTGGCGATGAAGCCCTTGCCATTGGAAGACGCCAGCAGCATCCGGCCATCAGCGCTGGCGGGTAAGAGCGCGACGATATCGTTGCCGCCTTCAATATCGATCATCGTGCCCAGCGGTTCACCAAATCCGCGCGCACCCGGCAATTTGTCCGCGCCAATCGTGTAAAAACGGCCATTGGCGGTGGCGACCAGTATCTTGTCCGTCGTCTGCGCATGAAACGCATAAGCGGGGCCATCGCCTTCTTTGAATTTGAAATCCTTTTGCGCCGACAAATCAGCATGGCCCTTCATCGCCTTGATCCAGCCGCGTTTGGACATAATGACGGTGACGGGTTCTTTTTCGATTAGCGATTCCAGGGAAATCTCCCGCGCAGCGCCGGCTTCTTCCAATGTCGTGCGGCGTTTGCCAAGCTGTGTATCGGGACCATATGCATTGCGAAGCGCAGTCAAATCGCGCTTCATCCGTGTGCGTTGCCGCGCCGGGCTTTCGATCAGTTTGACCAGATCTTCACGTTCCACCGTCAACGCATCCAACTCGCGGCGCAGCTCCATTTCCTCTAACTTGCGCAAGCTACGCAGCCGCATATTCAGGATCGCTTCGGTCTGTCGGTCGGACAGCTGGAACTCGGCAATCATCACCGGCTTCGGCTCATCTTCGTTGCGGATAATCTCGATAATCCGGTCCAGATTAAGAAACGCGATGATATACCCGCCAAGCAGTTCGAGCCGCCCGTCAATTTTCTCCAAACGGTGCTGCGATTTGCGAATCAACACCTCGATCTGGTGCCGCAGCCATTCGCGCAAAACCTCGCCCAGCCCCATAACACGGGGTGTGCGGCGATCATCCAGTACGTTCATATTCAAAGAAAACCGCGTTTCCAAATCGGTCATCCGGTATAACGCGTTCATCAAATCTTCGGGATCGATATTGCGCGTTTTAGGTTCCAAAACGATGCGAATTTCGCTGTCAGACTCGTCGCGCACATCGGCCAGTATCGGCAATTTTTTATCGCCGATCAAATTGGCTATCGCCTCGATCAGTTTGCCCTTTTGCACCTGATACGGAATTTCGGTGATGACCGCGACCCACGTGCCGCGCCCTTCATCTTCTTTATGCCAACGCGCCCGTACCCGCATTGCGCCGCGTCCGGTTTCATATGCGTTGCTGATTACGTCCTTGCCATCGACCAATATGCCGCCCGTCGCAAAATCTGGCCCTTGCACAATCTCCATCAACTGCGCGTGGGTTGCGCCCGGCTCGTCGATCAGCAGCATGGCTGCGTCCAGCACTTCAGCGGCATTGTGCGACGGGATGCTGGTCGCCATGCCCACCGCAATCCCGCTGGCCCCGTTGGCGAGCAGATTGGGGAACAGGCCGGGCATAACCTCTGGCTCTTCGTCCTCACCATTATAGGTCGGGCGGTAATCCGCACCGTTTTCATCCAGACCGTTCATCAACTCGATAGCGGTCTTGGTCAGCCGCGCTTCGGTATACCGGTACGCCGCTGCGTTATCGCCGTCGATATTGCCAAAATTGCCCTGCCCGTCGACCAGTGGATAGCGTAGCGAAAATGTTTGCGCCAGCCGTACCATCGCGTCGTATACCGACTGGTCGCCGTGCGGATGATATTTACCAATGACATCGCCAACAACCCGCGCGCATTTTTTATATCCATTGGCGGGGTCCAGTTTCAACAGCCGCATCGCCCATAACAAACGGCGGTGCACAGGTTTCAACCCATCACGCAAATCCGGCAGCGACCGCGCCGTAATCGTCGACATCGCATAGATCAAATACCGTTCGGACAGCGCCGCATCAAATGGCGCATCAACGATGGCGTCAAACGGGTCTTCTGGAATATCGGTATCAATAATGTCAGACATTGGAACCTAGCGTTAGCGGCGGATTGTTTGCGCGCCAAGGGGGGACAAACCATCCATCCACAGGAATTTACGTTTTCGGCGGCGATGAAGGGGGAAGGACGGATGGGTTAGCGGTCCTCATCCTGCGCTAGCCGAATGCAACTTCCTAACTCATCCTACCCGCACAAAACTATCCATCACCCGTTTGCTGCCCGCGGTGTCAAATTCGATTTCCAGCTTGTTGCCCTCTATCTCCATTATCTCACCGTAGCCGAATTTTTCGTGGAAGACGCGCATGCCGATTGCCAAATCCTTGCGGCCTGGCTGCGCGAAACTGGCGGCGCTGCGGGTGTTTTCCGGTGTGCGGGCGGGGACAGTGTTGAAGCCTCCGGCCGTCGCGGCGCGTTTCCAACCCGGGCCGCGTGCGTTGCTGCGGCCATGGTTGGCGGCGGCGAGATGCGCGAACGGATCCTCGCGTTCACTCCAATTGGCGCGCCACATGGATGCGCCGCCCGCCATGCTGTCCTGCGCCTCGATATGGTCCTTGGGCAATTCGCCGATGAACCGCGATGGGATGCTGGATGTCCACTGGCCGTAAATCCGGCGGTTGGCGGCATGTAATATGGTGCATTTGGTGCGTGCCCGTGTGATCGCGACATAGGCCAAGCGGCGTTCTTCTTCCAAACTGGCCAGACCGCCTTCGTCCAGTGACCGCTGCGACGGGAACACGCCTTCTTCCCACCCGACCAGAAACACGTTGTGAAACTCCAAACCCTTGGCGGCATGGATCGTCATGATCGTGATTTGCGGTCCACTATTCTGCGCCTCATTATCCATGACCAGACTGACATGTTCCAGAAAATCGCCGAGCGTTTCATATTCTTCCATCGCGCGGGTTAGCTCGGTCAGATTTTCAAGACGCCCCGATGCCTCGACGCTGCGTTCGGCTTGCAACATTCCAGTATAGCCGCACTCGTCCAGAATTTGCTGCGTCAATGCAGACGGCGTCATGGTTGTGGCCATTTCGCGCCAATTGGTGATGTTGGCGACCAATCCGGCCAGCGACACCCGCGCCTTACCCGTCATCTCGTCGGTACCCGTCATCTGCGCGGCGGCGGCGGACAAGGGTATGCCAGCGGCGCGTGCGATGATGTGGATTTTGCCCACGGCCTTGTCACCGATGCCGCGCTTGGGCGTGTTGACGATGCGTTCAAATGCCAGATCATCGGCGGGCTGATTGACGATACGCAAATACGCAATGGCATCGCGGATTTCGGCGCGTTCATAAAAACGAAAACCGCCGACGATTTTATACGCCAACCCGATGGAAATGAAGCGGTCCTCAAACTCGCGTGTCTGGTGCTGCGCGCGCACAAGGATAGCGATATTGTCCAGCGTCACGCCCTTATGCTGCGCCGCCTCTATCTCTTCGCCCACCCGCCGCGCCTCTTCGGGACCGTCCCACACGCCGATAACCTGTACCTTTTCGCCGTCGTCCAATTCGGTCCAAAGCGTCTTGCCCAGCCGCTCCGAATTGGCATCGATCAGCCCGGATGCGGCTGCCAGTATGTGCGGCGTGGAACGGTAATTCTGCTCCAGCTTGATGACTTTTGCGCCGGGAAAATCCTTTTCAAACCGTAGGATATTCGCCACTTCTGCGCCGCGCCATGAATAGATGCTCTGGTCATCATCACCCACGCACGCGATATTCTTGCGTTTTTGCGCCAGCA